>NZ_LGKN01000003.1:600000-900000 GCF_001306175.1 Ardenticatena maritima
GCGGTCGAACCCCATCCAGAAGGCAAGCCCGGCGCGCGCGCCCGACGAGCAGACGTTGGTATGGCTGTTGTGCCCATCCAGCCCCCAGGCGAAGAGCACCCACTCCATCAAGCCCTCATGTCCAGGTCGCCCCACGTGATACATGATTTCGTTGTGGCGATCTTCGAGCATAGCGGTACGGATACGCTCGGCGAGGTCGTCCAGCACTTCATCCCACGTCACACGCACCCACTTGCCTTCACCCCGCTTGCCGACGCGCTTCAGTGGGTAGAGGATGCGTTCGGGGTCGTACACCTGGTTGTGTGTCGCGGGTCCTTTGGCGCAATTGCGCCCACGGCTCCCCGGATGCACCGGGTTGCCCTCGAATTTGCGCACTTCCAGCGTCTCTTTGTCTACATAGGCAAGCAAACCGCACCCACTCTCACAGTTGAAACAGACCGTCGGGATGAGCATGTAGCGGCGCGTGTGGCGCTCAGGCCAGGCGCGTGGGTCGTATTCCACCCACTCATCCCAGCGGTCGGTGGGCGGGTAGTTTGTCAGTCCTTCCATCGTCGCACGCACAACGGGTTCAGAATGATGTTGTCGCTTCATAAGCGCTTGGCTCCCTTCCACTAACTGTTTGGAATCTGTTGCGGTGCCATCACAAAGACATGCTCGAAGGCGTACAAGCCGGCAATAGCGGCGAGTGCGGCGAGCGCCATCAAGGGCAACGAGGGACTACCGAGCAGCATCGCGCCGACGGCGAGCAGCAGCGCCACGCCATGCCCCAATCCAATCGCCCCCAGCCAGAAGTGGCGACGATACGCCCCCGCGCGAATCTCATGCGCAGCACGTGCGGCAACTTCCGAAGCGTGCGGCATACCGAACTCGCCAAAGAGCGTGACAAAGAGGTCAGCGGCCAATGCAAGGACAAACGTCCACGCCAGCGCGCTCTGCATGGCGGCGGGAAGCGTGACGAACAGTCCAAGTAGCAGCAGCGTGCCGCTACCAACCATCAGCGCCTGCACCACGAGATGCACCGGCAAAAGCGTACTTTGCCACAAGTCGCGCCCTTCGGCTTGCCCAAAGAGGAAGGCGGTGTAGATAGCCGTGAGCACCGCCAGCACAAAGCCACCCCAGAGGAAGAGCGGACGCAGCGCCACCGCCGCGCGGTCGGTGCCCATGCCCAGCGCGGCGCTTCCTTCCAACACAAACCAGACGCCCACCACGAGCGTGAAGCCCACGAGAATGAACGCGCCGCGCGTCAGCCACGATTTCCATTGCGGGCGCGTCAGAATGGTGTAGAAGCGTTCAGGGCGTTCGAGGTCAAGAATGAGCAACAAGGTGGTCAGCCCGATGAAGACCAGCGAGGTAAACCCACCCAGCAAGGCGATGGGGCGGTGAAAGTCAACCGCGCCCAGTCCAAAAAGGAGCGCCAACAGCATGAAAACACCGCTCCCAATCCCCTTGGTGACCAGATACGCGGGCACTTGCCAGTGCCAGGGGATTTTGTGTTGCGCGTTGTAAGCGGTTTGCACCATGTGTTCAGCCTGCCGCCCACCAATCACAATCGGACCGCCCGCCCCGATACCCTGTTCGGCGGGGGTGCGCACCGTGAAGCCGCTGGGGGTATGCGTATGCACAGGCTGCGGCGCGAAGTGCGGGTCGTCGGTGGCGTCAATAGCGCGCGCCTGGTCGCTGACCACCTCAGCCCACATGAACGAACCCGGAATGTGCGAAGCCGTAGGCGTCAGCGTCACCTCATCAGCATCAATGTAGAAAAGTTTGGGCGCTGTGCCCTGTTCCGGCTTGCGCACACTCACCGGATAGCGGCGCAACATCTGGCTGATTTCACTGTTGGGGTTGTCCAGGTCGCCGGCGATGATGGCTTGCTCAGGGCACACAATCACACACGCCGGTTCGAGTCCGATTTCGATGCGATGCGCGCAGAAGTGGCATTTGGCGGCGGTACCGCTTTCAGGGTCAATGTAGATGGCGTCGTAGGGACAGGCTTGCAGACAGGCTTTGCACCCAATGCAAACGCGCGGGTCGAATTCAACGATGCCGTCATCGCGCTGATACATGGCTTCCACAGGACAGATACGCACACAGGGGGGATTGGCGCAGTGGTTGCAGCGGGTCACTTGAAAATAGCGGCGCACGTCGGGGAACGCGCCTTTTTCAACGTACTTCACCCACGTGCGGTACACGCCCAGCGGCACCTCGTTTTCAGACTTGCAGGCGGTACTACACGCATGGCACCCAATGCACTTTCGCTGGTCAATCAAAAAGGCGTAGTTCATCAGTGAACGCTCCTTGCACAGTTGATTACCGTTGGCAGAACGCAACATGAGCGGGCGACCATTGGGGCGCGAAGCAAGGAGATGATGCACAGGTCGCAGGAAGGCGATGGCTAGGGCATAGGCGCTCTCCTTGTGTCATTTGTCACTATTCAAGGGGTGTCAGGTGTCATATAGAATACTGGGGTAGTGTGTACTTGTCAAGGGGCTCACAAAGGGGAATTGGCATTGAAAGCGGATGAAACGTCATCATGGAAAAAGAGACCTGGCGAGGCTGCGCAAGCCCCGCCAGGTGTTCAGCGCATGCGCGTCAAATGCCGTAACCGCCGGTCACTTCCAACACGTGCCCGGTAATGTACGCCGCAAAGGGAGACGCCAGCAACAAGATGCCCCCGGCGGCTTCTTCGGGGGTGCCGGGACGCCCCAGCGGGATGAGCATGGTCGCCATCTGGCGCAGGTGTTCGGGAATGCCCAGCGGCACATGCTTGCCGTGCACTTCGATAGTCTCACCTTTTTCCTTGCTCTGTGTGAGACGAGTTTCAATGAAGCCGAACGCCACAGCATTGCAGCGGATGCCAAACGGTCCCCACTCTTTGGCAACCGTCTTCGTCAAGCCAACGATGCCCATTTTGGCGGTAGCGTAGTTCGCTTGCCCGGCGTTCCCATGCAAGCCCGACGTGGACGAAACGTTGATGATGCAACGCGGTTCGGGCATGCGCCCTTCAGCAAGTTCACGCTTGGCGGCGTCGCGCATGAAGGGGGCGGCGGCACGAATGAGCCGAAAGGGTGCAGTCGCGTGCACGTCCAGCATGGCTTGCCACTGCTCATCGCTCATCTTGTGAATCACGCCGTCCCATGTGTAGCCCGCGTTGTTGACAAGAATGTTGAGTTTGCCGAAGGTCTCCACCGCCGCCCGAACAATGCGTTCGGGGAAATCCGGCGCGGTTACGTCCCCCGGCACTGCAATCGCCTCACCCCCCGCGGCGCGAATATCCGCCACAACCTGCTCTGCGGGTTCGGCTTCCAAGTCGTTGACCACAACGCGCGCACCATGTTGAGCGAACAAACGCGCGGCGGCGGCGCCAATGCCGCGCCCGGAACCGGTAATGATAGCCACCTGCTGTTCGAGCAAACGTGTCATCGTTTTCTCCTTTTATGGACGGTGATACAACCCCACAACGCAAACCGAGCCCGGACCACCCAGGTTGTGCACCAGGCCGCGCCCGTTGCGCTCGGTCGGCACTTGTGTTGCGCCGGCGCGCCCCAGCAGTTGCTCGTAAATCACGTAGGTCATGCGCACACCACTGGCGCCAATGGGATGCCCGAAGCATTTCAGCCCACCACTCGGATTGACGGGCAAATCACCTTCGAGCGATGAACGCCCTTCGCGGATGAAATGCGCCCCCTCTCCTTTGGGCACGAACCCCAAATCCTCGTAGTTCAAAATCTCCGTGATGGTGAAGCAATCATGGACTTCCGCCACATCAATCGCCGCCAGCGGGTCGTCAATGCCCGCCACCGCGTAAGCGCGTTGCGCGGCAATCTGCGTTGCCTCGAAGCCGATGAGCGACTCACTGCGCCGACCGTAGCGATGCCCGGTGACGGTCGCCATTTCAATCGCCTCGATGAGAATATATTCGTCGGTCAACTGCGGTGCGAGGTCGGCGCGGCAAAGGATGGCGGCGGCGGCGCCGTCGCTGGTGGGCGTGCAGTCATACAGCCCCAGCGGCTCGCTAATCATCGGCGCGTTGAGCACGTCATCCACGGTAATTTCCTTGTGGAACATGGCTTTGGGGTGGCGGTTGCCGTTGTAGTGATTCTTGACGGCGACCAGCGCCAAATCTTCGCGCGTCGTGCCAAAGGTTTCCATGTGGCGGCGCGCCATGAGCGCAAACAACCCCGGCGCGGTCAACCCCTTCTGCACGATGGGATGCCCAGTCGTGACCACCTGGCGAATGAGGCTGTCGCGCGAGGCGACGTCGCGCATTTTTTCGTTGCCGAGCACCAGCACCACGTCGTACATGCCGGCGGCAACGGCAAACGCTGCGTTGCGCAGAGCGTCCATACCCGTGGCGCAGTAGTTCGTCACGCGGGTGACGGGCAGACCGGGCATGCCCAGAATATCGGCGACAAAATCACCCGCGTAGCCCGGAAAACTGCCGCCGATGTTGGGCTCGAAAGTGCCCAGCCAGGCGGCTTCGATGCGCTCCTTTTCGATGCCGGCGTCCGCCAGGGCTTCGTTGACCGCTTCCAATCCTTGCTCGGCAAAACTTTTGTCTTGCAACACGCCAAAACGTGTGCACCCCATGCCGATAATCGCCACTTTGTCGCGCAGGGCGTCGCTCGTTCGTCCGCTCATGGTCTGCTCCTTTCTCTCGCGCTCACGCTTTGCGCACTTTCCAGGAATAGTGTGGCACATTCTTGGCGGTGTGGAAAACCCGCAAAGCAAACTCGACGTCGTCGCCCAGGGCGAACGCGCGCGGGTCGCCGTCGGTGGATTGGGTGGTGATGCGCGCGCCTTCGGGCGTATCCACAGTGACCATGCCCAGCGGCGGCAGCGGGGTGGGAACCGCCCATTCCGCCACGAAACTGGCAACCGTGCCGCGCCGCGAGAGCCGCACCATTTCAAAGCCTGTTTGCGCGCCGCAGTCGTAGCAGTTGGGGCGATGCGGCCACCAGACCGCGCCGCATGTTGTGCAACGTTGGGCGTAGAAGCGCAGCAATTCGGCTTGTTCGCGGTGCAACAGCGGGAGCGATGTCCACGGTTCGGCAGTGGGCGGCCAGAGGGGCTTGTCGCGCCAATTTTCGCGGAAGGCGTGCGCCAGTGTGTAGGTGATTTCGCCCTTGCGTGCCAGCCAGTGGCGCAGAGTGCGGCGTGGACGCCACGCCTCGACGGCGTCCGTCACGCGGAAGAGGTAGGCGTCTGCGCCGTCGCCGTAGCCCACCAGCGCGATGAAGTCGCCGGGGTGGGCGTTTTCCAGCAAGAGCGCCAGTTGAGCGATGGCGAACGCCGCGCCCAGATTGCCCGCTTGCATGAGCAGGACCGCCGCAGGCGACGCCATGCCCATGCGCGCCAATGCCACCCCAAAGGGCGAACGCTTGGCGAGCCGCATGAGCGCGCGCCCGTCCGGCGCGTAGAGCGCCACGCCGGCTAGTTGGTCGGGGGTGATGTTGGCGTTTGCCAGCAAGCGTTCGCCCACTTCGTTCATGTACCGCATGTAGCCGGTTTGCAGGGCGAACGCTTCATCGTCGCTTTGCAGGTAGCGGTCTTGTGTGCGCCGCCACGTGTCCAGCACGGGGGCGCTCAGGTGGGCTTCGGCAATCAGTTCGGCGATGACGTTGTCGCCCTCACCCACCAGCAGAGCAGCCGCGCCGTCGCCGTTGATGGCGTCGGCGAGTGTGCCGGGTTCGGCCGGGCGCATGTCGGCGGCGACAACCAGCGCCTGCGGTGTGCGCTCCACCAGTACAGCATCGAATGCGAGTGCAAGCGCCGAGGTGCCGCTGCGGAGCGTGCCGGTGAGATCGAACGTGGTTGTGGCGGGAATGTCGCACGCGGCGGCGACCACGGCGGCGTTGCTTTTTTCCAGAAAAACGGGCGTGGTTGAAGCGAAGAAAAGCGCCCCAATCTGGTCGGTGGGGCGGTCTTCCAGGGTGTGCAGGGCGGCTTCAACCGCCAGGGTGATGGTGTCTTCATCGAAGGCGGCGACGGCGCGCTCGCCGATGAGCAGGTCGCGCGCCTGTTCAAGCCGCCAGGCGTCGCCCACAGCGGTGCGCGGGAGCCGATAGTACGGGATGTACCCATTGACGGCAACGATGCCAAGCATGGTTGCGCTCCTTCGCAAGGTTGGTTGGTTCAGGCGGGGGGAATGCGGCGCACAGGTCCTTCAACGCAGAGCAGTGTGCCGTCGTGTTCACACATGCCGCACAAGCCAATGGCACAGCCCATGTAGGCTTCCCATGAGAGTTGGGCGGGCACATGCTCCGCCTGCGCCAGCGCCGCCAGCGCATGCAGCATGCCGTGAGGACCCACGCCGTAGATGGCGTCGCCTTCGCCGGCGGCAAGCGTTTCGGCGACCGCTTCGGTCACCAGCCCGCGCCGCCCACGCGAACCGTCTTCGGTGGTGATGGTGACGGGGACGCCAAGCGCCTCGAACCGCGCCACGCCGATCACGTCGTACGCGGTGCGTGCGCCGATGAAAGCGTGCGGCTGTTGCCCCTGCGCAAGCAGGGTTTCCGCCAGAAACGCCAGCGGCGCAACGCCATAGCCGCCCCCCACCAGGAGCGGGCGCGCGCCGTTTTCGAGCGTGAAGCCGCGCCCGTAGGGACCCCGCACCCAAAGGGTGTCGCCTGGTTGCAGGCGGTGCAGGGCGTGGGTGAAGGGTCCCACGGCGGCGATGGTGAGCGTGAGCGGGTGATGGTAGGCAAGGCTGAAAGGGGCTTCTTCATGCCCCGGCAACCAGACCATGACGAATTGCCCCGGCTGAGCGTGGGGCAATGCTGTGTCAAGGATGAAGGTGCGAATGCGGTAGTTTTCGGTCTGAACGTCGCGAATGCGTACTGGGCGAGGAAGTTGCCCAAATGGACCGGCGGGACGCAGCGCCGCCGGAAGGCAGAATGTCGGTGGGAGTGCTGATGTGTTCTTCATAGCGCAAGACTTTCTCCGTCGGTTGGTTAGGCGGTTGGCTTTTCAGGCGGCGGAGCGACCGCCAGAAAATCGCGCGCAAAGCCGTCGGCGTATTCGTCACGCAGGCGGCAGATGCGCTCATAATCGGACGAGGCGAGGATAACCCCCGCATGGTATTCTTCCTTTGCGCGCCACACCACTTCGGGGGCGTTGTAGGCGCTCAGGTCGGGGTGTTGCTGGCGCGCCAGGCAGATGACGAGGGCGGCGTGGTCGTTGCGCAGCGCGGGGAGTGTGTACGGCTCGCCACGCGCCAGCGCCACTTCCAGCCGCGCCCACTCACGCCAGGGGTTGAAGTTGGTGGCGGCTTCCAGCAGTTCGACGATGTGCGCCCCGCCCACTCGTGCGGCGGTTTCGATGAAGTAGAAGTTGCCATCGTCGCGCCGCTTCAAAAACTCCGTATGCGTGACGCCGTTGCGGAGTTGTGTGGCGGCAATCCAGCGGCGGTTCCATTCCAGCAGGGCTTGCGCGTCCGGGTGGTCGTCGGGCAGGGTGGTGGTGGTGGAGACCCCGCCAAAATGCGCCACCTCGAAGGGGGGGCGTCCGTAGCGGCTGGCTTTGGCAAACAGGATGTTGCCGTCGGCGGTGAGGGCGTCCACGTGGTGCACGTCGCCATGCAGAAATTCTTCCAGCAGGAAGAACGACCGCTCGTCGCCCAAATCTTCCAGCGCGAACCACAACTGTTCGGGCGACTCAATTTTGCGAATGCCAATTGCCGCCGCCGATGAGCGGGGTTTCAGCATCCAGGGGGGCGGCACTTCTTCAATGAAGGCTTGCACGGCAGCGTCGTTGAAAACGGGCGTGAAGCGCGGCACAAAGAAACCATGCTCGCGGGCGAGGATACGCTCAGCGAGTTTATCGCGGAAGTAGCGCGCCTGACTGCACCCCAACCCGTTGAGCCGGAAGTGTTCGCGCAGGTCGGCGGCGAGTTCCACGTCGAAATCGTCCAGCGGCACGATGCGCTCAATCTGGTGATGGCGCATGAGATAGGCGACGGCGTAGGTGATGTCGGGCTGTTTGTGGATGTCGGGCATAAGGTGGAATTCGTCAATGGCATGGTGGGGCCAGGGTTTGTTCGCCAATTTTTCGTTGGTGATGAAAATGACGTATGCGCCCGCTTCTTTGGCGGCTTCGAGAAACGCTTCACCCTTGAAATAACTGGCGAGTACAAGCAGTGTGGGCTGGTTCATGGGGGGACCTCCTTTTTTGCCTGGCTCTGACTGGATTACGGCGATGCTATCTCAGTTTTTGGGGGATGACAAATGCCCCAAGTTGCCGCGGCGTGGTCTTGATTAGAATGGAATCTGCGGCGACGATTCAGACGATGAAAGGAGCGAGCGATGTTGCAAACCCTCATGAGACTGGAACGGTTCCACGAAGGCGATACGTGGGAGACCTTTGTCGAACAGATGCAGCAGAACCAGAAGCGCATTCGCCGCCTGTATGAGGAAGCGCGTATCCCTGAGGATGTGCGCGCCGCGTTCGCCGAGGCGGTGCAAGCGCACGGGGGCACACTCTACCTGACGGCGCTCGCCGAGGATTTCTGCCCTGATGTGGTGGCGACGTTGCCCCTGGTGGCGCGGCTGGTTGAAGCGGTGCCGGGGCTGGAATGGCGTATCTTCGTGCGCTCCGAGTATAGCGATTTGCGTGCAGCCTATGCCGCCGAGGGCATTACGCGCATTCCCACCATCACCATTTGGACGGCGGATTTCCGCCCGCTGGGGCATTTGGTGGAGCGCACCGATGCGGCGCACGCTTTTGTGCAGGCGTGGGAAGCGGCGCATGGATACGCCCGCCTGCGTGAAAGCGACGACCCCGCCGACCGGGAACGCTTTGAACGGTTGCGCTTGCAGCGCATGCAGGCGTTGCTCGATTGGCACCGTCGGGAAGGGTGGCAAGAGACGCTGGCGGCGTTGCTGGCGATTGCACAACGCCCGTCGCCGGTTGTTTCGGAGGCACCACGCCATGAAGATTAAGTTTGGGCGCTCGTTGACCGACGTCCCCGGTTTTCGGGTGGGGCACGCCACCGATGAGGTGCATGCGACGGGGTGCACGGTGGTGCTTTGCCCACCCAACACGGTGGGGAGCGCCGAGGTGCGCGGTTTGGCGCCCGGCACGCGCGAGATGGCGTTGCTTTCGCCGGAGAAGGGGATGCAGGAAGTGCACGCCGTTCTGCTGACGGGGGGAAGCGCGTTCGGACTGGCGGCGGCGGATGGCGTGGTGCGCTATCTCGAAGAGCGGGGCGTTGGCTATCCAACGCCTCTGGCGCGTGTGCCCATTGTGCCCGCCGCGGTGGTGTATGACTTGTTCGCAAACGGCGGTGCGCGTCGCCCTGATGCGGCGATGGGGTATGCGGCGTGCCTCGCGGCGCGGGCGGACGATGTGCCGCAAGGACGTGTGGGGGCGGGCGCGGGCGTCAGCGTGGGCAAATGGGCGGGGTTCGAGGCGATGATGCCGGGTGGGTTTGGCATGGCGTCGCTCCATCTGGGGGATGTAGTTGTGGGAGCGGCGGCGGTTGTCAACCCGGTGGGCGATGTGGTGGACGCCGACGGGCGTATTCTGGCGGGGGCGCGCGCGCCGGATGGGCGCTGGCTGGCTGAGGAAGACCCCCTGCGGCGTTTCCGCGTGCCGCCTTTGCCCGGCACCAACACCACGCTGGTTGTCGTGGCGACCAACGCCGCCCTTGACAAACTCACCTGCTACCGGCTGGCGCAACGCGCCCATGATGGGATGGCGCTCGCCGTGCGGTACGCGCATGGTCCGCACGATGGGGATACGGCGTTTGTGCTGGCGGCGGGCGAGGCGGTGATGGATGTGAACACGCTGGGCAACGCGGTGGTTGAGGTGGTCGCCGAAGCGATTCGGGCGGCGGTACGCAAGCAGACGCCCCACACCTCCACCTGAGCACCAGCGCCGAGACGCAAAAAAGGCTCCGTGCAGGAGCCTTTTTCTTTTTGTGCGGGGCTTTACGGCTTTTGCCTGAATTCGCTATCTTTTTGTTTCAATTCTTCCGGCGAGGGGAGCAACGATTTGAAGCGTGCCTCCATGTGCTGCCAGAGCGTTTGCAACGCCTCGAAGACTTCCGGCTGATACGCCACGCCGACGGCGGCGACACGCAAGTAAGCCCACTCAGGCGGCACCCACCCCCATAACGCCGCTGCCATCCAATCAGAGGCGTAAGCAGCCAGCACCTCGGTATGCTCGAAGATTTTAGCCAACAGCAAATCTTCCGGCGTGCCGTTTGGCACGTACATGGTCACACGGCTCAACCCTTGCGATTCCATACACCTTCCTCCTTTCGGTTGTTGTTGCCGCGTTTCCCCTCGCCGCATGCAGGGCTTCGACGTTCAGCAGTCTGCACGCCCGCAACCCGCAGCAGCACCGCGAGCGCCCCGGCTGCTTGTCCGGCGTCGCGTTTGTCTCTCTTTCATTATACCCCACTGCAACCCGCACCGGCAGGCGCGGTTCTGTGGCTGGGTAATATCGTGAGAGGAGCAAACTGCTGTTGCAGGTTGACGATGTGGTCTGCTGGCGGGTTATACGCCGTGAGGAGTGGGGAAGTGGTGTGCGTCAATCCCCTTGCGGGGATTAGGGTTTTTCAGACGAAGACTATGCACAGAATAAGCAACAAGGAAACATCCGTTTCAATCCCCTTGCGGGGATTAGGGTTTTTCAGACGGATGGTAGCGGTATGTTGGGAAAAGCCCCGGATGGAGTTTCAATCCCCTTGCGGGGATTAGGGCTTTTCAGACCTTTCCTTGCTGAAAATTCAGCTTCTGACATCGCCGAAGTTTCAATCCCCTTGCGGGGATTAGGGCTTTTCAGACTGAGAAGGTCCCCGACAATCAGAAATTTATCATTATTTAGTTTCAATCCCCTTGCGGGGATTAGGGCTTTTCAGACGAAGTTGGTTCAGAGAAAATAGAAGAGTCGGAGGACTAAAGTTTCAATCCCCTTGCGGGGATTAGGGCTTTTCAGACCTATTCGTCGCATTTGTACCTCGTGGCGCCCGTGAAGGTTTCAATCCCCTTGCGGGGATTAGGGCTTTTCAGACTACGTGTACGGCAACGTCACTGAAGACTACAACTTTTGTTTCAATCCCCTTGCGGGGATTAGGGCTTTTCAGACCTTAGCGACAAAACCGTCACCGTCGTCATGCGCGACGGTTTCAATCCCCTTGCGGGGATTAGGGCTTTTCAGACCCACCTTGCGTTGGATAAGGTACACGTCGCGGGCGAAGTTTCAATCCCCTTGCGGGGATTAGGGCTTTTCAGACCCGACCAGAAGTCCACGAAGACCAATCGCGCCCCTCGTAGTTTCAATCCCCTTGCGGGGATTAGGGCTTTTCAGACACAAACCCGTTATCGAACGTTTGGCTAGTAATCCTGGGTTTCAATCCCCTTGCGGGGATTAGGGCTTTTCAGACTTTTCTGTTGTGGATGATACGCCGCCGCCACTGGTAGAGTTTCAATCCCCTTGCGGGGATTAGGGCTTTTCAGACGCAACGCCCCAGCCAGTTGTGGACGCTCCTTGCGTGGGTTTCAATCCCCTTGCGGGGATTAGGGCTTTTCAGACGAAGATACACAGAAGTTCCTCGGTACATTCCAAGTGTGTTTCAATCCCCTTGCGGGGATTAGGGCTTTTCAGACTGTACGGATGTGCTATGGGTGTCGCCCGCTTGTCCGCTTCATCTGTGGCACAGCATACAGGAAAATGGCGCGTTTGTCAACCCCCAAAACCATGCAAAATACCGCTCCTTTTTCCAGGAAGTTGAACGTTTTCAGACCCCCTCAAAATCGCCCCCAAAATCGCCCCGTTTCAGGGGGGTCTGACAGAACTTTGTCGCGTTCAACTATTTGCCTGGCAAAATGTTGTGCTCAGGCGTTGCGGGTGGCTTCGGTCAGGCGTGCCGCCAGCCACGCCGGCACGTAGGCGTGCACGCGCGTGCCGTCGGCGGTATGCTCCTCGGACTCAATCGTGCCCTGCTCATGGATTTCATGCAGAAGTGCACCGTGGGCGTAGGGCAGCAGGACGTCCACTTCGACAAAGAGATCCTGCAAGACGCCCTGCACCCGTTCAAGCAGATGGTCCAGCCCTTCGCCTGTGCGCGCACTCATCACCACGATATCGGGGTCGCGGGCGGCTTCTTCCTCGATGGCGTCCCGGTCGGCGACGCGGTCAATCTTGTTCCACGCCTGAATGATGGGCTTGTGGGCGACGCCCAAATCGTCAAGCACGCTTTCCACCGCTTCAATCTGCGCCGCCGCCATGGGGTGGCTGATGTCCACCACATGCACGAGAATGTGCGCGTCGTGAATTTCTTCCAGCGTCGCGCGGAAGGCGGCGACCAAATCGGGGGGGAGTTTCTGGATGAAGCCGACCGTGTCGGTGAAAAGCACCTCGCGCCCTTCGGGCAAGCGCACGCGCCGCGTGGTGGGGTCGAGTGTGGCGAAGAGTTTGTCTTCGGCGAGCACATTGGCGTTGGTGAGCGCATTCAGCAAGGTGCTTTTGCCCGCGTTGGTGTAGCCCACCAACGCCACCACAGGCACGCCCTCGCGGCGACGCCGGCGGCGGTACTGCTCGCGGTGCGCACGAACGGCTTCCAGTTCGCGCTGTAAGTGGGTGATGCGGCGGCGAATCTCGCGCCGGTCCACTTCCAACTGCGTTTCACCGGGACCACGCAACCCCACGCCGCCGGTTGCGCCGCCGGCGCGCCCACCCGCCTGGCGGGCAAGGTGCGTCCACATGCGGGTCAAGCGGGGAAGTCGGTAGCGGTACTGCGCCAATTCCACCTGCAACTGCCCTTCACGGGTGCGGGCGTGTTGGGCGAAAATGTCCAGAATGAGCACCGTGCGGTCAATCACCTTGATGTCTTCCCCCAGCGCCCGTTCAAGGTTGCGCTGTTGCGCGGGGGAGAGTTCATCATCAAAAATCACCGTACGCGCGCCGGTTTCGGCAACCGCCAGTTTGAGTTCCTCCACCTTTCCCTTGCCGATGTAGGTTGCCGGGTTGGGGTGGTCGAGCCGCTGCCAGGTGCGCCCCACCACCTCCATGCCCGCCGTGCGCGCCAACTGCGCCAGTTCTTCGAGCGAATCCTCAATCGTCCAGAGGCCTTGTTCACCTTTGCGTTCCACCCCAACGAGAAAAGCGCGTTCGGGTTGGTTGGGTACGTAGTATTGTTGAGCCATATCCCTCCATGTCTTGCCTGTTCACCGGTTCGCTTCCTTTATTGTAGCGATTGGGGAAGCGTTTCGCCAAATAGCGCACGCGCCGGCTCGGCGTAGCGCGGATCGGTATATTCGATGAATTCGCCGCTCACGCTGGCGGGCGCATGCAACGCCAGCCAGGCAATCACCCGTGCAGGTTCTTCGGGGGGCGCAAGGCGGCCGCTTTCTTTGAGTTGTTTGAAGTAGGCGTAGCGTTCGGGCGGCATGGCTTTCTGCCCTTCCTGGCGGATGACAGCCTGCATTTCCGTATCCACCACACCGGGGCGCAGGGCAACGCTGGTGATCGCCGGTTCTTCCAGCGCCAGCACGCGCGTGAAGTGCAGTGCGGCGGCTTTGGACGCACAATAGGCGCTCCACCCTTCGATGGGCGAAATGGCGGCGCCGGTGCTCACATTGACGATACGCCCCTGCGTTTCGCGCAGATGGGGGATTGCCCACTGGCACATGTAGAACACGCCCAGCAAATTGACCTCGATGTTGTACTTCCACTGCACCTGGTCGGCTTCGGCGATACGGGCGACCGGCTGCAAGATGCCGGCGTTGTTCACCACAGCGTCCAGACGCCCGAAGGTCTGCACCGCCAGTTCCACCACATTGGCGCAGGCGTTCGGGTCCGACACGTCGGCGCTCTCAATCAGCACCTCACCGCCCAGACGCTTGGCGCGCTCCGCAACGGCTTGCAGGGGTGCGTCACTGCGGGCGACCAGCACCAGACGCGCGCCTTGGGTCGCCAGCCAGTAGGCGGTGGCTTCACCAATGCCGCGAGAAGCGCCTGTGATGATGATAACGGGTTGCGTCATACCTTGCCTCCTTCTGATTGGGGCTTCGTTGGCTTACGACAACACCTGCGCAACGCGCTCCATGGCGCGCGCCAGCGTTTCGGCGTCGGTGGTCAGCGCGACGCGCACATACCCTTCGCCGTGTTCACCAAACGCAATGCCGGGCGTCAGCCAGATGTGCGCCGTTTCGAGTACGTGTGTGCTCAGCGCCTCGCTGGTCCACCCTTCGGGGATGCGCGCCCAGACGTAGAGGCTTGCCTTGGGCGGGTCTGCCTGAAAGCCGGCGGCGCGCAAGCCTTCCACCACCACATCACGCCGCCGGCGGTAGATGTCGTTGCGCTCGGCGAGCCACTCTTGCGGTCCCGTCAGGGCGGCAATCGCGCCGGCTTGCAGGGGGTAGAAGATGCCGGTGTCCACATTGCTTTTGACGCGGAGCAGGGCGGCAATCACCTCGGCGTTGCCCACCGCCATGCCCACACGCCACCCCGCCATGTTGTACGTTTTGCTGAGCGAGTTGAATTCCACGCCCACCTCTTTCGCGCCCGGCGTTTCCAGAAAACTGGGGGCGCGGTAGCCGTCAAACGTAATGTCGGCGTAGGGGTTGTCGCTGAGCACCACAAAATTGTAGCGGTGCGCTAGGTCCACCAGCCGCGCGTAGAACTCGCGCGGGGCGGTGGCGCCGGTGGGGTTGTTGGGGTAATTCACCCAGAACGCCACAGCGCGGCGGTACGTCTCTTCGGGAATGGCGTCCAAATCGGGCAAGAAGCCCAGTTCGGGGCGCAGGGGCACCGTCTCAAAGACCCCATCCGCGAGATACGTGCCCATGCGATAGGTGGGATAACCAGGGTCGGGCACCAACACCAGGTCGCCGTCGCCGACCAGCGCCATGAGCACATGCGCCAGCCCCTCTTTCGAGCCGATGAGCGGCAACACCTCGCGGTTGGGGTCGAGCGCAACGCCAAAGCGGCGGGCGTAGTAGCCGGCGATGGCTTCGCGCAGTTCGGGCGAACCGGTGTAGGATGGGTAGCGATGGCTGGCGGGTTCACGGGCGGCGGCAATCATCGCCTCGATGATGAAATCGGGCGGCGGCAAATCGGGGCTCCCGATGCCCAGGTTGATGACGCGGTGTCCCTGGGCTTCCACGGCGCGGATGCGTTCCGCCACACGTGCGAAAAAGTACGGCGGCATGCGGTTCAAGCGCGGCGCGAGATGCATGGTGTCAGCCTCCACACGGGTTGAGCGTTGTTGGCACAGATTGGCGGCGCGAAAGCCGCTCAGCCTGCACGATACGCGCAAAAGGGCGTCTGTCAAGAAAAAAGGGGGCTCGGCGACACCATGCAGGACGCGCGCAAGGACGGGTGCGGGGACACGTGCGCCTATTCTGGTTTTGTGTAGGCTCTGCTCTGCACAGAGAAACCTGTTGGGAGGAAAAATTCATGACGACACAAACCACAACACCCGTGCGTGTACTGGACGTGATTGCCAACCGACGCAGTCGGCGGGCGTATGACCCCACGCGCCCGATTGACCGCCAGACGATCGAAACGCTGTTGCAGGCGGCGCACCTTGCGCCTTCATCGTTCAACGCCCAACCGTGGCGCTTCATCGTCGCCGCCAAAGACCAGCACCCCGACGCCTGGCAACGCATTTTCGACACCTTGATGGAAGGCAACCAGGCGTGGGCGCAACATGCGCCGCTCTTCATCGTGGGCGTGGCGGCTATCAAACCCGAAGGCGCGGAACGCGAAAACGGGTCGGCGCTGTTCGACCTGGGCATGGCGGTGCAGAACCTGTTGCTGCAAGCCGAAGCCCTGGGGCTGGCGGCGCGCCCGATGGGCGGCTTCTTCCGCGACCGTCTGCGCGAAGCGTTCAACATTCCCGAAGGCTACCACCCGCATGTTGTGGTGGCGCTGGGGTATCCGGGCGACCCCGCGCAGTTGCCGGAGCCTCTGCGCGCGTATGAAACCGCGCCGCGCCAGCGCCGCCCGTTGGGCGACGTGGCGTTTGCCGGCGCGTGGGGCACACCCTGGCACGCCTGACCCAACCGCCTCACCTTCGCGCAACAGACCGGCGACCCCAAGCCGGTCTGTTGTTGTTTTGGCGGGGCGCGGCGTTCTCCTCTGCTGCGCTTTCTCAAATTGCCCATTCCGCCGATGCGCAATAGCATACTTCCGCGGCAAATCCAGTTTCGACAGGGAGGAACCATGCAGTTGCAAGCCATTGCCTTCGACGCCGACGATACGCTCTGGCACAACGAAACCATCTTCTCGATGACCCAGCAAAAATTTTTCGACATGCTCGCCGCCTACTGCGACCGCGAAGAAGTCGAGCGGCGGCTTTACGAAACCGAAGTGCGCAACCTCAAAATCTTTGGCTACGGCGTCAAAGGGTTTACGCTGGCGATGATTGAAACCGCCATTGAAGTGACCAACGGGCGCATTCCCGCGCGCGATATTCAACGCCTGATTGACTTTGGGCGTGAGATGCTTGCCGCGCCGGTGGAACTTCTGCCGGGGGTGGAGCGGGTGATTGCCACGCTCGCCAACCGCTTCCCGCTGCTCGTCATCACCAAAGGAGACCTGTTCGACCAGGAAACCAAAATCGCCCGTTCGGGGCTGGCGGGCTATTTTCAGCATATCGAAGTGGTGAGCGAAAAAACGCCTGAGGCATACCGCGCCATTTTGCAGGAACACGGCATTGCCCCGCAACATTTCCTCATGGTCGGCAATTCCCTGCGTTCCGACATTGTGCCGGTGCTTGAAATCGGCGGCTACGCCGTACACATTCCGTACCACATTACCTGGCAACATGAGCAAGCCGAACGCCCAACCAGCCCGCGCTACGCCGAATTGGAGGATATCCGCGAGTTGCCGCGCTGGCTCGACCAGCAAGGCGCTCGCTTTATTGACCAACCAACGCACAACGAGGAGCGTTCCAATGTCTGAACCCACCGCCATTCAAGACCTCTATCCCGACCCGTTCGCTGTCTGTTATGGGTGCGGCCGCCTGAACCCGCACGGCTTGCACTTCCAGACCTACCGCGAAGGTGATGAGACGATCACACGCTACACGCCGCAACCCTACCACACCGCCATTGAGGGCTACGTGTACGGGGGGCTTATCGCCTCGCTGATTGATTGCCACGGCACGGGGAGCGCCGCCATTTTCGCCGCCGAGGCGCGCGGCATTGACCTGACACGCGAGCCGCCGCCCCGCTTCGTCACCGGTTCTTTGCGGGTGGACTTTCTCAAACCCACACCGCTGGGCGTGCCGCTGGAAGTGCGCGGGCGCGCGAAAGAGATTCGCGGGCGCAAGGTGGTTGTCCTCGCCGAGTTGTACGCCGACGGCGTGCTGACGGCGCGGGGGGAAGTGGTGGCGGTTGAAGTTCCAGAAACGTTTGGAGCGTGAACATGGGCGCACTGGATGGTCTGCGCGTGCTGGATTTCACGCGCGTGTTGGCGGGTCCGTTTTGCACCATGCTGCTGGGCGATTACGGCGCTGAAATCGTCAAGGTTGAAGTCCCCCATCGCGGCGACGACACCCGCCACTGGGGACCGCCCTGGGCGGGCGGCGAGAGCGCCTACTTTCTCTCTGTGAACCGCAACAAGCGCAGTCTCACGCTCAACCTGAAACACCCCAAGGGGCGTCAGATAGCACTGGATCTTGCCGCGCGCGCGGATGTGCTCATCGAAAACTTCAAGGTTGGGACGATGGCGCGGCTGGGCTTGGGGTATGAAGATGTGCGCGCCGTCAATCCGGGGATTGTCTATTGCAGTATCACCGGCTACGGCCAGACGGGACCCTACCGCGACCGCCCCGGCTACGACTTCATTATCCAGGCGCAGGGGGGCATCATGTCCATCACGGGTCCCGCCGACGGGGAACCGCACAAAGTGGGCGTGGCGATTGTGGACATTACCGCCGGCCTGTTTGCCGCCACAGCCATTCTCGCGGCGTTGCGCCACCGCGACCGCACGGGTGAAGGACAGTACATTGACGTGGCGCTGCTGGACGCCCAAGTCGCCTGGCTTGCCAACGTCGCCCAAAACTACCTGGTGAGCGGGGAAGTCCCGCGGCGGTACGGCAACGCGCACCCCAACATTGTGCCGTATGAGGTCTTTCCCACGGCGGATGGGTACGTGGCTGTGGGCATAGGCAATGACAGCCAGTATCAACGCTTTTGTGACGTGGCGGGGTGCCCGGAACTGTGGGAAGACCCGCGCTTTCAGACGAACCCCGGCCGCGTGACGTATCGGGATGAACTGGTGCCGCGTTTGCGCGAGGTCTTTCGCCGCCGCCCAACCCAGGCATGGATTGATTTGCTTGTGGCGCACAAAATCCCGGTCGCGCCTATCAACAGCGTCGCCGAGGCGCTGAACGACCCACAGGTGCGTGCGCGTGGGATGGTGCAGCAAGTGGAGCACCCCACCGCCGGCTTGCTGGACCTGCTGGGACCGGTAGCGAAGTTGTCGGAAACGCCCGCCGAGATTGGCGCTCCGCCGCCGCTGTTGGGCGAGCACAGCGAAGCGGTGTTGCATGATTGGCTGGGGCTTTCCGCCGAAGAGGTGGCGCGCTTGCGTGAGGAAGGCGTGGTGTGAGGGGAAGCCCCTCGCCAACAGCAAGAAGCGGGCGAAGATCTTCGCCCGCTTCTGTGTGTGGGGAAGGCGTGTTTATGGGCTCGCGATGGTGATACTTGTCCCGTCGCTACTGCCGTCGGGGTCGTGATTGTCGAGGGCATTGTAGGAAAGCGTCGCGTGGCTGATGTCCGTCACTGAGAAGGTGACACTTTTCTGCTTGCGCGACAGGTTCGAGACGCTCACCGTGCATTGTCCGGCGGCATCGGTTGTACAACTGGCTGTGCCGCTCGTCGCCCCCGACCATACGCCACTGACCAGAGCATTCGCAACCGGCGTTTCGTTGCTGTCATGCAGAGTAATGGTAATGGTGGCGCTCCACTTCCGATTGTTGCGGGTGCTGTTGCCGTCCAGGTCGCCAACGTGGAGTGTGCTGGCGGGTGATGGCGTTGGCGTCGCCGTGGGTGTTGGGGTAGGCGTGGGTGTGAAGGTGGGGGGCGGCGTTGGCGTTGGTGTCGCCGTCCCAAAAACAAAGGCGACCAGCACGGGGTCATGGTCGGAGAAGCGGTACATGCTCGTATCACTGATGTGCGAACCAGGCCAGTCGGCGTTCACATGACGCGGCGACAGAATGCGCGGCAAGGCATTGAGCGCATCCGAAACCAGGATGTGATCGAACGTCTGGGCAATGCCGTCGTGGATGTAACTATACCGTGTAATGCTTCCTTGTCCTGTGGATGGAGGACCTTGGGCGTCGTCCCACACATTCGTCAGCACGCCGCTGGTTTTATCGAGAACATCAAGCGGAGCGGAGTTGTAGTAGTCGTTCAAGTCGCCCAGGACAACGATGTTCGCGTTCGGGTCGGCGGCGAGGAGTGCATCAACCAGCGTGTCCACATGCTGCGCCTGTTCCACACGGCGGTCGGTGCAGTCGGCTGTCGAGCATGAGGCGCTGCTCAACTTCGATTTGAAGTGGTTGACGATGACATGGATCGTACGCGGCGCACCACCAAGCGTGATTTGGGCTTCGAGGTGCAGCGGTGGGCGGTTGAAGAGGTAGTAGGGCGTGCTTCCGGAGCATGTCACGGCTGGCAACTGGTCGCCGGTTTCGTAATCAATGCCCCAATTGGTCGCAGAGCAGCCTTGTTCTTCGCGCACTGAAAGCACCGTCACGCGGTCAGCGCGTGTCAACAGCCCCACATCAATGCTGCGGTTGTCGGGGCCGGGAATGGTGTAGTACTCATACGTGACGCCACAGGTCGCGGCGATGTCGTTGGCGAGTTTGGCAAGGACGGTGCTGTTTTCGATTTCTTGCAAGCCGATGATGAGCGGACGATTGAGCCCGGCGGTGTTGCAAATCAGTTGCGCCATTTTGGTGGATTTGCGGTCGTAGTCGGCTTGGGTGAGCACCGTATCGCTTTTGTATGGGTCGTCTGTGGTGTCAAAGAAGTTCCACGCATTCATCGTGGCAATCGTCAGCGTGTTGGCGTCATCAGCGGGAGCGGGGTTGTCGGCGGGGTCGTAGGATGTATCGTTACCGGCGGTAGCAACCACGCAGGCGGTATCGTCATCTTGCTGGATTTTGTACGTGTTGAAATTGTACGTGAGCGGACCGTACACCTTCTGCCCGGCGGCGGGGTTGTACACGATCGTATCGAACGTTTTGATGTAGCCCAGCCCATCAACCCCACACCGCGCAGCACTGACCCCGTCACCATCCACGATGATGCGATGCCCAAAAGGCGGCGCGTCATGGTGCAGGCGGTCAGCACCTGTCCCGCGTACCATGACCATCTCGTTGTACTGGTTGACGGGCGCAATCACCGTTGCGTCTGTGCTCACCTGGACGAGCATGCCTTCACGGGCTTCATTGTAAGCGGCGGCAAGCGCATCATCCGCGGGCGGGTCGTATTCTTCCACCGGTGGCAAGCCATAATTGGCTTGAATGGTGGTGACGGTACAACCTGTGCGACAGTCAAGTTCTGTCAGCGTCTCATCCCAGCGGAAGGATGCCGGTCCCTGGTATTCGACAACGGTTGCGCCGTCCAGTTCCACCAAATCCCCCACGCTGATGGTCTTCACAGATGTGCTGGTATAGACCCAAATACCATCAGACGTGTTGGCGTCGCAATCGGGTTCATGTGCCTGAATGAAAAAGCCGCGCGGCTCACTGGGACCACCCGTGCCACTCTGAAAATCGGCTGTGACGATTCCGCGCACATTGCTGAGCGTTTGTCCCACCAGCGGCGAGGTGTTTCCACTCCCTTGAATTTCCCAGATAGCGGTGTAGGTTGATGTTTTGCCGCACCCTGGGGCGGGTGTGGGAGTGGCTTGCGGAGTGGCGGTGGGGGTTGGCGTCGCCGTGGGAAGCGGTGTTGGCGTGGCGTTGCCTGTGGTCACAACACTGCCAGGGTTGGGGGTCGCCTGGTCGAGCCAATCGGCGGCGCTGTCGGTGTCGTTATCGGCGGGGTTGCGTTCCAACGAATGCCCATCGGGGACATCAGGCGCAGCGGGGTTGAACGCAAATGTGGACGAGCCCCACGAGACCGCATCAACCAGCGCATCGTTGCCATCCAGCAACAGCACCTCATCACCGGAGTTGGAAAGGGCGACACTGCCGCTTGCCCATGCGCTGTATTTTGTCATGTTGGGAACGGTGGCATCGCTCTCCACAAACTCGAGGTCGGGTTTGGTGCCAAAGAGCGCGAAATAGTCGGCGGCTTTGTTGGCAATCACAACAACTTGCCCCGGCGCCATGGTGAACCCAGATGGGAAAATGTACATACCTTCGCCGCCACCGAATGTTTCTTCGTCGCCCAGTTTGTAGGCGCTCAAATCAAGCGTCGTTCCCCCAAGATTGTAGAGTTCAATCCACTCGCTGCCTGGTTCGGCCCCCGAGGGGTCATACTGGACTTCGCTGATGACGATGGTGCTGGAAGCGGCTTGTGTGAAAGGTGTGGAGAATGTGAGTAGAGAAAATAGCCAGAGTACGCTGAACAATATCAGCATCTGTTTGAAAAAAGGAAGTGATTTCATCATTCACCCTCTCTTGTGTGTGATACATTGCCGTGCGGGGGGCATGTCTTCACGATCGAAAAGCGCAAGCGATACCGCATGACGCACCTTGCTGTGATGTTTGCGCAGAGTCTTGCCGTCATCTCTTATGCCGCCGCTGGAAAAGAAGGTGTGTGGAGGCGTCAGTGCGAAAGGAGTACGTCGGGGTGAGGAAAACCGGGAGGGCGAATGTGCGGGAATTAGTGCATCAAGAGGGGCAACAGTGATGGGATAGGGGCGGGTAATGAAAGTAGGCCGATAGGTGGAAGGAGGACAACTCGGAGGAGCGGGTAAAGGCGCGGCTCGAAAGTGCCTCGGCGCGTTCCTTGTACGTGGAGGTGCGCCAAAACAAGGATGCGTCCATATGTCAGGATGGTTCCACACCCCATTCGTTGGATGTGCGGAACAAAGCATGCCATGCAAATGGCGCAAGTTTGGTATCTCCATGACACCGTCCGTCTCTGCGTATGGTTGTCGGGGGGAAATTTGGGCTTGCAACAAAGATGTATCACAGATTGAGAGAAGGGCAAGTTGGTGGTCGTGTCTCAATGCTTTGCCTCATTGGGGCTGTATGCTATCATCGCCTGCGATTTTGCGCCGCCTGCTCTTGTCAGACGGCGCATTGCTATGAAGGGGGAAAGAAGCCAATGAAACGCGGAACTCTGGCGGGCATTGTTGCCGCTCTTCTGCTTGTCTCATACGCCATCATCTTTGCGCCGCTCCCGCTGGCGTTGAAATCGTTGGCGGTGCTGGTCGTGACGGCGTATGTCCCCGGCGCTTTGCTGGTGGAGTGGCTGATTGGCGGGGGAGACAATCGCCCCGACTGGTGGGAACGCACACTCTACAGCATCGCCGCGGGCTACGGTATCGCAGTTGTGCTCACACTTTTGCTTTCGTATCTTCCCGGCGGCTTGCAAGCCTGGCAGATGATCGCCGCCTACACCACGCTGACCCTGCTTCTTCTGGCTGCCATCTGGCGGCGCGAACGCCTCTTTGCCGCCCCGGATATGTCCCCAAATTGGGCGCCGCTCTGGCAGGCAGCCGACCGCCGCTGGGTGCTGGCTGGCATGGCGACGCTCTTCCTCGTGGGGGCGTTCTTCCGCATTCCCAACCTGGGCTATTCCGAGTTTCAGGGGGATGAAGCACGGGCGGCTTTGCGCGCCGCCGGCGTCTTGCAAGGGTACGAAGAAGTCCTGCTCATCCACAAGAAGGGACCGACCGAAATCGTGCTCCCGACGAACGTGTACGCTTTGAGCGGGCATTTGAACGAAGCCGCCGCCCGTTTGCCCTTCTCACTGGCGAACCTGGCCGGCTTGTTTGCGCTCTTCCTGCTGGGATGGCGGCTGTTCGGTCCCATCACCGGCTGGACGGCGGCGATGTTGCTCGCGCTGGATGGCTACTTCATCGGGTTCTCGCGCATTGTGCAATACCAGAGCGTGGTTTTCCTCACAACCGTGCTCACTGTGCTCATCATGTACCGCACCACGCGCATCGCCGCCGAGCGTGCGCGGTATTGGCTGCTGGCGGCGTTGATTCTCGCCACCGGCTTGCTCTCGCACTATGAAGCCGTGATGGCGGCGTTGCCTTCGCTGCTCTTTGTGGGTGTCTTGCTCTGGCAACGCGAGCCGCTGCTGAACATTGTGCGCCAACTGGTGCCCGCCCTGCTGGCGGGCGCGATAGTGCTGGCGCTTTTCTACGTGCCTTTCGTTCTGCACCCCAACTTTGCCGCCACCTACACCTACCTGACCGAGCGACGTATCGGCGGCGAATTCCCCTACAACAATCTGGCGGATTTCTTCCTGCGCACCACCGTGTACAGCACCACCTACTACGTCGTGCTCATGATTGGGCTGGCAGTGATCGGGCTGGTGCTGGCGTATTGGCGGGGCTTGGGGCGCAAAGCGCTGTTGCCCTCGCTGCTGCTCGTGGCGGGCATGGCAGTGAGCAGCGTCAACCCCACCTGGCTGACGGTGGGCGGGCGCGACTATACCGTGCTCTTCTTCGCCGGGGCGTTTGTGCTGGCGTGGCTCATGCCGCGCATGCGGTGCGAAGAACGCATTTTGTGGATTTGGTTCGGCGCGGCGATGATTCTGGCCATTTTCCTGACCGAAAAGCCGCGCTCGCACGTTTACATTTTCTTCATGCCCTGGGCACTGCTGAACGGCTTTGTGCTGGAACGCGCGTTTCACGCCGTGCGCGCCCGCTGGGGGACGCAACGCGCCGCAGGCTTGGGCGTGGCGCTGGCAACGCTGGCGGTGGCGGTCTTTGGCGCGTATGCCTATTTCTACTTCATCTACAACCAAGTTGAAATTTTGCGCACATGGCACGAAAACCGCCCCCCCGGCTTCTGGGTTGTGTACGATGAGCCGGACGATAAGGCGCTGTTTGGTTTTCCCCTGCGCAATGGCTGGAAAGTTGTCGGGACGCTCTATGCGCAAGGGGTGTTGAACGATATTTACGAAACCAACGAGAAGGAAGCCTGGGTGCCCGACTGGTACACACGCGGGCAAGAGCGTTGTTTGCGCGACCACACGGTTTTCTTCTTCATTGATAACCTCGAACCAGAGGGAGATGAAGAGCGGCGGCTGTTGCACGAAAAATTGCAAACCGAATATCAGTTGTTCGGGACGGTCATCATCAACGATCAGCCGCGCATGGAAATTTATCGCAAGAGCGAGACGCCCATCGAGCCGCAAACGTTCTATGTGGAAGACGTGGAAGCCTTTTTCGATAACACGCTCTCCGCGCCCGATTTTCCGCTGGACGATCCCACCATCTTGCCCGTCATTGACCACCCGCTCAACCTGCGGCTGGGCGACAGCATTTGGCTGAAAGGGTTTAGCATTGACCGCACAACCGCCAAACCGGGCGACATTCTCAACCTGACGCTCTACTGGGTCACGACCGAAAACCTATTTGAGCACTTCACGGTCTTCAATCAGGTGATTGACTTTGAAGGCGGCAAGATGATTGGGCAGCGCGACGGCGAGCCCGGATGCGACAAATTCCCCACCAGCAAATGGAAGCCCAATGAGATGGTGGTTGACCGCTATCGCATTCCGATTTTCCCCGATGCGCAACCGGGCACCTATCCGCTCATCACGGGCATGTACCAGCGCGAGCAAGGCTATCGCCTGGACTTCTTCACCGAAGATGGGCAGCCATTGGGGAATTACTACCAACTGACCACGATTACGGTTGAAGCGCCATGAACCTGCAACGCCGCACCCTTTGGATGACTCTGGCGCTCTGCGTGCTCATCCTGTTGCCGCGCTTGCCGCGGCTTGGGCAGTTTGTGACGCCCGATGAGCGCAAGTGGCTGGCGCGTTCGGCGAATTTTTACTACGCCATCACGCACGCCGACTTTGCCCAAACCTTCCAACGCGAACATCCCGGCGTCACGGTGATGTGGGCGGGGACCTTGGGCTTTCTCACACGCTACCCTGCGTATGCGCACGACGCGCCGGGCTATTTTGGGTGGAAGTATGAGGAAATCGAGCCCTTCCTGCGCGAACAGGGCTATCAGCCGCTGGACATGCTGGTGGCGGGGCGCTTGTTCGTGGTGCTCTTTATCACGGCGGCGCTCGTGGGGGCGTTCTTCTTCCTGCGCCGCGTGCTGGGGGATGCACCGGCGGCGCTCGCTGTGGCGCTGGTGGCGCTTTCACCCTTCCACGTCGGCTTGTCGCGGGTGCTGCACCTGGATGCGCTGCTGGCCTCTTTTGTGCTGGCGGCGCTGGCGGCGTTGCTCGCCTACGTGCTGGATGGACACCGCCGCCGCGACCTCGTCTGGGCGGGCGTCTTTGCCGGTCTGGCGTGGTTGACCAAATCGCCCGGCTTGTTCCTCATCCCAGTTGCCGGGCTGGTGGTTTTGTGGGACGCCTGGCGTGAAACCGATTCGCCACCGGCTGCCTTGCGCCGTGCGCTGGGGCGCGGCGTGGTGTGGGGGCTGGTAGGGCTGGCGGTCGTCGTGGCGTTGTGGCCTGCGCTCTGGGTCGCGCCGTTCGAGAGTGTGGCGCGTGTGCTTGGCACAGCCACCACGTACGCCGAGGAAGGGCACCTCAATCCCACCTACTTCATGGGGCGCGTGTATGAAGGCGACCCCGGTTGGCTCTTCTATCCCGTCAACTACCTCTGGCGCGAGACGCCGGTGGTCTTGCTGGGGCTGCTGCTGGCAAGCCTGTTTGCGGTGCGTCGGCAAGGCGTGTTTGCACGGGCTGAGCGACGGGCGGCTGCGGCGTGGCTCCTTCTGGCGGCGCTGGCTTTCGCGCTGTTGATGACCCTGGGCGCCAAGAAATTCGACCGCTACTTGCTTCCCGTCTTCCCACTCATGGCGGCGCTGGCGGCATTGGGGTGGTGGTCTCTGCTTGAACCGGTTTTCACGCGCCATCCACAGCGCGCCGCAGCACTTGTGGGCGCTTTGGTGCTGGCGCAATCCGTGGGCACCGTCGCCACATATCCGTACTATCTCAGTTATTACAACCCGCTTTTGGGCGGGGCGCGCCGCGCGCCCGATGTGATGCTGATTGGCTGGGGAGAAGGGCTGGACGCCGCCGCACGCTACCTCAACGCCAAACCGAACGCTGAGCAGATGCGCGTCACGGCGTGGTACATGGACGGACCTTTTTCGTATTACTTCGTCGGTGAACCGATGCCGCTCCGTTTCAACGCCAACGTGACCAATATCCTGCAATGGCTCAGTACCGACTACGTGGTCACCTACGCCAACCAGTGGCAGCGCCGTCTGCCCTCGGAAGAGATGTTGACCTATTTTGAGCAACAGACGCCGGAGCATGTCGTCGTCATTGACGGGCTGGAATATGCGCGTATCTACGATGTGCGCGATGCGCCCCCGCCGGATTATCTCGCTGTGGGGCGTCCACGTTTCACGGATTGGGGCGGCAAAATCCGCCTGATTGCCTACAAAACGCCCACGCAGGTACAACCCGGCGAGACCTTCATTGCCACGTTCTACTTGCAGAGCATTGCGCCGATTGAGCGCAACCTGAATGTGCTGGTGCGCATTGTGGGCGCGGACGGTCGCGAACTTGTGCGCGACGAAGGATGGCCCTGGGGGTCGCCTACGTCGCAGTGGGTTGTGCGCGATGTTTGGCCGGATGGGCACGAACTCACCATTCCCGCCGATGCACCGCCGGGGGTGTACCGTATCGAATTGACCTTCTACGACCCGCAAACATTCGAGCATTTGCCGGCGGTGGATGTCAAAACAGGCGCGCCCATTGGCGATACGCTGGTGGTGGATACGCTGCAAGTGGGCACACCGCCACCCCCTACCCACGAGTTGACGCCCGCCCCGCAAGTCGGGACGCTTGCCGCGTTGCAGGGGTGGGACCTTACCGACGCCGAGGGCGCACCGTTGGAAGCATTGCCGGTTGGCGCAACGGTGCAGGTGCGCTTGCATTGGAAGGTGCTTGCGTCCACGGAAACGTCGTTCAAGGGGTTTGTACATCTCCTTGGACCGGATGGTTCGCTCCTCACCCAAGACGACCAGGTCCCGCTGGAAGGGTTCTTGCCGACCACACTCTGGCAACCGGGGCAGGTGATTGTGGACACATACACACTCACCATCCCCGACACCGCCCCGACGGGAACGTACACCTTGCTAGCCGGGATGTACGATGAAGCCACCTTGCAACGTCTGCCGGTACAGCAAAACGGCACAACAGTGGGCGACGCCATTCAACTTGGAACAGTCGAGCGTGTACCATGAGCGTGAAACGTTGGTCAGCGTGGGTGTTTGCCGCGCTTGCATTCGGGAGTTTGCTGTTCTTTGTGATGTGGGCGTGGCGTTTCCATGCCGCCTACGATTGGTCATGGGATGAGACGGTCATTATTCTCACTGGGCGGGAAGTCGCGCGTGGCGTTTCACTCTACGACCCGATGTGGTGGAACTACCCCCCTTTGTTGTTTTGGGAACTCGGTGCGCTGTTCCGCCTGTTTGGAGAAGACGTAACGGTCGCGCGGGCGTTGGCTGTCGCGTGGAGTACGCTCACGCTGCTGGCGACCATCTTGCTGGCGGAACGTCTCCGCGGATGGCGTACAGCGGCATTGGCGGCGTTCTTGCTGTTGGGAACACCGATTTTCATTCGGGATAGCCGCGCCGTCCTGGCTGATATGCCTGTCGCTGCGTGCGGCTTATGGGCGCTGTGGGTCTTGATGCGTTGGCCGCACCGTCGCGAAGCCGCGCTGGTAGCCGGCGCGTTGTTGGGCGCCGCGCTCATGACCAAACCAACCGCGCTCCCCTTCGGCGTGGGGCTGGTTGTGCTGGCGTGGGGAACGCGCAATGGCCGCTGGCAACGCTTGATGACGCTGGCATTGGGCGCATTGGGTGTTGTGGGGCTTGTGCTGGTGAATGTGCCCTTGCGGGCTTTTCTTGAACAAGTGTTGCTTTTCAATGCCGGCGCAGGGGGGGATGCCAATCCCGCGGCGAATCTGCTCAAAATCTGGGCAATCGTGACAGGCGAGCACCTGTGGCGCATGCTTCTGATTCCGGTTGCATCCGTTGGCGTGGGGGTTGCCGCGTTGGGCGCGTCAAAACAGCGTCATGCTGTGCTGGCGCTCACCGCAACGCTGGCGGCGTTTGTGCTGATGTTCGCCCCCTACCCCGACCTGTTTTCACATCTGGTACTGGTGCTGGTGCCGTCGGCAATAGTGCTCTTTGCGCTGGGGCTCACATATCTGTTTGAGCGGCTTCCTCTTCGGCAGGCGTGGCAGGCGCCTGTGTGGGTGGGTCTGCTGATTGGCGTGGCGCTATTGGATGGCACACCTTTCTTTTGGCAGGCGTATCAGGTTGGGGATTTGGATGATAAGCGTCGCGATGCGATGGAGTATGCCGCGCGTTGGCGCGCAGAGTTGCCGCCGGGGACAACCATTGTCAGCGATGACCCCATGTTCGTCTTTTTGAGCGGACACTCTCCACCGCCCTCGCTGGTCAACTTGTCCAAGCGGCGCTGGCTGCGCAACGGCGAAATAGACACCCAACCACTGATAGCGCTCCTCGCGCAGGAACGCCCCGATTACGTTGTCTTCTGGACAGACCGCTTGCGAGATATGCCGGGTGTTTTGGAATGGGTGCAGTCGGCGGGCTATGAACTGCAAGCGACGCATGCGCACGGCAAACGGCGCATTTACACGCGCGCTGAAGGCTATGTACCGCTCTCCCTTTCACTCAGCGACACGATAACCTTGCGCGGCTATGCGATTCAAGGGGATGAAACGCTGTGGGTGCGTTTGCTGGTTGAGACGGCGAAACCGTGGCAGGCTGGAACAGGGATGGTGGTACGCCTGGAAGCGGATGGTGTGAGGCATGCAGAAACCGAGATTCTCATCACCCCGCCGGGCGATGTCTTGCCGGGGGATGCTTTTCCGGTTTTTGTCGCCTTGGAGCATGTGGGCGATGTAGACCTTGCAAAGGCCTGGTTGCGTGTTCAACTCGTCTCGTCAGAGGGGCGCGCCTTGCAATCGTTCACCGTGCCCTTGGCGTTTGCCGATGAGGCTTCATAATATCTTCGATTGCGCAACCGTGAATGATGCTGAGAAAGCAGACGATGAACGAACCAATGTATGACGTTGTCATCATCGGCGGCGGCATGACGGGGCTTGCCGCCGCCTGGCGATTGGAACAAGCGCGCCGGGCGGGTCTGCCTGTGCGCTACCTGCTGGTAGAAGCCGCGCCGCGTCTGGGGGGCAAAATCACGACGCGCACTCAGGATGGCTTTCTTATCGAACATGGACCTGATTCGTTTCTGACCACCAAGCCTCACCTGCTCACTCTTGTGCGCGCCTTGGGCTTGGAAGATGAACTCATCGCGCCCCGCACCACGCGCTACTACCTGGTGCGCCATGGGCGGCTGGTGCCGGCACCCGAAGGCATTTTCCTCGGCGTGCCAACGCGCTTCATGCCCTTTTTGCGCTCGCCGGTCCTGTCATGGCCCGGCAAAATGCGCATGGGGCTCGACCTCTTCATTCCGCCCCGCCGCGATGAGGCGGATGAAAGCGTAGGCGATTTTGTGCGCCGCCGCCTGGGGCGTGAAGCGCTGGAACGGCTCGCCGGCCCGCTCATGGCGGGCATTCATTCCGCCGACCCCGACCGGCTGAGTTTGGAAGCCACCTTCCCGCAATTGCGGGCGATGGAACGCACGCATGGCAGTCTCATCCGGGCAATGTGGCGTGCCCGCCGACAACGTGGAAGCGGGCGGAGCGCTGGGCGTGGTCATCGCTCACCGTTTTTGACGCTGCGCTCAGGTTTGGGGCGGCTGGTGGACGCCCTGCAAGACGTTTTAGACCCGCAGGCGCTCAACATCGGTGTTGCCGTGAGTGCGGTTGCGTCTCATCAGGCTGGCTACACACTCGCACTCAGCACAGGCGCAACCATCACCGCAAAACAGGTTCTGTTCACCACACCACCGCCTGCGACCGCGCGTCTCTTGCAATCCATTGCGCCGGACGCCAGCCAACACCTGCACCGCATCCGCATGGCGTCAAGCGCAAGTGTGGTGTTGGGCTTCCGCCGGGAAGATGTGCCCCACACGCTGCTTGACGCGAGCGGCGCGCTTGTGCCGCGCATCGAACAGCAGACCGTCACGGGCTACACGTTTGCTTCCAGCAAGTTTGAAGGGCGCGCGCCGGATGGCTACGTCCTTCTCCGCGCCTTCGTCGGCGGCGACGGTCGCGAAGCCGCACTCTCGCTCGACGATACCGCACTCGTGCAACAGGTGCTCGACGATACCCGCCGCCTGCTCGGCATTCAAGCCCAACCGGTGCTGACCGACGTCCAGCGGTGGGAGAAAGCCCGCCCGCAATACGACGTTGGACATCTGGATCGTGTCGCCACCATTGAACGCACCTTGCCGGCGGGGATTGCCGTCGTCGGCAGTGGTATGCGCGGCGCGGGCTTGCCAGACTGCACACGCCAGGGCATCGAAGCCGCCGAAAAAGCGCTCGCTGCCCTGGGGTTTGGTAGACCAGCAGAAACGCCGACCGCCTGAGAGGAAGACCATGCTCACAGGAAAACGCATCGTTGTCACACGCTCACGCAAACAAGCAAGCGCCCTGAGCGAACGTTTGCGCGCACTCGGCGCAATCCCGATTGAATTTCCGACCATCGCCATTGTCCCACCGGCCGACAACTACGCCGCCCTGGACGCCGAATTGCAACGCCTGGAAACGTACGATTGGCTCGTCTTCACCAGCGTGAACGCCGTCGAACACGTCTGGCAGCGCCTTGGCGTGCTCGGTATCCCCGCCGAAGCCGTCGCCGCGCGCCACATCGCCGCCATTGGTCCCGCGACCGCCGCCACCCTGGAAGCGCGCGGCGTCCCGGTGAACGTTGTGCCCGAACAGTACGTCGCCGAGGCATTGCTGGAAGCCATCCCCAACCCGGCGGGGTTGCGCTTCCTGCTTCCACGCGCCGACATCGCACGCGCCGCGCTCCGCGAAGGGTTGCAAGCCGCGGGCGCTGAGGTCGTCGAGGTGACCGCCTACCGCACCATCCCCGCCACTCCCGCGCCCGACGTGTTAGCCGAATTGAAGCGCGGCGTGGACGTGATTACCTTCACCAGTAGCAGCACCGCCCGCAACTTTGTCGCCGCATTGGGGCGCGAAGACGCGCGCACCATCGCCGGCACCGCGCTGGTAGCCGCCATTGGGCCTATCACCGCCCAAACCGCCCGCGAAGAGGGGCTCCGCGTTGACGTCGTAGCGGAAGAGCACACCATCGAGGGACTGGTGCAAGCCATCCTTGCTGCGTTCACATCGTCTTGAGCGCATTACGCACGAAGAGCGCCGCGGCCGCCCCTTCACCGACGGCGGCCGCAATTTGTTTGATGCTCCCCGCCCGCACATCACCCGCGGCAAACACGCCCGGCATACTCGTTTCGAGCGGTTCCGGGCGATGCGGCAGATGCGCCACGGCGTGCTCCAGGTCGTGCCCGGTGAGAATAAAGCCGCGGGCGTCCAGCACGAGCGTCTCACGCACAAACTCACTGTTGGGTTGCTGCCCAATAAAAACGAAGACCGCCGCAGGCGTCAGGGTTTTTCTTTCACCCGTTTGCGTATCTTCAACATCAACGGCTTCCAGTTTCCCACTTTTGCCATGAAACGCCCGCACCTCGTGATGAAAATATGTCCGAATCTTGGGGTGCCCCAACACCTTGTCGGCGGCCACTTTGCTCGCTGTGAGCGCCTCGCCACGCACCAGCAGTGTCACCTCCGAAGCGAATTGGGTGAGAAAGACACTTTCCTCTGCGGCACTGTTCCCCCCACCAACGACGACAACCGGTTTTCCTCGGTAGAACGGACCATCACACGTCGCGCAAAAGTGAATACCCGCGCCAATAAAATCACGTTCTCCGGGCACATCCAGACGGCGATACCGCGCGCCCGTTGCAATCAAAATCAGATGCGCGCCATACAAACTGCCGTCGCTCGTCTTCACAGAACGATGCCGCTCGCTCTCCTGCAAAATCGTGCGAACCTCCTGCGCCCGCAGCACTTCAACCCCAAACCGGTCCACCTGGCGCGCTAACCGTTCCGCAAAAGCCTGCCCGCTAATGCCATCTGGAAAGCCCGGCATGTTTTCAATCTCTTGCGTGGTCGCCGCCTGGCCTCCCAAACTGCCTTTTTCAATCACCAGCGTGCGGATTCCCTCGCGGGCGGTGTACAGCGCCGCCGTCAACCCTGCAGGTCCCCCGCCAATGACAATAAGGTCATAAAACTGCCGACTCGCTTGCGTTTTCAACCCCAATTTTTGCGCCAACTCAGCGTTCGACGGCTCAACGAGATAACTCCCGTCCGGGAAAACAATGGTCGGGATAATGCGCTTGCCATCGTTCAAGGTCTCCACGTACCGCCGTGCGTCTGCATCTTCTTCAATATCAATCCACTCATACGCAATTTGGTGCTCGTTCAAAAACGCCTTGCTCCGACGGCAATCCGGACACCACAACGCCCCATACACACGAATGCTTGACATCATGCCCCCTTTTACTTTGTTGAACACGCCACACTATGAGACCCATTTTTTCAACCAATCTTACCTGTTTGCAATAAACCGCTTGCAAATACCCCCCAAATCTTGTACACTACGGGCACTCTCTTCTGAATACACCAACCGACAAACCAGCACCAACCTTTCTCCAACAGCCACCCAAAAAGACGGTACAAGGAGAAAAAACCATGTCTGCAACGCCCTCGCAGCATCTCCTCGCCCTCGCCGGTCTTCTGCACGACATTGGCAAGTTTGCTCTGCGTGCAGGTGTCAGCGGCAATCGCATGTGGGATGCAGAAGCCCGCCGTGAGTTTGGCTACAAACACGCCATGCTCAGCGCCTGGTTCGCTGAAACGTTTGTGCCCGAACCCTGGCGCAAAGCCGTCATCGGTCCCGTAGGCAATCACCACCGCCCCCAGACACGCGAAGACCGTATCGTCCAACTCGCCGACCATCTCTCGGCGGGGGAACGCGCGACGAACAGCGACGATGAATCGCGCAAGACGCATCCCATGCAACTGCGCTCTATCTTCACGCGCGTGCGTCTCGATGGAGAGGAGCACCCCAACCCCGAAGGCGCGTACTGGCCGCTTCAGCCGCTTGACCTCACCAGCGAATTCTTTCCCGCTGAACCGCTCCCCACATCCGAAGCAGAGCGGCGCTACGAAACCATGTGGGAAGAATTTGAGCGCGAAGCCGCCACCCTGCGCGAGACTTTCGCCGAGGGGGGCTCGCTCGACGCCTACATCGAAAGCCTGCAAGCGCTCTTGATGCGCTACTTGTGGGCGGTTCCGTCAGCCTACTACAAGAGCATTCCCGACATCAGCCTGTACGACCACAGCCGCATGACCGGCGCGCTTGCCGCCGTTCTGGCACATGCGGACGACGCCCGCATCAGAGAATGGCTGAACGCGCCGGAGACGGTGGATGATGAAGCCGCCTTGCTTATTGGGGGGGACATCAGCGGCGTGCAGGATTTCATCTACACCATCACCGCCCGCGGCGCCACGCCCGGCTTGCGTGGGCGTTCGTTCTACTTGCAACTCCTGGGGGAAGCGCTGGCGCGCTTCATCCTGCGCGAACTGGATTTGCCCATCACCAACATCATCTATGTTGGCGGCGGCAACTTCTACTTGCTGGCACGCCCCACCGACGCCGAACAGATTCCCCGCCTCCGTCAGGCAATCACCCGCACGCTTCTTCAACACCACCGCGGCGCGCTTGACGTGGCTGTGGAAGGCTATCCGCTTCGCGTGCGTGATTTCATCGCCGGTCCTCACCTCTCAGCCGCATGGGGGCATCTGCACGAACGCTTGCAACGCGCCAAACGACGCCGCTTTGCCCACCTCAGCACAGCGGAAGTGGCGGACCTTTTCCAGCCACTGGGGCATGGCGGCAATGAAGAAACGGTCTGCGCCGTGTGCGGCGAGGAACATCCCAACGTCAAGAAAGACGGTTCCGGTGATTCAGCCGTCACAAAGTGCCCGGCGTGCCTGGCGTTTGAAGACCTGGGGGACAACCTGCGGCGCGCCGAAGTGCTCTTGCTGACGGTTCAGCCGGCAACCGACACGAGCCTCAATCTGGCTGAGCCGGCGGGCACGTGGAAGGACGTACTCGGTGCGTTTGGTCTGCAAGCCAGCGTGCTCGCGCGCCAGAACGGTGCGCTCTCCCTTCCCGCCCCCACAAACGAGACCTACCAGGTCGCGCTTGCGCTCAAAGACGCCACCCTGACCGACCTCACGCCCCACCCGCGCCGAGCCGTCGGGCGGCGTTTGCTGGTCAACACCACACCCATTCTCACAGCCGCAGAGCGCCAGGCGTTGGAAGCCGATGCCTCGTTCCCGGACGACGAAAAGCGCGGTCTGCCGCCCGCCGACCGCGTCAAGCCGTTCAGCGTGTTGGCGCATCAGGCGCGCGGCATCAAGCGGTTGGGGGTCTTGCGGATGGACGTGGACAACCTGGGGACGCTCTTCCGCGAGGGGCTTGGCAATGCGGCAACGCTTTCACGCGTGGCGGGGTTGAGTTTCGCCGTCAGCCTCTACTTTGAAGGCTGGGTCGGGACGATTGCCGAGCGTATGCAGGCGCAGTTTGGCGACCGCCTCTACGCCATCTACTCCGGCGGCGATGACCTTTTCTTTGTGGGGGCGTGGGATGCGGTTGTGGAACTCGCCATCCGCGTGCGCGCCGACCTGACTGCCTACACGGGCGGCCACCCCGGCATTCACGCGAGCGGCGGCATGGTGCTGGTTCCCCGCAAATACCCACTCTACCAGGCGGCGGAAGAAGCCGGCGCCGCCGAAGAAGCCGCCAAGCGGCTGCGCTGGACGGACGGCACCCATCCGCGCCAGAAAAACGCCTTCTGTTTCCTGGGTGAAGCCTTGCCCTGGTCAACCTTTGGCACCGACCCGCAATGCCAACCGGGCTTCCAGACGGTGCATCAACTCATGCACTTTCTCGAAGACGCTTTGCAAAAGGGTGCGCCCAAGTCGCTCGTGCGGCGGCTCATCGAATCGTACATGCTCTACATGGAAGCACGCCAGGCGTGGCAGCGTTCGCAAAGCACCACTGCACGCAACGGCTTGCCGCAAACGCTCTGGGGCCCCTGGACCTGGCGCATGGTGTACACCCTCAAGCGCATGGAAAAACACGTTTCAGGGGCAAATGTAGAACAACTACGTCGTACATTCCAGGCCGATTACAGCCTGACAAGCCGCATTGGTTTGGCGGCGCGTTGGGTTGATATATTGCGAGTTGAAAAACAAAACAACCAAGCCGAGGCAAAGGAGGTCTCATGAACCGCCAACGGCAGTCCCCAAGCCCAAGTATCCCTATCGAAACCATCAAGACCATCATCACCGACCACTCTCAAACCGGCGCCAAAGCCCTGATTGAAGCGGCGGAGACGCTGGGCAAGGAACTGAGCCGTGCGCTTTCCACCAGCCAAATCCGCGCCATCTTTGGCGAGGTGCGCAGTATTCAGGCGACGTGGGAGAGCGGCAACGCCCAACGCGAGCGCGCCCTCCGCCGCCTGATTCTGCTCAAGCCCAAAATGGCTTACCGCGCGCGCCGCGAACGCGGACAAGGTGTTGAACGGCTCCGCGAAGTGCTCGACGCCGCTATTGACCAGGTGCTGGCGGCATCTGATGAAGATGAAAAAAACAACCGCTTTCAGCGTTTTGTCGAATTCTTTGAAGCCATTCTCGCCTATCACAAAGCCTACGGTGGAAACTAATCGCGAAAGGAGCATGCCATGAGTGACAAAATCATCCACTTGCGCGGTCGCCTCTTCATCACATTCGACCTGGAAGCCGTAACGGGGTTGCACATTGGCGGCTCCGATAGCGGGATCGAAATTGGCGGCGTGGATAAAACCGTCATCCGCGACCCGCTGACCAATCGCCCTTACGTCCCCGGCAGTAGTCTGAAAGGCAAAATGCGCAGTCTGCTGGAAAAATACCACGCCAAACCCCAAAACCAACGTATTGGGCAGGGTTTCATTCACTCGTGCCAGACCGACAAAGAATACGCGACATGCGACATCTGCCAGGTGTTCGGCGTGCCCGGCGAACGCAATTTTGGCACCCCCACCCGCCTGGTCGTCCGCGACGTGCACATGAGCGATCAGTCTGCTGAGGCGCTTGAAAAAGCCAACACCGACCTTCCCTACACCGAAGTCAAAACCGAAGTCTCGATTGACCGTGTTACATCAGCCGCCAACCCGCGCCAGATGGAGCGCGTCCCCGCCGGCACGGTCTTCAGCCCCGCTGAACTGGTTTACAGCATCTACGACGGGGCAGGATGCGACGCCCAAAAGGACGTGCAACGCCTGCGGGTGCTCGCCGAGGGATTGCAACTCCTGGAGGACGACTACCTGGGCGGGCAGGGAAGCCGCGGCGCAGGGAAAATCGCCATCCAAAACATCAAAGTCGCGTGGCGCGGCGGCGCCTCTTACATCGGCGAAGCAGAGATGCTCGGAGAATACGGCGACCTGGGAGCGTTTGTGCAAGACCTGGACAAGGTGATACAGACGATTTCCGCGAAGTTGAACGCCTGAGCGCCAACGAAAAAGGAGCCAACTCCTATGCCGACCATTCACCCTTTCCACCTCGCTTTTTCCGGCGGGTTGCACCTGGGCGCGCGGGGGATCAACCTGGAAGAAAGCAGCGCCGCAGTGCCCGCCGATACGCTGTTCAGTGCGCTGGTGGCGACATGGCGGCTCATGGGCTACGACCCACCCGCGCTTGTGGCGCGCGCCCAACAATCGCCGCCTTTTCTGCTCACCTCTGCTTTTCCGCGCGTGGGCAACGTGCGCTTTTACCCGATGCCCGTTGACCCCGCGGTGCTGTTCACGCAGAGCGGGTGGCAGACGATCCGCCAGCGCGGCAAAGCCATCAAACGCTTGCGCTACCTTTCCGAAGGCTTGGTGCGCCGCTGGCTGATTGAGCAACAGCCGCTGGATGACGCGCTGTTCGATGAGCAGGGGAACGCCGCCCAAGGCGTTTCCTTGCAACACGATACGCTTTGGCTCAGCAAGGAAGAAGTCGAACAACTGCCGCCTGCGTTTCGCTTTCTGGATAAAGCACAGCGGCGCAAGCGCCCACTGGAAGCCTTGCGCTATCTCCCCGTCTGGACGCACCACCGTATCCCGCGCGTGACGATTGACCGCATTCGCTCAGCCTCGAACATCTACCACGTCGGGGCGGTGCGGTTTGCCGAAGGGTGCGGGCTCTGGTTCGGTATCGTCTGGCAAAACGCCGACATGCCCGTTTCCGAAGCCGAGGATGGGCAAACCTTCCGTGAACTGGTGCGCTCGGCGCTTGACCTTCTGCAAACCAACGGGCTGGGTGGCGAACGCAGTAGCGGATATGGGCAATTCACGCTCAGCGAAGCCCCACCCGTCAACCTGCCGGACGCCAAGGAAGGCATGTGCGCCTGGCTGCTCAGCCGCTACCTGCCGCAAACATCCGAACTCGAAGCCAACGTCCTTGCCGACCGACAGACCGCCTACGCCATCACCACCGTCCGCGGCTGGGTGCACACGTTCGACGCGCCCGACCAGCGCCGTAAAAGCCTGGTGATGATTCGCGAAGGCAGCCTCGTTCGCGCGACGGGGGCGGTGATGGGCGCGGTCGCCAACGTTCAGCCGACTTACGGCGCAAACGAGGGGACGCCCGGAATTCCGCACCCGGTTTATCGCTACGGCGTGGCTGTGGCGTTGGGCGTGCCACCACACAAGGAGGGTTCACATGGCTGAGTATCTCATCTACGATGCACACGTGCGCCTGATTTCACCGCTTCACATTGGCAGCGGCGTGACCCTCATGCGTGATTACGACTACGCCGTCCACAAAGGGCATTCGTGGCGGCTCAACCACGACGCCATTCTCGACGTGCAGGACGTCGAAGACCCCGACATCGTCGAAAAGTTGATGCGTGTGCCGCCCGCGCAATTGTTGCGCCCCGAGGATTACACGCCCGATAGCCCCTTCTTTCGCTACGTGATGCGGGGCGTCCCTCGTTCGGAGCAGCGTGGTGCGGAACTGCGCGAGCAGTTGAAAGACCCCTTCGATCGCCCCTATTTGCCCGGCACCACCGTGAAAGGCGCCTTGCGCACCGCCCTGGGCTGGTACGCCTGGGGGCAAATGGGCATGCGCGCCAACGCCCGCGAGTTGGGCTTCAAGAAGCAGTGGGCGGGACAACCCTTTGAAAAACAGATTTTCGGCGCGTCCCCCAACCATGACTGGATGCGCGCCCTGCATATCAGCGACAGCGACCCGCTCGATGCGTCCACGCTCATGGTGGCGAATGTGCGTGTGCTGAACCGCGGCGGCGGACTGGCTGCCCCCATTGCTGTGGAAGCCTTGCGCCCACGCACGGAATGCTGGCTCACCATCAAGATTGACCTGGCGCTTTTCGACGACTGGGCGCACCGTGCAAAACTCCGCGCCAGCGCGCGCCAATGGCTCACCAACCTGCCGGACATCGTCAATCAGCACGCCCTCGACCATATCAAGCGCGAAGTGCAATGGTTCAAGAACATTCGCGGCGGCGACCATGTCGCGCAGTTTTATGAACGCCTGGCGCAGCAGGTCGCCAAAGTGCAGGGTTCCAACCGTTTTGTCGTGGCGCTGGGGTGGGGCACTGGTTGGGAAACCAAAACGTTCGGCTCGCGCCTGGCGCGCGATGAACGCTTTATGGAGCAGATCATCAGCAAATACAGGCTTGCCCGTGGCAAGCGCCAGCATGGCGACCCCTTCCCCAAAAGCCGCCGGGTGGCGGTGCACATTGACCGCGACCCCTCGGGGCGTGTACACGAAGAAGCCCGCGCACCGCTAGGGTGGTGTGTGGTGACACTCTTGCCCAAAGAAGACTGAACCAATGCAATGCAAGGAGAGAAGCCTATGCCGCGTGTGTTGGTCTGTACGGTTGGCGGCTCATGCCAGCCCATTGTCGCCGCCATTCGCGACTATATGCCCGACTTTGTCTATTTCATCGCCTCGGCGCAGAGCCGTGCCACCGTGGACGGCGAGGGGCGCCCTTGCAGGCAATACAACGGCGAGGATTTGCCCGCTATCGTCAAGCAGGCAGGGCTCTCGCCGGAGCAGTACGCAATCCTTGAACTCACCGACCCCGATTCGCTCAGTACATGCTATGCTGAAATGAGCCAGGCGCTCGCCGATGTGGCGACCCGTTTCCCGGACGCGGAGCATATTGTGGATTACACCGGCGGCACCAAAACCATGTCCGTTTCGCTGGTGTTGGCGGCGCTCGACGGCAATTGGAAGGTTTCGCTTGTCAAGGGCGCACGTACCGACCTGGTGCGCGTGGCTGACGGTACCGAAATCGCCGGGCTGGTGAACATCGGCGAAGTGCGCGCCCGCCGCCGCTTGCAAGAGGTGCGTGCGCTCTTCAACACCTACGAGTACCGCGCCGCCGAAAATCTCATTCGGGCGTTGTTGCAAAGCGCCCCGCTCTCTGTGCCTCTGCAACAACTCCTGCGCGACTGGATTGCCTTGTGCCGCGGTTTCGACGCGTGGGACCGCTTCGACCATGCCCGCGCGGAAGAACTGTTGCGCCCCCACGCCAAAACGCTGGGTCCTGTCTGGCGCTTTTTGCTGGCGTTGCAGGGCAAGGGCAAGCATTCGGAGTATGAACCGGTCTTCGACCTGCTGCGCAACGCGGAACGCCGCGCCGAGAGTGGGCGCTACGATGACGCCGTGGCGCGGCTCTACCGTGCGGTGGAAATGCTGGCGCAAATTCGCCTGCGCCGCGAATATGGGCAGGAAACGGGCGATATTGACGTGGCGCGCTTGCCTGAGACTCTGCGCGCCAAATACGAGGCGCTGCGTGATGAGGACGGCAAGGTGCGCCTGGCGCTCATGCGGGCGTATGACCTTCTGCACGATTTGGACGACCCGCTTGGGCGGGCGTTCGCCCAGCAGAAGAAGGAAATTTTGAACGCGCTCAAACGTCGCAATGCCTCTATTCTGGCGCACGGCACCGAACCGCTTTCCGAAAGAAAATGGCGTAAGGTGCGCGAAGTGTTGCAGGGTTTCATTGAAGAGACCTGCGAGGCGATGAAAGTGCATGTTGACGCGCCCCAATTCCCGCACTTGAATGAGCAAAACGAACTCGACATCTAAAGAGGGGAAGCGCATGCCGATTGCCATTACGCTCATGCTGGAAAGTGAAACCGAAGCAGTGCTCCCCCGCGACCTGGGGCGTGCCAATTACGCCCGGCGCTGCGCGCCATTGCGCGTATTGATGAGAATCTGGCGGCGCAGATTCACGACGGCGACGGTCCCAAGCCGATTACCTGCTCGCTCTTGTGGGGCGCACGCCGCACGCGCGAAGGAATGCCGGTGCGCCCCGGCGAAACCTATTTCGTGCGCATCACCGGGCTGACACCCGAGGTTGAAGAAGCGCTCGACCTTGCCCTGCTGCACAACCCGCCCAAAACGTGGGAACTCGACCGCCACACGTTCCGCGTTGTGCGCACCACAGACACCCCCGAAGAAGACCCGACGGGCTGGGCGGGGCGTCAGTCATACGCGGAAATGGTGCAAACGTATCTGCAAGGGCGCTCGGCGTTGCGCAAACGCATCACGCTAGAATTTGCCAGCCCGACCGCGTTTCGCTCGCAGGAAAAGCAGATTACCTTGCCCCTGCCCGGTCTGGTGTTCGGCAGTCTGGTGGAGCGGTGGAATGCGTTTGCGCCGATCGCGCTGAGCGCCGACATGCGCCGCTTCGCCGAAGAATGTATCGCCGTGAGTCGCTACCGCTTGCAAAGCCGCCCGGTGGACCAGAAGAACAAGGCGCTGCGTATCGGCGCTATTGGAGAAGCGACCTACATTGCCCTGCGTTACGACGTGTATTGGGTGAGCGTCTTCAATCTGCTGGCGGATTTCGCCCGTTTCGGGGGCGTTGGTGTACAGACGACAACCGGCATGGGGCAGGTTCGTACGCGCTGAGCATCTACCGCCATGAAACACCCGCTCTACTTGCTCGAACAAGGCACACGCTTGAAGCGTGAGGGGCGCCGCCTGCTGGTTGTGCGCGATGATGAGGTGCTCGCCCGCGTCTCGGTTTTGCAGGTGAGCCAGGTTATTGTGTTCGGCAATGTGGATATCACCACACCGGCGCTCAAATTGCTGCTGGATGAAGGGATCGAGGTTGTATTGCTGAGCCGGCGCGGGCGCTTCTATGGTCGCCTGGTGGGGGCGGAAAGCGGCAACGGTTTGTTGCGCGTAGCGCAGGTCACGCGGAGCCGCGATGAACGCTTTGCGCTGGAAGTGGCGCGGCGGCTGGTGCAAGCCAAAATTCACCACATGCGGCGGCTCTTGCAACGCCACGGCTATCGTCGCCCGGCGATTCAAGCGGAGATTCAGAACGCCGTACAGGCGTTGGGGCAAGCGCACGAGCAGGCGGCGCGCTGTCGCACGCTCAACAGCCTGCTGGGCGTGGAAGGAAGCGCCACCGGGCATTATTTTCGCGCCTTTCGCTTGCTCTTGAACGAGGGGTGGGTTTTTGAAGGGCGACGCCGACGCCCGCCCACCGACCCCGTGAATGTGTTGCTCAGTTTTGGCTACACCATTCTCCAGCAGAACGTTCTGGGGGCGGTGCTCACCGCCGGGCTGGACCCCTACGTCGGGTTTTTGCATCAAATGGCGTATAACCGCCCCAGCCTGGCGCTCGATCTCATGGAGCCGTTTCGCCCGCTGGTTGTGGATTCGGTAGTTCTGCGTTGCATCAACAACGAGGTGGTACGGCTGGACGACTTCACCACGAGTGACGACCCCGTCCGTCCGGTTGTACTGGGAGATGAGGGCAAGCGGCGCTACATTCGGGAACTGGAACACCGCTTGACGCAAGCGTTCAAGCATCCCGGAACCGGCGAGCAGGTGACGTATCGGCGGCTTTTTCTGCTCGAAGCCTACGCACTGGCGCGTGTCTTGACGGATGAAGATGAAAACGCCATGTTTCAGCCGTTTCGCGTCTAGCAGTGGAGCAAGACCATGTTTGTTGTTGTCAGTTACGACATCCCGGACGACCGGCGGCGGCTCAAAATTGCGCAAACCTTGTTGGATTATGGGGGCGAGCGCGTGCAATACTCGGTCTTTGAAATGCACATCACCGCCCGCCATTTGGAGCGCCTGCAACGCGAACTCTCCGCCATCATTGACCCCGGCGAGGATAGCGTGCGGTTCTATCGGCTGTGCGGCGCTTGCCAGGGCACAATTCTCTACCTGGGCGTCGCCCGCCCCACAGACGGACCGGGGCTTTTGATTATTTAGCAACGCAATTAGCCAGGCAAATAGTTGAACGCGACCAAATTCTGTCAGACCCCCCTGAAACGGGGCGATTTTTGGGGCGATTTTGAGGGGGTCTGAAAACGTTCAACTTCCTGGAAAAAGGAGCGGTATTTGGCATGGTTTTGGGGGTTGACAAACGCGCCATTTTCTTGTATGCTGTGCCACAGATGAAGCGGATGAGCGGGCGACGCCCATAGCACATCCGTACAGTCTGAAAAGCCCTAATCCCCGCAAGGGGATTGAAACGGACGTAAACTTTGATTCCACCCTCCTCGACGGCTTTCATGGTCTGAAAAGCCCTAATCCCCGCAAGGGGATTGAAACAGAGCACAATTACGCAATGTGTGCTTGCGGGCGATACGTCTGAAAAGCCCTAATCCCCGCAAGGGGATTGAAACTCTTGCATCTCTTTTACCATACTCACAACGTCCGAACGTCTGAAAAGCCCTAATCCCCGCAAGGGGATTGAAACAAAGCACGGGATAACTCCGCCAATCACAGCACACATAGAGTCTGAAAAGCCCTAATCCCCGCAAGGGGATTGAAACGGCAATGTATAATGCTTATGGCTGGCAACGCCGCAACGTCTGAAAAGCCCTAATCCCCGCAAGGGGATTGAAACTCTATTGTTTTCTATAATCCCCCGACTAAGACTATATAAAGTCTGAAAAGCCCTAATCCCCGCAAGGGGATTGAAACATATTTTCTGAATCTGAATTCATTTCACTTGTGATGTCGTCTGAAAAGCCCTAATCCCCGCAAGGGGATTGAAACGTCAAGGAACTTTTCCCAATTAGTGGCGACTTCTTCATGTCTGAAAAGCCCTAATCCCCGCAAGGGGATTGAAACACTTTGGCCCGCGCTGGTATCGTGCGGATGGAAGCATCGTCTGAAAAGCCCTAATCCCCGCAAGGGGATTGAAACTAATACTTATTAGAGACCTTCCAACCCGCTTCTTCATAGGTCTGAAAAGCCCTAATCCCCGCAAGGGGATTGAAACCAAATCACCTCGTGAAGTTCACCTTCGTGTGTTTCCACCGTCTGAAAAGCCCTAATCCCCGCAAGGGGATTGACGCTCACAGCGAGGTGTCCATTGACGCCTCGCTCTTTCTTTTGCCCCTTGCTTGACCGTTTGGCATCTCCGCAATTTTTCGTATTCTCTGCGCCGCACGCATCAACAATCTTGGGCACACAACGAACGGCACGCTATGGCATCTCATCCACCCGACCAGAGCATGGGCAAAACGGCAATTCGCGGCTCCATCTACAGCATCGCCGCATCCGCCGTCACCATCCTGCTGGGCTTCGCGCGTGCCGTTTTGCTCGCCCGCTTGCTCTTGCCCGAGCACTTTGGCGTCGCCACACTGGCGCTCTTTTTCCTCAACCTGAGCACAACCCTCACCGCCTTGGGGCTTGATAGCGCCATCATCCACCGCCAGGACGCCGACGACGCCTGGCTTGACACCTACTTCACCCTGCGCCTGCTCGCCAACCTCATCCCGTTGGGCGCGCTCGCCCTGCTGACGCCGCTCATCGCCCGCGCTTATCCCGCCATGCCTGCGCTCGCCCCCGTGTTGTGGGCATTCATCGCCATCGAAGCCATTCGCTCCATCAACGCATCCCAGGAAACCCTGCTCAACCGGGCGCTCGCCTTTCGGGCGCTCGCCTTGCTTGACATAAGCGCATCTATCGCCATGACCATCTGCGCCCCGCTCGCAGCCTGGTGGGGCGCGGGCATCTGGGCGCTTGTTGTTGAACGCGCCGCCGGGCACGCCGTCCGCACCGTTGGCGTCTGGTGGCTGTTTCGCACGTATCAACCACGCCTGCGCTGGGATGGGGAGAAAGCGCGCTGGTTTTGGCGCTTCTCGCGCGCCGTCTGGCTGTCCACCAACCTCAACTTCCTGCTCGACCGTTTCGATGATTTCTGGACGGGCACCTTCCTGGGGAAAACCCCGCTCGGCTATTACAGCAAAGCCTACGAATTCGCCCGCTATCCGCGCCGCCTTGTCGCCAACCCCATCGTGAGCGTCTTCTACCCCATCTTCGCGCGTCTGCAACACGACCCCATCCGCCTGGCGCGCGCCTTCTTTCGCATGAACAGCGCCATCGTGCGCTTTGGATTCTGGTTCGGCATCCTCTTCATCTTCAACGCCAATGAGTTCGTGCGACTCTTCATCGGCGAGCGCTGGTTGCCCATGGTGCCCACCTTCCAACTGATGATCGTCTATGTCATACTCGACCCGCTCGTCGTTGGCGCGAACCGCTTACTCCTGGCGGTTGGGCGTCCCGAAGAGGTGACGCGTGTGCGCCTCGTGCAACTGGGCTGCTTTGTCCCTCTCGTCGCCCTCTTGGGCAGTCGCTTCGGCATCGAAGGCGTCGCCCTTGCCGCCGACATCATGGTACTGGTGGGCACACTCTTGCTCTTCATCGCCACGCGCCGTATCATTACCTACTCGCTCCGTGTGCTCTTTTTCTGGCCGGCTGTTGCCGTGGCACTGGCGGCGCTGACGCTCTGGCTGACAGCCGCCTGGTGGCAGACCTTCCCGACATGGGGCAGTTTGGCGGGCAAAACCGTGTTGGGGACACTGCTCTACGGTCTGATTCTCTGGCTCGCTGAACGGCATGAACTGATAGAAGCCTGGCGCATCATCAAACGCCGAGGATGGACAGCATGAACACACAACGCCTGCTCATCGTGGGGCTGGATGGCGCCACGTTCGACATCATCAAACCGCTTGCCGAGGCCGGGCGTTTGCCCGTGCTGGCGACCCTCCTGCAACAGGGCACGCATGGCGTCTTGCAATCGGTACAGCCCCCCATTACGCCCACCGCCTGGACAACCGTCTTCACGGGGAAAAACCCCGGCAAGCATGGCATTTTCGACTTTCAGACGTTCGACCCGCAAACCTACGCCACGTCTCCCGTGCGGGCGGACCGCCACCGCGAAAAACGGCTCTGGGACCTGCTCACCGAAGCCGACCAGCCGTCCATCATTCTGGACGTGCCCTTCACCTACCCACCGCGCCCGTTCAATGGCATCATGATGACCGGCTACGGCACACCGCGCACGGCGGGCACACCGTTCACCTGGCCCCCCACTCTCGCCGAAGAAACGCCCGCCGACCTGCGCGCAGAAATCCGCCTGGCGCTCCCCCGCCACCGTTTCGACCGAAGTATGGCGATTGTCGAAGAGTGGCGCGACATCATGCAAGGGCGGCGGCGTCTGCTGCGCCACCTCGTCCGTGAACGCGACTGGGCGCTCTTCTTCGTCGTCTTTGGCATCACCGACAACCTCGCGCACATCTTTTGGACCTTCGCCGACCCGCTGCACCCAAACTATGCGAGCGAAGAAGGCAAGCGTTTTCGCGAGGCCTTCTTCCAAGCCTACGAACAATGCGACGCCTTGCTGGGGGACCTGCTCGACTGGGTGGGACCGGAGACCAACGTGCTCATCATGTCCGACCACGGCTTTGGCTCTGTTTACCCCCGCCAGTACACCTTCCGCCGCCTTGTGGAAGGCGGTTTCGTGCGCTACAAACGCGCGCCGCTGCTCGCCGGCGTGAACGAATGGGCCATGCGCTGGGCTATGCGGCTCTACACATCCACGCCCTTCTTCAAAGAACTGGTGAAACGCCTGCGTCCGGGGCAAGCCAAACTGGTCAAGCAGACGCTAGCCGCCGGCGGCCTGTTGCCCACGCACAGCGCCATAGACCCGCGCCGTAGTCTCGTGCTCCCTTCTGAATTTGGCTTGCAACTCTGGTTGAACCGTCGGGGGCGTTTCGGGCATGGCATGCTCGATGAAGACCAGGCGCACGAAACCATCGCCCGCTTGCGCGAATTTCTGCTTGCCGACCGCGACCCCATCACCGGCAAGCCCATCGTGCGCGCCATCTACGAGGGGCGCGACCTGTATCACGGCGCTTTTGCCGCCCAAGGACCCGACATTGTGCTCGAACTGACCAACTTCTACGACCCAACCACCCGCCCAAGCGCGCACAATGGGCGTATCGAAGGCGGGCACACACCCGACGGCGTCTTCATCGCGTATGGTCCCGCTTTTCGGCGGGGCGACGTTGTGGCGCATGCCACACTGGCAGACATCGCGCCCACCGCGCTCTACCTGCTGGGGCATCCCATCCCCCCCGACATGGACGGGCGCGTCCTGACCGACGCGCTACAACCCGACGTGCTGGAACAAACCCCCATCAAGCGGGGTGAAACGCCCGCCACCTTCGGCGAGATTGCGGGCGGTCCCGACTTTACGCCTGATGAAATTCGTGATATCGAACAGCAACTCCGCCAACTTGGGTACATTGATTGACGAAAGGACAAGCAACGCATGAAGCCGCAACGTGCGCTCATCATTGGCTGGGATGGAGCCACCTGGGACTACATCGAACCCTTGCTGGCGGAAGGGCGCTTGCCGCATCTGGCAAGTCTGCTCGAACGTGGCGCGCACGCCACACTGCGCTCCACCATTCCGCCCTTCACCAACATTGCCTGGCCTTCTCTTGTCACCGGGCTGAGCCCCGCACGTACAGGCATTTTCGACGGCGCGAAACTGGCGCCGGGCACCTACACGCGCCGCCCCACCAACCTGGCCGCCTATCGTGGCATACCGCTTTGGCACTGGGTGAACCGCTTTGGGAAACGCGCCGCCGTCTTCAACGTGCCCATGACCTACCCGGCGCGCCCGCTCAACGGCTGGCTGGTGGGCGGTTTCGATACCCCGCTTGAATCTGAAGAGGCGACCTGGCCGCGTGGCGTTTTGAATGAATGGGCGCAAGCCGGCCGCCCTTACACCATCCTCAAACGCGAAATTGACCTTATGGCGCAGCAAAACCCCCATCAACCGCGGGGCGACCTGGAAGCCTTCGCGCAAGAGTGGGTGGCGCTCACCGAGGAACAGGGCGAATTTGTCGCACGCTTCTGGCGCGACGAAGCCCCCGACTTGCTCTTCACCGTCTTCACCGCCACCGATTCAATCAACCATCGCACACGACAACGCGCCATGATCGCGCGCATTTACGAAGCCGCCGACCGGGCGTTGGGGCGCATTCTGCACGAAACCGATGATGAAACGCTCATTTGCCTCGTCTCCGACCACGGCTCCACCCCCGCCTGGCGCTACATTGCCCTCTACCGCCTGCTTGCCGAACGGGGGTGGCTTGCCTTCCGCCCCGAAATCGCGCCCCGCTTTTGGCGGCGTCTGCCGCTGGTGGGGCGTCATCTTGCCCGTGCATGGTCTCGCCTTCCTGCACACCTGCGGCGTCTGCTGTCGTGGCCACTTGTGTGCTATGAGCCGCGCCTCAGCACGAGTTACGAGACGATTGACTGGTCGCGCACCCAGGTCTATGCCCTGACAGGCATGGGACCGCTCTACATCAACCTGCAAGGTCGCCAGCCCGGAGGCGTTGTCCCGCCCGACGCCTTCAACCGCCTTCGCGCCCAGGTGCGCGCCGCGCTTCTGGAGACGCGCGATGAGCATGGCGAACCTCTCTTCGCCGACGTCCTCTTTGGCGAGGACGCCTATCCCGACGCCAACCCGGACGACCTTCCACCCGACCTTGTGCTCATCCCAGCCAGGTGGTCCGACCACATGATCACCGGCTTCCCCAGCGACCCACCCGTGCGCCCCATCCCCGATACACGCGAATACGGCACACACACACCCGATGGCATTTTCGTGCTGGCGGGACCCGGCATCGCGCAACAGCGCCGTCTTCCATCTGCGGAGATTGTGGACGTTGTTCCCACCTTGCTGGCGGGTTGGGGGCTACCACTGCCGACGGGATTGAGTGGCAACGTGTTGCAAGCCGCTTTCCTGGAACCCCCCGCGGTTGAATATGCCGAGGCGGAGTCTTCATCCAGTGGGGCACAGGCGATTGCTGTGGAGGCTGACGAGGCGATTTTGGAACGCCTGCGCAATCTTGGTTATTTGGAGTAAACACAATGAACGTTCTCTATTCCATTGGCATGACCTTTGCCGGTGGAGGAATTGGTACGACTGCATATCACGAAGCACGTGCGTTGTATCAACACAATTCACTCATCCGCTTGCTATGCGGTGCATACCGTCCATCTGACATACCAGCCAACATCATCAAAGCAATGGGCTGGCCTTCCCGCATGTTGCGCCGCCTTGCTCTTTATGATCCTGCCCGCCGTATCGCATACCTGCACAACATGTTGTATGACCGCTGGTCAACACGCCATTTTGCCCCGGCTGACGTTTTTCTCGTATGGGGAGGATTTGGTCTTCAGGCGTTGCACCAGGCCAAAAGCAAGGGAATGAAAACAATCGTACATTGGGCGTCTTCTCATCCCCTGTTTCGCCACGCTCTTTTCGTAGAAGAATACGAACGTACTGGTATTGGCGCGCTGCCCCCCGAACACATGCAAAAACGCGCGCTAGCGGAATTTGAAGCGGCTGATTCTGTTATGGTGCCCTCGCAGTTTGTCGCCGACACGTTCCAGAAGTACGGATTTCCCAGCGAACGGCTTTTCGTCAACCCCTACGGTGTGGATACCAAGCGCTTTCAGCCGGCGCACCAGCGCCCGGATGATGGTATTTTTCGTGCACTCTTTGTTGGACAGGTGGGAACGCGCAAAGGTATTCACTATTTGCTGGAGGCGTGGGACAGATTAGGCTGGCGTGACGCGGAACTTCTTATCGTCGGGAGGCCGGTGGCTGGAATCAAACCTTTGCTGCAACGTTACGCCCACCACCCCACAATCCGCTGGGTTGGACATGTTCGCGACCCACGTCCCTTGTATCAACAGGCGGATGTCTTCGTGTTTCCAACAATTGAGGAAGGAAGCGCACTGGTCACATACGAAGCCCTTGCATCCGGGCTTCCCGTCATCACGACGCCACACGCTGGTGCAGTCGCGCGTCATGGTGAGGAAGGGCTGATCGTCCCCATTCGTGACAGCATGGCAGTGGCCAACGCGCTAGAATACATGCGCGCCCACCCATCTGAACGCCAGGCAATGGCGCGTGCCGCACGCCAACGCGCTCTGGAATTCTCGTGGGAAGCGCATGGGGAACGTCTGTTGGCGCATTTTCAAGCACATTTGCAGAGAAGGTGAAAAATGCCAGACCTTCGTTTTTCTGTTGTCATCCCGACCTACAACCGTTATACGCTTTTACGTCAGTGCTTGCAGGCTTTACAGGAGCAAACATATCCGGCCTATGAAATCATTGTTGTTGACGACGCATCATCGGACGAAACACCGCACACATTACCGAAAGAATTCCCAACCGTGCGTTACATTCGACTTCCGCAGAGAAGCGGTCCTGCAACTGCACGGAATGTCGGCATCCAGACCGCTAGCGGTGATATTGTTGCCTTTACAGATGATGATTGCCGTGTCCCCCCATACTGGCTGGAAACGTTAGCAGAGGCGTTTACAGAACATCCTGATGTTGTTGGCGTTGGAGGGTATCAGGAAGCACCTGACGAAATACTTGAAAAAGATATTTTCGCACAGGCGGAGCAGTTCATGCGTGCCCAACGGTGGCAAGGACGACATATTGCTCCCCAAAAAGGCGGGTTTGAAGTCCCTGGCTTTGGCACCAACAACGCCGCCTATCGTCGGGAAGTGCTTCTCTCGGTTGGCGGCTTCGACGAGACGTTTACCAGTGCAGCGGCTGAAGATACCGACCTCAAATGGCGTATTTGCGAGCAGGGGTATCAACTGCTTTATCTGCCATTGAAAGTGGACCACTACCACACTGAGACAGTCGGTTCAGCATGGCGCAGGCATATTTACCGGGGTATTGGCGCGTACGACTTTGGAAAGAAGCGCGGCAAAGCCCCTTCACTCGTGCGCATTGCCCTGCGTAGCATCAAACGCACCTTGCGACTGGGGAAGCACCTTGTGCAAACCGATCCACGCATTGCTTTCATTGTGTACATGAAAAGCATGGCTGACGTCGTGGGGCAATATCGCGCATGGCAAAACGACGACGAAAGGAAGTTCCTATGAGTCGCATTCTCATCATTGGCCTTGATGGCGCTTCACCCCACCTCATTCGCCAATGGCAAAACGAACTCCCCAATCTCGCGCGGCTGATTGAGGGGGGGAAATTTGGCGTGTTGCAAAGCATCACCCCGCCACGTTCCATTCCCGCATGGTACTGCTTTGCCACCGGCACCAACCCCGCCAAACTTGGCGTTTTTGGCTTCAGCCAACGCTTGCCCGGCACGTACGACTACACGTTTGCCAACTTCACCTACTGCCGCACACGTCCCTTCTGGGACTACCTGGGCGAAGCCGGTATCACAACCGCCGTGATTCACCTGCCCGGCACCTTCCCCCCGCGCCCCCTGCATGGCGTCATGGTCTCAGGGTGGCCAGCCCCTGCCAATCACGGCTCGCTGGTCTATACCCATCCGCCGGCGCTCAGCCGCGAAATTGACGCCATCCTGGGGCAACCGTTCGAGTTTCTCAGCCCCCATCCCATCGCCCGTGACAATGACGAACTAATGCGGCAAGAACGCTTGCGCATCCTGCGCCTGCACACGCAAACCGCTTTGCACGTCTTGCGCACTACGCCGTGGCAAGTCGGGGTTGTTGTGCTCAGCCCGCTCGACCGCGCCAGCCATCAATTCTGGAAACACATGGACCCCACACACCCTCAGCACAACCCGGCGCACGCCGCACGCTTGGGCGACGCCTTGCTCGATATTTACCGCGCCCACGATGACGCCGTCGGGCAACTGCTCGACCTCATCACACCCGACGATTGGGTTTTCATCGTTTCCGACCATGGCTTTGGTCCCACCCATCGCGTGTTCTACCTCAACGAATGGCTTATGCAGCAAGGCTATCTTGTGCTGAAAGAAAAACCCCAAGCGGGACGGCTCACGTGGCGTACACGGTTGCTTGGGCGGGCGGCGGCGCCTTTGTTCTGGCTGAACCATCATTCGGAAACTTTCCGGCGCCTGGCAGCCCCCTTCAAGAAACGGGCTCTTTCCAACGCCGTGCGGCACGCCTACGTGCGAACCAAAACGCAAGGATTGGTGCGTCTGAACCACCTGCCCGTTGATTGGTCGCGCACGCGCGCCTATTGCCCCGATGAAGGCGCGCTCTACCTCAACCTCAAAGGGCGCGACCCACAAGGCATTGTCGAGCCGGGGCAAGAAGCCGAACGCTTGCTCGACGAAATCGAGGCCGGCTTGCGAGCACTCCAACCGCCTGATACAACCCAACCGCTCGAAGCGCACATCATTCGCAAAGAAGCAGTGTACGAAGGACCCTACATGCTCGACGCTCCGGATATGCTTGTGGCGCTTGACCACTACCGCACCGATGTCATGGCCGAAGTGGGAGCCGGCATGTGGGACCTCAACCCGGTGCGCAGCGCCAACCACACACCCGAAGGCGTGCTTGTCGCCCATGGACCTGGCATTGCGGCCGGCAGCGCAGCAGGGGGCTTGATGGACATTGCGCCTACCGTCTTGCACATGCTGGGCTTCCCCGTGCCCGAGGAGATGGACGGGCGTGTCCTGCTAGACCTTTTCACAGAAGAAAGCGCGATTCGACGTCGTCCAGTGACGTATGCTGCCACGGCCGTCCATGAAGGCGCGGGAGAGGCATTCAGTGAAGAGGATCAGGCGTACATCGAGAAGCAATTGCGCGATTTAGGGTACTTGGGATGAAAGCCAAACCACATGTTGCCATCCTCACGTTTGATTTTCCCCCATCCACGGGGGGCGTTCAGACCTGGCTGGGCGAAATGGCCGCGCGCTGGTCATCGCGTATGCGCCTTACCGTCATCACACCGGTTGCCGCCAACACGTCCCACGAACCATGGGAGCGGTTCGTCGTTCCCAACACGCACCCGTGGACATTCTGGCGTGCGCTTCAAGCCGTCCAACCTGAATATCTCGTCATAGGGCATGCGCATCCCCGCTTGCTTCTTGCGGCGTGGCTCGCACGTCGTCCGTTCACACTCATCATCCACGGCGCTGATTTTCTCGCCGCCCGTGGGCGTTGGCACTTCCCGCTTTTCGTCGCACTTATCAACAAAGCGCAACGCATTATTGCCAACTCACACGCTCTCGCGGCGCGCTACCGCCAGCATGGGGTGCATGCACCACTGCGTGTCGTCCACCTTGGTACCGACCCCAACCGCTTTCATCCCCCTGCGGAACCAGTCCCACACCCGCCAACTATCCTCACCGTTTCACGCCTCCATGCGTACAAAGGGCTTGATACACTCATCACCGCCCTGCCGCATATTCGCCAAGCGGTTCCTAAAGTGCGCTATCTGATTGCCGGCACTGGTCCAGACCGCCCCCGTTTGGAAGCGCTGGCGCGCCAGTATGGGGTGGAGCAGGCGGTTGTGTTTCGCGGGTATGTTCCCGATGAAGAACTGCCCCGCATCTACCACGAAGCCGATATTTTTGCACTGCTCTCGCGTGAAGAAGGCGGCAACATTGAAGGGTTTGGAATTGTCCTGCTGGAAGCCGCGGCGAGCGGGCTCCCCACAATTGCCGCACGGAGCGGCGGCATGCCGGAAGCCATACGTGACGGCATCACAGGGGTGGTTGTACCCCCCAACGATGTTCAGGCTGTCGCAAGGCACACGATTGACCTGCTCCAATCGCCGGAAAAACGTCGCGCCATGGGGCAAGCCGGTCGGCGTTGGGTGGAAGAGCAAATGAACTGGCAGCGCGTGAGTGAAGAGGTGGCGCGTCTTCTCCTAGGAAGCACATAACCAATCACGCAAATCACGTTGCAGAAGCGTCTGTAAAAGCAAAATATCATCATGGAAGTAGGTGCACAATTCAGCACGCAAGACGGGCGAAAGCGCTTGTGGCGTTTTCGAGTGATTGAGACGCACCAATACACGCCCAATGCCCAGACTTTGCCGGATTCCCAGCCTGCGCTTGAAACGCCCCAGTGTGTGGATGGCCATGTTGCTCCATACGGAACGAACTTGCTTGCGGCGATTGTACACGGGAAAATCTGTTCTGCCATCATCTGGGAGATTGAGAAAAGCGAGCACGTGCTGGTAAACACGGCGCGGATTGTGCGCCATATCGTCCAAAACAATGACACACACACGCTCAGGTGAAACGTGTGTGTAGAGACGTTCTAATTGCGCTCCTAAGCGGCAATATTCGCCGTATTGTAAAACATGCGGGTGTCCTTTTGCTGTTGGTGGAATATGTCGTCCTTCACGCCGCGCTGCCTGCAACCGCCACGCTTGCTCAAAATCACCAATTGTCTCTTTCCGTTGCCAAACGCGCTCGGCATGGAGTGCGGGTGCCATCTCAACAGGGTTGCGCACGCATACAATGAACCGCGCCTCAGGGGCGTATGCCAGAATATTGGGCACGGCTGTGCGTGAGAAGAGATAATGCGTTGAAGCTTCCCCCACGGCAAGATGGCTTTCATTGGCTTTGGCAAACAAGGCTTCATACTGTTCAAGCGAAGAAACAACATTGGGACCTTCTTCGTTGAAGAAATTTGGCTCTTTGATGGGCGACATGTAAATGTTCGGATGCTCTCCCAGCCAGCGCGCCAACGATGTTGTACCACATTTCGGCGCTCCGATAATAAAGAAGTTTGGCCGTTTCATACCTTCCTTCCCACCCTACTCCTGAATTGACTGGCGATGGACGTGAAGAACCTGCGAGACTGTACGCAGGCCGTCCGCTAACATGCGGGCGCCCTCAATCAATTGTGGGCCCGCCTGCAAAATCACATCTGAAGGAATCTCAAAGATACGGTTCTCACGTACAGCCGGGATGGCTTCCCAACCGGGGCGTCTGTGCAGGATGGCGGTATCCGCCGGCTTTCCACACCATGAAAGAAAAATGACATCGGGTTGGCGCTCACGCACCAATTCAGGTGTTACAACACGTTGCGCCGCTTTGGCGTGCACCGCTCGATCGCGGAAAATATCTTCGCCGCCCAGCAGGTGAATCAAGTCGCTCACCCAGCCAATACCGCTCACCATAGGCCCCGGCCACTCTTCAAAGTAAACGCGCACCGGCGCAGCAAGCCCCAGCGAGCGCGCCAACGTGGCAAGGTCAGCCTGCATACGCGCCACCACCCATTGCGCCCGTTCCATGCGCCCAACCAGTCCACCAATCAGCAAAATGTTGCGATACACATCTTCCAGGCGGTGGGGGTTGAGGCTTATGACCTGTACACCCACGCGTACAAGCTCAGCCGTCACTTCGGCATGAATATCGCTGGTAGTAATGACAAGGTCCGGGCGTAAATCAAGAATGCGGCGCACGTTTGGGGTTGAAAAACCGCCGACGTGCGGAAGATGTTCAACATCGGGTGGGTACGTCGCAAAGACGCTCACGCCCACAAGGCGGTGAAACTCGTCCAACGCCTGCAAAATAGCAGGCACTTCTGCCGCCAAGCTCACAATCCGCCGCGGATAAAGCGTCTCAAACATGTTCCCCCCCATATGTGAAATGGTCGTATAGCAAGACGGGGGCGCGTCCCCCCAGCCGCGCCCCCGTACGACAACTGCTCACGTCCCCCCAGTCGCGAGCAGTTATCGCCGTAGCGAAACCGACGCCGTGTCCACAAACTGATTCGTGAACAACGTCTCAACATTCGGCGTCGTATCAATCAAGCCGGCGGCCGCCATGAATTCGACACTCGCCTGCCACGCTTCGGGGCGACTTGCCCCCAACGTTTCCGACTGCCAGAAAGAGAGGGCTTCCTCTAACACAGCCCGTTGAATCTCGGCATTTTCGCCGCCGGCTTCGGGCACATACTCTTTCACAACAATATCGAAGGCTTCATCGGGGTTGGCGAGTGTATCAGCCAACCCGCGCAGCGAGGCGCGCACCATACCTTCAACCAGTTCACTGCGCGTCTCGATACTCTTTTCATTCGTAATCAACCCATTCGACACAAGGTCAATGTAATCACTGACGTAGAGCGTCTTCGGGTCATACCCTTGCAACTTCAACTGCAACGGCTCGTTTGTCGCATACACCATGGCGGCGTCCACCTGACCGTCAATGAGTGCGGGCACCTGGTTGAACCCAATGGCTTCAAGGTGCACGCGGTCCTGGTCAACGTCAGCGGCGTAAGCCATTGCCAGCCAGCCAATGTAATTGGCCCCAAAAAGCCCAGGGAGCCCCAATGTATGCCCTTCCAAATCCTTGGGATGTTGCAAATCAAGCGTAATTGAAGTGACCGCCACAGGGTAGCGACGATACCACTCCATGACGTACACCACAGGCAATCCTTGCGAGCGCCCCAAAATAACCTGGTCGCCACTCGCAATGGCGAATTGCAATTCATCGGCCGCAACCAACTGGACGAGGTCATTTTCCATGCCGTAGTCAAATGTCAAGTCAATGCCTTCTTCGGCGTAATAGCCCTTTGCATGCGCGACGTAAAAAGGAGCAAATTGGACATTTGGGATAAAGCCCATCGCCAACGTGACTGGCGTGGCTGCCGATTGTTCTTCTGTTTCATTGGATGTTGCTTGCTGATTGCACGCAACCACCCACGCGGTAAACAGCAAAATCGCTAAACTCGCCAATAACCGACTGCGCATGATGCATTGCTCCTTCGATGTGATGAATTTACCACCAGCGCACGCGCTGTTCCAGCCAGACGACGCTTCCGTAGAGTGCCAGCGCCATCGCAACGAGCGTGAACAAGGCGACGAATAGCAACGTTGTATCGTACAAGCCGCCACGCGCAATGTTGATGAGCGCCCCCAGCCCTTCACGCGCGCCTACAAATTCACCAACCACGGCGCCCACTACAGCCAACGTAACGCCCAACTTCAACCCGCCAAACAAGACCGGTAATGCCGCCGGTACTTCCACCAGTCGGAACGTTTCCCAGCGTGAAGCGTGCCAAACGTGCATCATGTCAAGCCATTCGCGGCGTACAGAGCGCACCCCCACAATCGTGTTGATGAGTACAGGGAAGAAGACGATGAGCGCACAAATCAGCACTTTGCTCAGCAAGCCAAACCCGAACCAGATGACCAGCAACGGTGCAATAGCCACCACAGGAACGGCTTGCATCGCAACGAGATAGGGGGTGATCATATGCTCAGCGCGTCGGTGGTGGGCCAAGTAATACCCCAATGCCGTCGCACTCGAAAAGCCGAGGGCAAAGCCCAAAAGCACTTCCAAGAGTGTCAATCGCAGATGACGCCACAACAGCCCGTTTGTGATGGTTTCTGCGAATTTGCGAAAAACCGCCGCAGGTTCCGGCAGAATAAAAGTCGGATAATCGCCAATCCAGACGAGCAGTTGCCAGGCAACGATAATGCCCAACACCCCGATTGTCGCTGGTGCAGCAATCGCTTGACGTTGGCTCTCTCGCGCTTGTCGTTTTCGGCTATCCACGAAAGCAATGCGTTGCCATTCCACCATATCGCTCATCCTTTTCCGAGCAAACAAAAACGCCCGAAGTCTTGACCTTCGGGCGGCAGGGACGAAGAACCAACAACCGCGCATGTGATACCCGCTCCTCAAAAAAACACCCGAAGTCCACAAAAGGCCTTCGGGTATGCAGGTATCTCCAACCATCCTGCTATGCTGGTTGCAAAGGCAACCAACACAACAGGCACGCGGTTGCTGCCTGGCTCCACCTTCTCCCATCCGGACTATACCGTCGGCTCCGGCCTCTCACCGGATCCACCGCTTGCGCGGGTCGCGGGCTCGTTCGGTCATCGCCGAACATACCGCCGGTCGGGAATTGCCACGCACATCACGGTGCGGGCTCACCCTGCCCCGAAGGTGCCATATTCAGTTGGTGTCTTGACAATAGCGCGAGTTCAGGCTTTTGTCAAGCGAGCGGCATAGTGTCGGGGAGTATGTTTTCTAACCCAAGAAGCGCCATCTGCTCAGAAATCGCCGCTCAATGCTTTGGCGGTTGTTTCCAACAGACGCAATTCTTGCTCCGCCTGGCGCAGCGTTTCCTGGTCGCTGCGCCCCTCGGTCAATGTCAGGCGGGCGAGCGCCGCGCGCGCGGTTGCGGCAACACGCGCCAACTCGCGCAGGTCGTGTACTTCTTGCTCGGCGGTCTCGCGAATGTCGGCATAGTGGACGCCCTGAGCGGCAACGGTGCGTGTGCGCACCGCTAACTCCACAACTCCCTCCAAGGCACGGTGCGCTTCGGCTTCAGCGCGTTGCACCAGGTCGGTTGGAACGCCGGCTTCGGCGGCGAGGCGGGCGGCGTTGCTGAGCGCTATCAATTCGTTGCTGGCTTCGATCAGGGCGGCGCGCAATGGCCAGACGGGGAGTGCTGTTTCGAGAATCTGGCGCACGTCATCGGCACGACGGCGGTTGATGGCTTCGCGCAGACGATTGCGCAACTGCGCCGGTGAGAGGGTTCCATCGCTCGCTTCTTGCTGTTGCAATTGGCTCACAATCCAAATGAGGAAGAGAATGGAAAGCGCGCCCACAATCATGAAGATCATCAGCCGTTCAAGAACAATCATAGATACCTCCTGAGGCGCTGTTCACCGCCGTGATTCACCTGCCTGGCAAACCCACAGGTCATTTTGCTTCTCTACGCCCAAAAAGGGAGCGGGGTCGTAGGTGTTTTCCAAAATAGTTTCGTTGGCATAACCGCCGTTGGGTGTGCTCTTCACAACTGAAAAATGCAAATGTAAGCCTGTCGGCTGGCGTGGATTCCCCGACCAGCGCCCCTGATAGCCGAGTAGCGTTCCCGCTTCCACAAACCGCTCATGTGTACCGGGTGGAAACGCCGGCGCGATGAAGGATGTCTCGCCATCTGATGATGCCATGTGTGCATAGTACGTCCAGATGACGGGGGTGGGAGCACCGGGCACATTTTCATGGCGAATAATCACGGCGCTGCGCCATGTGCTCTCACGTGTCAGGTAACCGTCATACGCGGCAACAACGGGCACAACGCCCTCTTCATCTCCCGGTCCAAAGATGTCGAATCCGGTGTGCCGGTGTCCGGGGCGAAAACTATCGCCCCAGCCGAAGACAATCAGGCCGTCGGTGGGGATGCGCATGGGTGCGTCGCCGCACCGCATGCCGGCGTGGACGGCAAATTGGTTCAAGTCCGATGTGGCGCGTTGCCACTGCCACAGAAGACGCACGCCCTGCCAGGCGGCTGTTTTCCACGCCCACACACCCAGCCCGACGATGAGACCTGCGCCAACAATGAAGGCAAGACGGCGCATGATGCTCATCGGTGCGCTTCCAAACAGACAACGCCTTGGGGGCCAACGGTTGCGGCATGGCGAACGCCCGCGGGCAATTCGAGGCGGTCGCCGGCGCGGAGTGTGATGTCTTCCCCCGTCTCAGGAAGGTGGAAGGTGATACTCCCACGCACCACGTAAATCACCTTGTGGTAGGGGTGGCTATGCACACCGTACACGTCATGCGGTGCATTGCCCCACCGGTAGGGATGCAACCCCTCGCGCGTCATACGCTCACGGAGTGTTGCTTCTGTTGGCGGCTCGTTTTCCGTCCAGCGTATCACGTTGACCGTTTGGGATGGCATAGGTCCCTCCTCGCGCTCTGTTCCGCCGGCATTATAGCGAGAAACGGACAAGCAAGCGAAGCCCGGCTATGGCACGCCTTGCAACATGTGCTACAATGCCGTAGCGAAGAATGCAATTGACATAAACCAAAGAATGCGTGCAAGTTTATGCGACGACTTTACATAACGGTGTTCATGGCGTTTACCCTTGTAGCCAGCTGTGTGGTCATCCTTGCGAGCCTGGCACTTGGGGCGTGGTGGTGGCAACGCAGCGCACGTTTTCAACCCGATACGCCGCCAGGGCGGCTACTTGTGCTCGATTTCGATGGGCATATCCGCACCATGCGACCTGACGGGAGCGATGTGCGCACGCTCACAGAAGACGACCCGCATGGGCTGTTCCGCCAGGAGCCGATGTGGTCGCCGGACGGGCGTTGGGTGGCGTGGGTGAGCGAATACCCGGAGCATGATGGCTATTCACCCGCATTGAGCATTGCCCGCGCTGATGGGAGTGATCGCCATGATGTTCTTCTGCCCGCTGTGCCGGTGTACCTCGCCTGGCGTCCGACAAGCGACGCCATCGCGGTATTGCTTCCCGACGATGTCAGCGGCTTGTCGCTGGTGTTGATTGACCGAGAAAATGGCGACAAGCGAGTGCTCTCGCGCGGACAACCGTTTTATTTCGATTGGTCACCGGATGGGCGCGAACTCCTGGCGCACATTGACCGCCGTCTTGTACTCCTGGACATGCAGGGGCATGAAGCGATGCTCGCGCATACAGAAGGGCGCTTTGCCGCCCCTGATTGGAGCGACGACGGCCAGCTGTGGGCGTATGCGGTCTTATCGGCGGAATCGCCGCGCCTGGTGATTCGTGATCGCAATCAACGCACTACGTCGCGCGTGAGCGAGTTTGACGGACGTATCACCTTCGCCTTTTCGCCAGACGGGACGCAAATCGCCTACATTCCCACTGCGCCCTCGTCCACACTGCCGACGCTGGGCCCCTTGTGGTTGTTGAATCGGCAGGCTGGTGTTTTGCGCGAGGTAAGCGCCGCGCCCGTGCTGGCTTTTTTCTGGTCGCCGGATGGGCGCACCCTGGCTTTCTTGCGCTACGAGGTTGACGAACACCCACCCCCGCCGACGGCTCCCGAAACCGGTTTGCAGCGTGTGTTGTGGCAAACACCGGCGACGGTCTGGTTTCGCTGGCACATCTGGGATGGCGAACGCACTTACCCCACCGCGGCGCGCTTCCGACCGGGCGGCGTCTATGCGAGCGAGTATGTGCGCTTTTTCGACCAGTACGCCCGCACAACGCAATTTTGGTCGCCGGATGGGCGCGCTTTTGTGTTCGCGGGTGAGGTAGAAGGAGAGCGCAACGGCATTTGGGTGCAACCGGTAGGGGAATCCGCCCCGCCGCGATGGGTCGGTACGGGGCATGTGGCGTTTTGGTCGCCACATGGTGATTGAACAGAGGGGCGGCTCCTGAGAGACCGCCCCTGTTTCGTCCTGTCAAGGGAGTGCGTCGCGCCCTTCTTCCAACAGGCGCAGGAAGGTGGCTTCATCAATTGTGGGCACGCCCAATTGCTGGGCTTTCTGCAATTTTGAACCGGGCTCTTCGCCGACGATGAGGTACGACGTTTTGCGGCTCACACTGCTGGCGACCTTGGCGCCCAATGCTTCCAGCCGCGCTTTGGCTTCTTCGCGCGTCATACTGTGCAGGGTTCCAGTGATGACGAACGTCAAGCCTTCGAGCGGGCGCGGTTGGGCTTCCTCAGGCGCGACGTATTCCAGGCTTTGGAATGAAACGCCCGCCCGACGCAATTTTTCAATCATGTTGCGGTTGGGCTCATGGCTGAACCATTCCACAATGCTGGCGGCTGTGCGGGGACCAATGCCCTCGATCTGCTCCAATTCGGCTTGCGGGGCTTGCATGATGTCGTCGAGTGTGCGGTAGTGGCGCGCCAGCAGGTGCGCTACCGTGCTGCCGACATAGCGAATACCCAGGGCGAAGAGCAGGCGCGCCAGCCCGCGCGTCTTGCTGGCTTCGATAGCGCGCAACAGGTTGTCGGCGCTTTTTTCGGCAAAGCCTTCCACTTGCAAAATCTGCTCTTTGGTCAGGTAGTAAATGTCGGCGGGGTCGTGCAAAAGCCCCAATTCGACGAATTTTTGCGCTTGCTTTGAACCAAACCCCTCAATGTCCATCGCCCCCCGACTGACAAAGTGTTCGACGCGCCGCACCAATTGCGCGGGACAGGCAACGTTGGTGCAGTAATAATCCACCTCGCCTTCGGGGCGCGTGACCGGTTCTCCACACGCCGGGCACGTTTTGGGCATGCGCCACGGTTTTTCCTTGCCGGTACGCAATTCAGGAATGGGGCGCACCACCTGCGGAATAACATCGCCGGCGCGGCGCACCACCACGTGGTCGCCAATGCGCAAATCGCGTTCGAGTACGTAGTCTTCGTTGTGGAGCGTGGCATGGCTCACAGTCACCCCGCCGATTTCAACTGGTTCGAGCACGGCGTTGGGCACGAGCCGCCCTGTGCGCCCCACCGTGACTACGATGTCTTTCAGAATGGTCACGGCTTCGCTGGGCGGGAATTTCAACGCGACGGCGTAGCGTGGTTCGCGCCCGGCAACGCCCAACGTTTCCCACAGCGCCAAATCGTTCACTTTGAAAACAACGCCGTCCACTTCGTAGTCAAGCTCCTCGCGGCGTTGCATCCAGGCTTTGGCATACGCCAGCGCCGCCTCAAAATCATCGAAGTGGCGTGCGTCTGGGTTGATGGGAAAACCCAGCGCGCCCAGATACCCCAACACGTCCCACTGCGTGCGCAACGTCACGCCTTCGACGCGCCCCACACCATAAGCAAAGAAACTGAGCGGGCGTTGCGCCGTCACGCGGCTATCAAGCTGGCGCAGCGAGCCCGCGGCGGCGTTGCGCGGGTTGGCAAAAGTGGGTTCGCCTTTCTCTTGCTGGCGGCGGTTGAGTTCCTCGAAGTCATCTTTGCGCATGTACACCTCGCCGCGCACTTCGATGAGCGGTGGCGCTTCATGCACTTCTGGGAAGGGGGGCATGTCATCATGCAGGCGACGGCGCTCGCCTTCCACAGGAATGCGCAGCGGAATTTGCTTCACCGTGCGCACGTTGGGCGTCACATCCTCGCCGGTCGTCCCGTCTCCACGGGTGGCCCCCAACGTCAACACTCCGTTTTCGTAGGTCAGGCTGATAGCCAGACCGTCAATTTTGGGTTCGACGGTTACATCCACCTGCTCGCGCCCACTCAGCCGCAAGACGCGCTCGTACCACTTGCGCACATCTTCCTCGTGAAACACGCTTGCGAGGCTGAGCATGGGAATCGCGTGCGTCACCTTGGGAAACTCGTCACGCGGGGGTGCCCCCACGCGCTGTGTTGGAGAATCGGGTGTGCGCAATTCGGGGAATTTTTCCTCGATGGCGCGCAGTTCGTTCATCAGCGCGTCATATTCGGCGTCGCTGATTTCGGGTGCATCGAGAACATAGTAGCGATAGTTGTGGTATTCAATGAGCTTGCGGAGTTTTTCAGCGCGTTCGCGCGCTTCTTCCAATGAAAGGTGTTCAATATCCATCGCACGCACTCCTTATTTGCCAGTGGCTTCTATCGTGATGGTGCCGAGTTCATATTCGCTTGCACCGTCCGCCAGCAAAACCCGTTCGCCCGTGGCGGGAATGTACCGCCCAACCACCAGGCGATAGGTGCCTGCTTGCGCATCCGGTGGAAGGGGGACGGCGACTTTCTGAATCACACGCCCCGCCGTCCACTCAGGACGGTGGTCTATTTGCGCGATTGTTTCATGCTCAAGCGTGCGAACATGCACAAAAACAAGGCTCTCGATGGCATGTTCGGGGACATCCCAGACCAATTCAACCGACAACATGTCGCCCGGCGATACGGTGCTGCGCCAGGCGGCTTCGCGCAGGGTGGTGGCGTCGGCAAAGGCGACGTCTGGTTGGGTGCGTGTATCCGGCGGGACAAGCGTCAGCATTTCGAGGCGCAGTGTGTCGTACCATGCGCCCGGTGTGATGTATCCTTCCGCCGCCAGCTGGTCGAAGACGCGCCGCCACGCCTCGTGTTCAAGGGGGTGCCCCAGCATCCAAACCGGACCAGGGCGGGCGCGAATGGTGGCGATAAGTGTGTCGGCGTTGCGTTCGCTCACCACACGCACGACATGGCGCGAGGGCGTGAAGGGGTAAATCGCTTCGTAGAGCGAATGTGAGCCGAGCAAAACGTATCCCGCGGGCGCAACCGCCAGGGTGTCAAGCAGATCGCTGTAGGGTGATTCAGCGCGCGCTGTTGCACGCCATTCAACCGCCCCAATCCCCGCACTGAGGAGCAACACCCCCACCATCACGGCGCAGGCAACGGTGGCGCTCCATTGCATCACGCGATGACGCCGCCAGGCGCGCCCCAGCAACACGGCTTGAAGCCCTACCATGCCTGCCACCATGCCGCCCGTGAGCAGTGGCAGCGTGCGCGATTCAACCGAGAGCAGGAATGGTGCAATGGGCTGGTGGAGAACGAAGAGCAGGCTCAACAGCGCCGCGAGTATCACCGCCCATGCGCCCGCGCCGCCCGCCGCAACCGCCGCCAGGAGCATGAGCAGATGTTCTTCCTGTGGCGGCAGGAAAATGAACGGTGCCAGGAGAACAGCGGTCAGCGCCCAACGTTGGGTATGTCGCATCTGGCGCGTCGCCCAGAGAAATGCAAAGAAGACCAGCGCAAACGGCATCCAGAGCGCCGCCAGCACGCCCACCAGCACCGCCACATCTCGGCGGCGGGGCGCTAGCCAGAGCGCCAACAACGCCAGCCCTGCGCCGACAGCGTTCAGGCTGGTGAGCCAAAGCCACACTGGAAACCAGAACGCCCCCCAAACCCAGGCGGCACGGCGCGCGCGTTGTTCCGTCAGGTGGTCGCGCACGAGGGCGTAAATGCACCACAGCGTCAGCAGCTCGAAGGGCAAGGTGAACGTGGTGAAAGCAAGTTGGCGCGCCAATTCGGACGAGAAGGCATGACTTCCCAGCGAGCGCACCAACCATTCCAGCGGTGAAACGCCGTACAGCAGCCAACCGCGCCAGTCGAACGCACTCCCCCCCAGCTGTCCAATCGCCGGGAATGGGCGCAGATAGCCGCCGGGGCGGTACATGACCGCCATGAGCAGGCGGAGCACCACAAAGAGCGCGGCGAGCACAGGAAACGTCGGCCACTTGAATGTGGATGTTTTCGATGTGCGCATAGGTCTCGTGTCGGCTGTCGGTTTTGCGTGCGACGTCTGCTGTTTCACGATGCACGCCTGCTTGCCAGCCACGCTTCAAACGCTTCGCGCGAACGGGTGTTGAGGATGTGGCGTGCTTCCGCCCAGCCACGCCGCGCCTGCCAGACGCCGTACTGCATGTTTGCGAAATCGTCCGTATGGTGGGCGTCGGTGTCAATGGCAAGCAGGCAGCCGCGTGCAATCGCCTGGCGTACATAGACGGGATCGAGGTCGAGCCGTTCAGGCGAGGCGTTGATTTCCAGCACGGTGCCTGTTTCCGCGGCGGCTTGCAAAACAGCGTCCATATCGAGGTCGGCGCCATCTCGTTTGAGCAAAAGCCGCCCGGTTGGATGCCCGATGATGTCCACATGCGGGTTGCGAATGGCGTTGAGCAGGCGCTGGGTAATCTGCTCGCGCGGTTGGCGCAAGGCGGTGTGCAGTGAAGCAATCACAATGTCGAGTTCAGCGAGAACATCATCCGGGTAATCGAGGGTGCCATCCGCTTTGATTTCGACCTCAGCCCCTTGCAGGATGAGGATGTCATCGTATTCGACTTGCAGGGCGCGAATTTCAGCACGCTGGGCGCGCAGACGTTCAACGTCCAGCCCGTTCACCATGCCCAAACTTTGCGAGTGGTCGGTAATGGCGATGTAGGCGTAGCCGCGCCGCCGCGCCCCTTCAACCATCTCGCGCAGTGAGAGGCGTCCATCGCTGGCGGTGGTGTGCATGTGCAAGTCGCCGCGAATGTCGTTGAGCGTCACCAGTCTGGGCAGCGTCCCCATGCGGGCGGCTTCGATTTCGCCCCAATCCTCGCGCAATTCCGGGGGAACCCATGCCAGCCCTAACGTGGCGTACACCTCTTCTTCATGTGCGCAGAGAATCTCGCTGCCATCTTCGCGTTTGAAACTGTACTCGCTCAGGCTCAATCCCTGGGCAAGCGCCATCTCACGCAGGCGGACATTGTGCGCCTGGCTTCCCGTGAAGTATTGCAGCGCCGTGCCCCACCGTTCAGGCGCCACCACGCGCAAGTCCACTTCATCGCCTGTGTGCAGGCGCACGCGCGTTTTGGTGCTTCCGCGCCACAAGACCTCAGCCACTTGCGGCAAGGCGGCAAACGCTTCCATAACAGCGTCGGGGTCGTGGGCGGCGGCGACGATGTCCATGTCGCCGATGGTGGCTTTGCGTCGCCGCAAACTCCCTGCGAGTTCAATCTCCACCAGCGCCGAGCCGACCTGTTCGCGCAGGGTCTGCACGATGTCGAGGGCGCGCGGCAGGGCAACCCCCAGCAAGGTGCGGTCGCTCCGCCGACGCAAGCGCTGAATGCCTTCGAGGATTTTGGCTTCGGTTTTCGCGCCAAAGCCGGGCAGTGTGCGCAGTTTACCGTCGCGGGCGGCTTGTTCCAGTTCGTCTAACGTCGTGATGCCCAGTTGCTCGTAAAGCGTGCGCACCCGTTTGGGACCCAGGTCGGGTACGTCGAGGAGTTCGATAAGTGTGCGAGGGTACTCACGTTCCAGGCGTTCGAGGTATTCCAGCCGCCCAGTGCGAAAGAGTTCGTCAATTTTGGCGGCGATGGCTTCACCGACGCCGGGAATCTCGTCCAGCCGCCCTTCTTGCCAGAGCGCATGCAAGTCGCGCCCCAGGTGTTCGATGGCGTCAGCGGCGCGCTGGTAGGCCAGAATGCGGTAGCGGTTTTCGCCCTTGATTTCAAGCAGGGCGGCAATTTCGCGCAGAATGCGCACAACGTCGCGATTGGTTAGCGGTTTGGCGGTGCCCATCGGCTGCTCCCTTGGTAGAGGATGACCGCGAGAAGGGTAAAGAGGAGTGCGGCAAGCGTCAAGCGCGGCAGCGCGAGCAAGGGCTTCTCCACCGTTGGGGGTGGGGCTGATGGTGCGGCTTCGGGGGTAGCACTTGCAGCGGCGATGTCGGCGCTTGCAGCGCTTCCAGCCGCTCCTGTTTGGGTTATGGTGCGTGTCAACGCCGAGGGCGCTTCTTCCGCCTGCATGCTTTCGATACCGCTTTCTTCCGACGCCTCAGCGGCGCTTTCTTCTTCTGCGGTGATGAAGGCTTCCCCAGCCGGCGGGGCGGCTTTTTCAGCCGGCGCGGATTCTGCTTGCATGTCCATTTGCATTTCCATTGCCGTGGGCATGGGCGCTTCTGCCATCGGCGTGGCGAGCGATAGCACGTTGAGCACCAGCAACAACAGAACAATGGCAGTGCCTGCATAACTGGCAACGCGGAAGAGCGGACGCCAGGCCGCCAGCCAGGTTTGCCAACGCGGGCGCGCCGGTTCCAGGTCGGCGCGGCGCACGTAGAAGGGGCGCGGCTCACGCACTTCGGGCAACTGCGCCATGAGGCTGACGGTCCAGCGCAGTTCGTCGAGTTCGCGCCGACACTCGGCGCAAGCGCTGAGATGGGCTTCAATCGCTTCGCGCTCTTCTGCGCTCACTTCGTTATCAAGATAGGCTGACAATGTTTCTGGATTGATGTGCATGGCTTGTTTCAACTCTGCTTCTAGGGCCTGTTTTGAAAACGATACGCAGGCGGTAAAAGTTCCTCATGTTCTCGTAATGCGTCGCGCATTTTGCGGCGTGCGCGGAACAAGCGGCTTTTCACCGTGCCAATCTCAATGCCCAGAATCTCGGCGATTTCGTGATACTTGTAGCCTTGGATGTCGGCCAAGACGAGCACCGCCCGCTGGTCGGGTGGCAGGGTAAGCAAAAGGGCTTGCAACAATTCATGCAATTCTTGCTGTTCTACGGCTTCATCGGGACGCTCAGGCGCCACCTGTTCAAAAGGGCGGTCTGGTTTGTCAGGGTCAAGCAGCAGGGCGTCCAGCGAAGCCGTGGGACGGCGTTTGTGCGCACGCAGCGCATCGTAGCATTTGTTGGTGACGATTCGCAACAACCACGCCTTGAACGATGTGCCGGGCTGATAGGTGTCCAGTTTGCGGTAGGCGGCGAGAAACGCTTCTTGCGTTGCATCGGCGGCGGCGTCGGCGTCCCCCATGATGCGGTAGGCGACGTTGTACGCCAACCGCTGGTAGCGCCCCACCAGTTGGTTGAACGCGTCAAGGTCGCCTGCTTGTGCGGCTTCCACGAGCGGGCGATCGTCAGTTGTTGGGTGGGGTTGGGTTGTCGTGCGCACTCCCAGCCGGACAAGGATGTACGCCAGCAGGAGCCAAAGCCAGAATTGGGTCATAGAACTCGTTTGACGCGCGAGGGCTTCATTTTATACTGTGCTGCACCTTCTTGAATCTGCATTGTATCGCAAAGTGGAAAGATGGCGAACCTCAAAACCAACAACATGTGTGAACATCTATGCCTGGCTTGATACGGCGCGCTGCATTTGGGCTGCTTCTGTTTGCTATTGGGCTGAGCGCCGGCCTTTTTTATGGGTTAGTCCAAAACCCTGTGACGTATGAAAATGTCTATCCCGCCGACCTTGCCGCCGAGTATCGTACCGACTATCTCCGCATGACCGCTATTTCGTTCTTGCTGAATGGTGATACTGAAAAAGCGCGGCAACGGTTGATTTGGCTCCAGACGGCGCCTTCGGCGTTGCGTCTGCATGTGCAGGAAGCCGCCGCCCAAAACGACCCCGCTGCGCCGGCACTGGCGGCGCTGGCGCGCGCCTTTGGCGCACTCCCGCCTGAGATGGCGATGTATTTGCCGACTGCTACGCCGACGCCCACCCCCACACCAACAATCACGCCCACACCGACGCCAACGTTTACGCCGACACCGACCCCCTCGCCAACGGCTACGCCCACCGCAACGCCGACGCCCATTCCTACCGCCACACCACCGCCCACACCCACAGCGCGCCCACGCCCACCAGCGGCAACGCGCGTTGCGCCCACCGCCACACCAACGCCCGCGCTTGATTTTGTGGTGCGCATGGCGCGTCTGGTTCCCAAAGAAGAAAACGGCGGTTGTCCGGGGCGCAACATTCTCTATGTGCGCGTGCGTGATGCGCAGGGGCGCCCCTTGGATGGGGTGCGCGTTGAAGTGCGCTGGAAAGATGGGCGTTTTGTGCTGGTGAGCGGCTCGAAAGAGGGGCAACCGGGGAACGCCGAGTTTGTCATGTCCGGTGGGTATTGGGTGCGTGTGGTTGGCGACGTGCAGGGACGCACCTACCGCAGTGAGGAAACGCGCGAACTCAACAACATGACGCCCTCGTATGCCGATTTGATTGCCGCAGGCTACTGCACGAGCGAAGACGATTGCCGCTTGCAAGAAGAACGCGGGCAGTTGTGCCCGGGCTTCTACTCATGGGAAGTGGAGTTTCAACGCACATGGTAAGGTTGCTCAAAACGCTTTGGTGGCTCTGGTTGCTTCTTGCCGGGTTCGGCGTAGGGGTTCTGCTGGCGTGGGGTCCTCTTGCCCCCCAACCCGGCACCCAATCGCCCGCTGAATTGCGCCCTGATGTGCGGCGCGATATGCTTTTTCTGATTGCGGACACGTATGCCTATGAGCATGATTTGCGCAAAGCCCGCGAACGCTTTGCCGCTCTCAACCTGACCAACCCGACGCCTATCTTCACGCTCCTGGTGGATGAAGCCCTGCGCGAAGGGCGCGAAGAAGAAGCCCGCCGTCTGGCGCAATTGGCGGTGGCGCTGGAATACGATACGCCCGTTTTGCGTGCGTTAGCGCATACCGCAACCCCGACACCAACGCCGACGCCATCCCCCACACCATCGCCTGATGTGGGCGCGACGCCCCAGCCGTCTCCCTCGGCGGAAGCCGTACAAGGACGCTACGAGTGGGTGGTTGTCGAACGGCGGCCGCTAACATGCGCCGAGCAACCCGGTGATGCGCCTTTGCTTGTGGTGTATGTGGAAGACGCCGACGGGAAGCCGCTCAGCGGCGTTCCCTTGCTGGCGCAAAGCGAGACCGATACGCAACGCTTCTTCACCGGCTTGAAACCCGACAACCCCGGCTATGCCGACCTGGAAGTTGCCGGCAGCCGCTACACTGTGCGCGTTGACCAGGGGCAAAGTGAAGTGGCGCTGGACTTGACAATGCCATCAGAGAACGCAAAATGCAGTCAGCTCTCGACAGAAGAAGCGGCAACCGCCATACGCGGGTGGGTTGTGCGTTTTCGTCGTGTGTCGCCTGCACCCTAAATCCGCCCCAGCAGAAAAGGAGATGGTCACGTGCTGAAGCGTTTTTTGAAAAATGCGCCTTTGTTTTCCCGCTTGACTGACGAAGAGCGTCAAGTCATCGCCGCGCATATGCACCTGCAACGTTTTCACCAGGGCGATATCCTGTTTGAACAGGGCGCACCGGCGACGGCGATGTACGTCGTGCGGTCTGGATTGCTGCGACTTATCAACGTTGAGGATGGGCGTATCATCGCCAACCTTGGTCCCGCCAATCTGGCCGGCGAAACTGACATGATTTTGGGGTTGCCGTATGAAGTGCGCGGCGAAGCCGCCACCGATTTGGATGTCTGGGTGCTGTCGCGCAACGATTGGCTGGATATCATCGAAATGCACCCCCTGATTGCCATCAAGGTCGGGAGTTTCCTGGGACAGCCGATTGGCGATACGAAGACCTACCTGACGACGCTTCTGCAACAGTCGTCGCTTTTTGAAGACGTACCCGTGCATGTGCTGGAAGCCCTGGCTGAGCAGATGCAACTTGAAACCAAGCAACATGGCGAACTGGTGTTCCAGGCCAACGCCCCCGCCCGCTACGCCTACACCATTGGCGAAGGGCGCGTCGCCCTTGTTTCCATCAACCCGAATGACACCGACCCTTTCCGCTATGCGGCACAGGGGGATTGGATTGGCGTCGAAGCGGTCTTGCGTGGCGGCACCTACGGCGCGGTTGCGCGTGCTGACGGCGATGTGCAGCTCTGGAAAATTGAGCGTGAAGCGCTTCTCGACCTTGTAGAGCGGTATCCGCTCTTGCGGGATATCTTCCGACGCCAGCAACCCGAAGCTGAAACGATTGACCGCATTGCCGCCCGTGATGCGCTGCAACAAACCAATTTGTTTGCAGATTTGCCGCTGGACGTGCTGGATGACGTCATTCGTTCACTCATTGTCGAACACGTGGAACCCAACGAAGTCCTGGCGTCTCCGCAAGAGCCGCTCAACGCCCTCTGCATTTTGCACCGTGGCCGGTTGCAAGTGATTGAAGATGGGAAGGTGCTCGCCGAGTATGAGGAAGGTTCAACATTTGGCGAAAACATTTTGCTGACGGGGCGTCCTTTGACGCAAACCATACGTGCTGTTGAAGCGAGCACGCTCTGGTGTTTGCCCAAAGAGACGTTCGAGCGCCTGATGGCGCGGCATAATGAACTGGGAAGCCGTGTCAGCTTTTTGTTGCGTAGTCTGCTCAGTGAGGAGCAAGCGGCGTCCCCTGAACAACAATCGTTCCTGCGCATGTTTCCTCTCTTTTTCGCGCTGGATGATGAGGCGCTCGCAGCGATCGAAGCCACATTGCGCCGTGAAGTCTATCCGGCGGGCACACTCATTTATCATCAAGGTGAATGGCCTGAAGCCTTCTACCTGGTGTACGAAGGCGAAGTGCGCGTGACCAATTCGCGCGGCAAAGTGACGATTGTGCGCCCTGGCGGTTTTCTGGGCGAAACAGCGCTCCTGACGGGCAGCGAACACGCTGAAACGGCGCAAACCATCACCGATGTGATTGTGTATGCCATGCCGCGCCCTGATTTCGAGGCAATGTTGGAGCGCCATCCACACATTGCCTTGTCGTTGAGCCGCACGTTGAGCGCACGCCTGCAACGGTTGCAGAAGAACGAGACCGCGCCATTACTGCAAGACAGTGAACGTGCAAGCCCTGGCGCGCGCGCCGCGAACGCTTTGGTCTTTGACCGCGAGTCTGCTGGGCTCTCAACGCATCTCTGGGATCAAGCGATCGAATGGTTTGCGTATCTTTCAACAGGCGCCAAAATTCGTTTGGTGATTGTGGCGCTGCTCTTCTTCTGGCTTGTGGGGGTTGTTGCTCCGTGGCTTGTGGTGCAGCGGCTGGAAGGGGAGAGCCTCAACATGCGTGAGACGCCTGCGGTGGTGTTTGTTGAAACCATCATCTAAGTTGGGCTGTTTTCCAAGCGGGGTGCCACATCTCCTGAAAGCCCCCGCTTTTTTTATGCCGCCGCACTGTGGCGTCTTTGGTTCATATATGAAAGTCAGGAAGCAAGCGAAAGGGTTGACAGAATGACGGATTTGCTTGATGGGTTGAATCCACAGCAACGCGAAGCGGTAACCGCCATCGAGGGGCCGGTGCTCGTGCTGGCGGGACCCGGTTCCGGGAAAACGCGCGTGCTCACGCACCGCATTGCATACTTGGTGAAGGTGGCGGGGATTGAACCGTATTCGATTGTGGCGGTCACGTTCACGAACAAAGCCGCCCGCGAGATGCGCACGCGATTGGAGCAGTTGCTCGGCAATCGCGCTGAAGGGGTGACGCTGGGCACGTTTCACGCCATTTGCGCCCGCATTCTGCGTCGTTCCATTCACCATTTGGGCTACGAAAATTCATTCGTGATTTACGATACCGATGACCAGCGGCGTTTGGTCAAGCAAATTATCATTCAGGACCTCAATCTCAATGAGAAGACGTATCGCCCTGCGGCGGTACAGGCGGCGATTTCGCGGGCGAAAAATGAACTTTTGACGCCTGAGGCTATGGAAAAAAACGCCGCCTCTTATTGGGAGACAGTAGCGGCGCGGGTGTATGCCCGTTATCAGGAACGGCTCCAACAAGCCAACGCGCTCGACTTTGACGATTTGCTCTTGTTGACGGTGCGCCTCTTGCGCGAGGTGCCCGCCGAGTTGGAACGCTTGCGGCGGCGCTGGCATTTTCTGCACATTGATGAGTTTCAGGATACGAACATGCCCCAATACGAACTGGTGCGCCTGCTGGGTGAAACCCACCGCAATGTGTTCGTTGTGGGGGACATTGACCAATCCATTTACTCCTGGCGCGGAGCGGATTACCGCAACGTGTTGCGCTTTGAACAGGACTTCCCCGAACGGCGCACTATCCTGCTGGAACAGAACTACCGCTCCACGCAAACCATTCTCGACGCCGCCCAAGCCGTTATTCGGCGCAATCGGCACCGCAAGCCGCTGAAACTTTGGACAGACAAAGGGCGTGGTCAGCCGATTGTCCTGCACGAGGCGTATGATGAGGTTGAAGAAGCGCAATTTGTAGTGCGTGAAATCCGCAATTTGGTGCGACAGGGTGCAGCACGCTACGCCGACATAGCCGTCATGTATCGCACGAATGCCCAATCGCGTGCGCTGGAAGAAGCCTTTGTGCGCAGTGGCGTGCCCTATGTGCTGGTCGGGGGAACGCGCTTCTACGAACGGCGTGAAGTGAAGGACTTGCTGGCGTACATGCGACTTATTCACAATCCGTTTGATGCCGTGAGCATGGAGCGCGTCATCAATGTGCCGCCGCGTGGTATTGGCGCGCGCACCTGGGAAACGCTGGTGGCATGGGCGAACCAGTTAGGCGTGCCCGTTTATACCGCCTTGCAAGTGCTGGCGGCGTCACGTGAGGGCGTTGCCACAGAAGAAGACGAAGCGGTCTCCCCCTTCTTGCCCGATATTCCACCCCCGTTTGGCACGCGCGCCGCAAATGTGTTGGTTGATTTTTACACCATGCTGCGTGACTTTATTCGCGTCCGCCACACCATGAACGCAGTGGATTTGTTGGAAGCGGTCATTAGGCGCATCAACTATCGCGAGTATGTGGATCGCAACCTGAGCGAAAACGAAGATGATGCTGAAGAGCGTTGGGCAAACGTGCAAGAATTGCTGGCTGTCGCCGACCAGTTTTCGTATGCCGATCCCGCGCAAAGCCTTCCCAACTTTCTGGAAGAAGTCGCGTTGGTTTCGGACGCCGATACGATTGATGAAAACCGCGACGTTGTGACGTTGCTCACGTTGCACACCGCCAAGGGGCTTGAATACAAAGTTGTGTTCATTACAGGCGTCGAGGAAAACCTGCTTCCACATAGCCGCAGCACGGATGAAATAGACGCCCTTGATGAAGAGCGCAGGCTCTTTTACGTTGGCATAACGCGCGCCAAAGAGCGACTCTATCTGCTCTATGCCTTCCGCCGCCAGACATGGGGCGGCTACGAGACGCGCCAGCCGTCGCGTTTTTTGCGGGATATTCCGGCTGAATTGCTGGCAACCCCGCGAAAAAGCGCACCACGCCAGGGCACATTGGGCATCGGGAGAACAACGGCATCGCGCCCGCGACCAAGTAGCACACGTTCACCCCACGATGCACGCCTGCAACAACGCAAGGTGGAACGCCAGGAAACCGCCCGTGCTGAGAAAGCCAGCCTTTCGTTTGCCGCAGGCGACCGTGTGCGGCATCCGAAGTTTGGGGAAGGGGTTGTCATATCCAGCACACGCACACGCAGCGGCGATGAAGAGGTCACGGTGGCGTTTGAAGCCGAGGGTATCAAAAAATTGCTGGCGAGTTTTGCCAAATTAGAGAAAATTGCAAAATAGGCTGTTCGTATCTTTCAGACAAGCGAAGTGTTTTATTCACTGGAACAACGTCCAACGCGGCCGATCAACGGCGACCGACCGCGCAACTTTCTCGCAGAAAACAGGATGGAGAGGTGAAAACATGGGAACTCGAAAGTTGCGTGTAGGTGTCATTGGTGTCGGTGCCATTGCTACTCACGAAGTGCATGGCCATATCCCCAATTATTTGCGTATCCCCGAAGTGGAGTTGGTGGCGCTGAGCGATGTCAACGGGCGTCGTGCGCGGTACGTCGCCGATCGTTTTGGCATCCCGCAGGTGTACACCCACTTCCGCGATATGCTCAAGCATGCCGACCTTGACGCTGTGAGTATCTGTACGCCCAATTACCTGCACGCTGCGATTGCCATTGGTTGCCTGGAAGCGGGCGTGCATGTGCTCGTGGAAAAGCCGATGGCGTTGACAACGCAAGGGGCGCAGAAGATGATCGAAGCCGCCCGCGCGAACAACGCTATCCTGTTTGTGGGGATGAACAACCGTTTTCGCAACGATACGCGGGCGCTCAAACTGATGGTTGAGCAGGGTGCGCTTGGGGACGTCTATTATCTCAAAACGGGATGGTTGCGTGGCACAAACGCCACGGAGTTGAGTAGTTGGTTCACCAGCAAAGCCCAGGCGGGCGGCGGGCCGCTTTGGGATATTGGGCTGGTGATGCTTGATTTGGGGCTGTGGATGCTCGATTTCCCCCAACCGGCGTCTGTGATGGGCGCGATTTTCACAGGCATTGCCGAGCCGGAAGATGAGGATGTCAGCGCGCTCGTTGCCCCGATGCAGGAAAGCCCGTACCCGGTGGAAGATGCGGCAACAGCCCTCGTGCGCTTCAAGAATGGGACCGCAATGATGCTCGAAGTCTCGTGGGTCTCGCAATTGGGCAAGCAGGATGATATCTACATGCGGCTTGAAGGGCGGCGGGGCGCTGCTGAGCTGCACAACCCCGACAGTGGCCGCAACCAGAAGGTGCTCAGTGTGCGGGGTGAATTGTTTGGAACGCGCATGGAGCTGGAACCCGAAATTCCAGAGAGCCAAACGTCATCCCACTTGCTGGAATTGCAGCATTTTGTGGATGTCTGTCTGGGACGCGAAGCCCCTGTCGTCACACCTGAACAGGGATTGATGGGCGTGCAAATTATTGAAGCAATTTATCGCAGTGCGACAAGTGGGGAGATGGTCTATTTTGATGCGCCACTCCCTGACGTCCCGGATGAAACGCAAATTGACATAACTCCTGAACCGAATGGTGCGTGACACGGTGCAAAGGAGGGGAGTGTGAGCAGAACGAGGCGGGGTTAGCGCCCCGCCTCGTTTGTTTGGCGACGTGCGAGATACCAGAAGAACGCCAGGGCGCCAAGGCTGACGATGCTAAGCGCGAGAAGTTTGAAGACCGGTGTAGGCAGCAGCAGGGCGAGTGTGCCGAAGAGCGCGCAGATGCCCCAATAAGTCAGAACAACCTGGCGCTGTGAGAACCCCGCATCGTAGAGGCGGTGGTGAAGATGTCCTCGGTCGCCGTGGAAGGGGCTACGCCCCTGGCGAATACGTGCGACGATTTGCCAGGCGACGTCGAGAATGGGGATGATGAGCACGAGCAAAAAGGTAGCAACTTTTGCCCCCGCCATGATACCCAATGCCGCCAGCGTATAGCCCAGGAAGTACGCGCCTGTGGTCCCCATAAACGTGCGCGCCGGATTGAAGTTGTAAGGCAGAAAACCCAGTGTCGCCCCCAGAAGCGCCAATGCCAAGAGCGCAACGCTGTATTGTCCCAGGCGGATCATGTGTGCGGCAAAAACCGCGCTGGCGATGGCAACGACGCCTGCGGCGAGCCCATCCAGCCCGTCCAGCCAGTTGATGGTGTTGAGGGTGCCTGTGAACCAGAAAATGGTCAGCGGCCAGACAATCCACCAGGGCAAGGGGCCGATAAGTTCGCCTGTGAAGGGGTTGCGAAAGACTTCAATGAAGATGAGATGCCAGGCGGCGACCATCCCAAGCCCAATTTGCGCTAGAAGTTGCGGTTTGGGCGGCAGTTCGTAGCGGTCATCGTATAAGCCGATGAGCGCCGCCAGCAACGCGCCGAGAATCAAACCCCGCAGGCGAATAAACTCGTTGGGGTCGGTGCGAGGGACGGGCAGCCAGACGGCGACGATGACGGCGATGAGAAAGCCCACAAGCATACCCAAGCCCCCAATACGCGGTACGGGGCGCGTATGAATGTCTCGGTCACGCATGGGGGCTTGCACCAATCCCCACTGTTCGCCCAAGCGCATGAAAAGGGGCGTGGTGAGCAGGCTTCCGAGCATGCCCACCACAACCACCACGAGCATGAAAAAGGTCATTGCCCCGTTCCAAAGAGACGGTCGCCGGCATCACCCAGCCCAGGCACGATGAAGCCGCGTGGCGGGTCGTCCGGGCGTTGTGGCTCGGGCGTCAGGTGGTCGTCAATGTGGGCGACGTAGATGCTGACGTCGGGATGTTCGGTATGCAGGTGGGCGATACCTTCCGGGGCGGCAAGCAGCCCCACAAACTTGATGCGCGGCACGCCCCACTCTTTGAGCACCGTCGCCGCCGCCGATGCCGAACCACCTGTTGCCAGCATAGGGTCCAGGATGATTGCCACGTCCACAGTGGCACGGGGCGGCAGTTTGTTGTAGTAGGCGACGGGGGCGAGCGTCTCTTCGTCTCGATAGAGCCCCAGATGCCAGACTTGCGCAATCGGCATGAGGTTCAGGAAGGCGCTCACCATGCCGAGACCGGCGCGCAGAATGGGTACCAGCCCGATGCGGTCGGCGATTTCGACGCCTTCCGCTTCGACATTGAGCGGTGTGGGGACGCGCACGGGGGTTGTGCGAATATCTTGCGTTGCCTCGTAGGCGAGTAATGTCGCGATTTCTTCAACAAGTTCGCGGAATTCAACCGGATGCGTTTGTGGGTCTCGCAGGCGGGTCAGTTTGTGTTTGATAAGCGGATGTTGCGATTCGTGTACATTTTGCATTTTTCGGGCTCCTTGCATTTTTCGGGCTCCTTTTTGCTTCTTTCCATAAAAAGAGGGTTCGCCTGCAGGCCAACCCTCTGCTTGGAGTTTAGAAACTCGAACGCCTCCGTTGGCGCTCGATAATTTCCTGGCAGGCTACGCAGTAGCGCGCTTCGGGCATGATTTCAAGCCGCTCCGCCGGAATAGGTTGCTTGCAACGTTCGCAAATGCCGTAAGTGCCTTCTTCGATGTGTTCCAATGCGTCCTCGATCTCCTGCAAGCGTTCTTGCAAACTCGCCAACAGCGAAGCCGCTTTATCGCGCTCGATAAGGTCAGGGTCGCCTTCCTCCGGCTCAAATTCGACTTCGGAGCGCAAAAAGGCTTCTATGCGCTCGATTTCGTGTAGGAGTGTGCGGCGTTCTTCCAGCAAGCGTTCTCGTTCGTGTGCTCGCTCTGGCATATGCTCCTCATCTTTTTCAAGAATAGGTTCGCGAATGGGGCAGATAGATACCACAAGTTACGCGGTGTGTCAACGTATTTGGTGCAAGTATGCTATGGTTGCAAAACCGGTTTCGCGTATGTTTTTGGACAATGCAAGCTGGCGTTTTGAGTATATTTTGTTATTTTAGATAATAAAGATTATCTCAAATAAGTTGGATGGAAAATGAGTGCGGCGAAGTAAGCCGCACTCTCCTCTCCACCAATACCGTTTTTCTTCTGAATCTCAGCGGCGTACCGCAATAAGCGTGCCGTCGCCTGCCGGAAAAATCGTTGCCTCGACACGACTATCCTCGCTGACCATGCGGTTGAACGCATCCATGTTCCGCGCGGCTTCACTCTCCGGCTCGCTCGCGATGCGCCCTTGCGCAAACGCATTGTGGGCGGCAATCACACCCCCCGGCCGCACATGCTCAACCGCCCAGGCGTAGTAATCGGCGTAGCCTTCTTTTTCGGCGTCAATAAATACCAGATCGAACGGCGCATGCACCGCCATTTTGGGCAGCAACTGGTGTGCATCCCCCTCCACAATTTCAACCTGTTCACTCACCCCCGCCAGTGCGAAGTTTGCGCGCGCCACTTCTGCATGTTTGCTCGACTTTTCCAACGTCCAAAGCCGCCCATCAGGCGCTAACCCTCTTGCCAGCCATGTACCGCTATACCCACCTAACGTGCCAATCTCAAGCACGCGTTGCCCGCCGGTAAGCATCACTAACAATTGCAAGAACCGCCCCTCTTCAGGGCGAATGGTAATCATCGGCAGCCCTGCTGCTTCGATATTCGCGCGAATTTGACGCAGGACGTCATCTTCGGCGGCGAAGAGGTTGCTAATGTAGGTGCTCAACGCGTCGTTGTAAATCGTCATGCAAACCCTCCCACTTCTTTCATCATGAGTGTGTAGAACCGTTCGGGTGCGCTTCCTGTGAACCGCGCCACGGCTTCATCGCCGCCGGCCGCGTGCAACGCCCGCAGGAGATGCGCAAACTCGGCAACGGTATGTTTACGCGCCGCCGCCATGGCATAAGCAAACAACACCCCTTGCCCTGGATGGTCCAGATTCATGGCTTCGTGCGAATCGGGCGGCAAGTAGAAGCGCTTGATATGCTTGCCAACGAACGGCAGACGGTAGGCGATATGCCAGAAGACGCTCCCCTTGCCAGATTGCAGCTCAGGCACACTGAGGGGGTCTTCACAAATGGGCGTATCTTCGGGGTTGCATTGTTCCACGCCACCGCAAGAGGCAACCCACAATCGCACCCAGTTGGAATGCGCGTAGAAATCGTGGCACGCATGGAGCAAGCGTCCAAAGGCCTGCAACGCGGCTTTACGGTTCCCCTCCCCTACCAGCGCTGCTACCGCTTTCTCACGCTGTGATTTTATGTAAAGCACTCCATCCGCAAAGCGTGAAGCATCAAAATGATATTCTGGATGTCCAACAGGACCGAGAAAGTCCTGCATAATGTTCGCGCGGATGATGATGCGGCGGTCGTCAAGCGAGAGATAGGGCCCCAAGGCATCATGAATCAGCTCAGCGTGGTAGCGCGGCTCCATATGTTCCTCACACAAACTCAATCGGCATACCCACCTGCACACGTCCCGGGCGCAGCACCCGCGCATAGACGCGCGACCAGCCGGGGTGCACTTTTTGCGAGACGCGCACAAAGCGCCCATCGTGGAACGAGGCCGCGATGGTTTCACACGGTGTGGTATAGCGTGTGATTTCAATCACGACTTCATCACCCAAGCGCAGGCGTCTGCCCGGCGTCACCTGGTCCCATTCGAGACCGACGGTGGTGATATTTTCACCAAGCGCACCGGGGAAAACCGGATGCCCCTCGGATTGGAGCGCCAAAATTCGTTCCAGCGCGTAGAGGCACAATGCCCGTTCGGGACCGCCGTGGTGTTCGGTATCACGTTGCAGGTCGCCGAGCACGCCCAGCCAATTGACCTGTGCCTCACGCATGGGCAATTTGGGCACGCCCCCCTTGCTGATATTCAGCTGAAAAATATGCGCCATTTTAGACTTCCTCCACTTCACAGCCTACGCATCAGCCGCGCCGCGAGGCGCAGCGGAGTAGCGTCAGCCGGATGCGCTGGTTTAGTTATCCCATAGACAAACGGACGTATCTGGCGCCAGAGTCGCGCGCCCATTCAACCATACGCAGGAGATCAGTCAAATCCTGTTTGAAGTATCCTTTTACAAAGTATGGCTCGGAAACGCCAAGTCTAGAGAAAACGTCGGGTGAATTGTCCAGGGCTTGAATGAATGCCTGAAGACATTGAATCAATTCTTGAGGAGATTGCCAAGCAGCTCTATTCATTTCCATCTGCTTGCGCCATTCCGCTTCATCACCATAGCCTTCAGCCAACCAGTCCTCAAGACTCATGTCTTCTGATGCCACTTTCAACAAGGGTTCAATATCAAGATCAAAGTGCTCTTTTAGCATCCCTACAACGTCTGGATCGTTTCCAACTTCCCATAGATGCTCAAAGAAAACATAGGCACAGAAGAACTTGGAGTCCGTTTTGGTGAACCGGTATGGACACGGTTGCCCCGTATCTGTTTCGAGATGGAGGGTGAACATGTTATTGCCCTCTACCGTCGCTTCTTCCGCTTGACTTTGTAGCCCCAACGATTGAGCCAGGCTTCATCCTGCCGCCATTTCTTGCGAACTTTCACCCACAATTCCAGATAGACACGCGTTCCCAAAGCAGCTTCGATTTCCTGGCGCGCGAGAGAGCCAATGCGTTTGAGCATTTCTCCGCCACGTCCAATGACGATTTTCTTTTGCGAGTCGCGTTCAACAAATATGGTGGCGGCGATATAAATCACGCCATTGGGGCGTTCACGAAACTCTTCTATCTGCACTTCGATCGAATGCGGCACTTCTTCGCGCAGGATGTGCAAGGCGGCTTCGCGTACCAATTCGGCCGCCAATTCGCGTTCGGTGATGTCGGTCACCTGCTCCGCCGGATAGAGCGGCGGGCCCGGCGGCAGATGTGCTACGATCGCATCCAAAATTTTGTCCACATTCTCGGGATCCAGCACAGAGGTGAGGAACCACTCCTGAAACTCACCCAGCGCAAGGTACTGTTCGGCACGCTCTTTAGCAATCGAGATATCAATTTGGTCGGCTTTGTTGATGACGAGAATGGTAGGCTTGCCTGCGGCGCGAATGCGCTCCGCCAGCTCGCGGTCTTGTTCGCGGGGCGGCGTCGTGGCTTCAACCATGAAGAGAATCACATCCACGTCGCTCAGAGAGTCGTAGGCTTCTTCGAGCATGAACTCGCTCAGTTTGGTAACCGGTTTGTGAATACCCGGTGTGTCTACGAAGACAATTTGCGCGTCCGGTCGGGTGACAATCGCACGGATGCGCCGCCGCGTGGTTTGCGGCTTGGGCGAGACAATCGAAACCTTTTGGCGTAGTGCTGTGTTGATGAACGTACTCTTCCCCACGTTGGTACGCCCCACCACAGCCACAAACCCGCTGCGGTATCCCTCAGGAACTTGCTCACTCTCGCGCGGCTCGTAGCCTAAAAAATCGGCCAAGAGTTGTTCCTGTTGCGGGTCAAGTGTGGGCTTGTCTGCCATTGTGTCCGATGTCTCGTGTTGTTGTTCCATGTCGGGTGTAGTCATGCAGCTCCTCCAATTCGGCTTCACATGGCCGAATTATAGGCGAACAATAGGAAAGCGCGAGTGAAAGCCTTTTCCCACCATGACTTTTAGCTGCGTTGGCAAGGGGAGCGGGGTGAAATCAGCGTGAAGCGTTGCGTGGGTAAAACGGTGGATGCCGGCGGGGCGGGGATTTCATTGTTCCCCGTCCCGCCGGTTCAATGGGGTTATTCGCAAAGTGGCGTTCCGTAGGTCTTGTACCAGTCGGCGGGCAAGTCGAAAGCGGCCAGTTGGGTTGCATAGGCGGCTTGCCATGGACGCCCATACGCGAGAGCAATCTGCCCCAAGCGGCGCAGGCGGTCGGCGGCGGTCGTTTCCAAAAACTCGCGGCGCGCCTGTCCTTCCAACCCGACGCCTTCCTTCCAAATGGCGCGTCCCGCCAAAAAGCCCGAAGCGCCATTCTGGCATGCAATGCGCACCTGTTCAGCGAAGGTCTCAAAGTCCACGCCGGCGCTCAACAACACCCAAGGCGCTTCAATGCTTTCCGTCAGGCGGCGGCAGTAGGCAGCCATACGGCTCTCATCCTGTTCATGGGCGGCGTCGGTGGGGAACTCCGCTTTGAGCACATCCACCCCCAACGGCACCAGGCGGCGCGCACTTTCAATCACAATATCGGGGCGCTCGGCGGCAAAGCCGGGGTCGCTTTTCTTGACGTTGGGGTCAAGCGGATAGCAGATCGGTTCGAGGAAGAGCGGCAATTCCCAACGTGTACATTCCTCAGCCACTTTCACGACCAATTCTTCTTGTTGGGCGGCATTGGGCGCGTCCGGGTGATAGTAAAGCAACACTTTGACGCCTTGCGCGCCCATCAGGCGAATTTTGCAGACATTCCAGTCGGGCAAGAGCGTCGTCACACGCCCGCCCTTGTCTCCCTCGGTATAGCCGGTTTCTTCGTAGGTTACCAGCAAGCCGCACTGCCCTGGCAACGTGCGGTTGGCCACAACTTGCCCCGCGCCATATTCGGGGTCAATCAACACAGCGCTGGAAAGTGGTGCCAGCACACGAGTCAATTCACTTTTGAAAAAGACGACCTCTTCAAAAGAAACATCGCGCCCCAGGGCTTTCCCAAGCGATTTGACCAGCGAACCACGGTGGTCATACGCCGTCATGGTGAAAATACCTTGCGGGGTGGACAACTGCGACAACGCACGAATTTTCCCCAGGTTCAGTGTTCCCATGCTCAGCTCCTTTACATTTGGTTGTTGACACAAAAAAAGCGCCTTGCCCCTGTGGGGAAGGCGCCTTTGTCCTCGGAAACAGGCTCGTCGTGTGTGCGCGTTATTTTGTTATTGGTTGGCTCAGGCAGGCACTGGTGCGATTTCTTCCAGGTCTTGCACAGCCTCGTCGGCGCGCAATGCGTTCAAGCGTTCAATACGATCTTGCGAGCGAATGACCCACTCAGTCACATATTCCTCGCCGCGGCGGTAGGTTGCCAGTGGCTCGAACGTGATGAGCAGCGTCAAAATCTTTTCGATTTCAGGCAAGCGCTTTGGCGCGCGCAACGTCAAGCGGCGGGCGCGCTCCCATTCCATCGAAAACTTGGTGTTGTTCCAATACCCCACCGCCTGGTATGGCTCCTCGGCGCGGGTGACCTCTATCCAGAGCGTACCAGCACCGGCAAACCAAAACGCCTGGCGCAGGTGTTCTTGCACGACGAAGCGGCTATTCGGCTCAATGTCGTAGAACCAGCGTGCGTACTGACTCACCGTCTCTCCTCCTCGTTGTCCCAATCGCTCTTGCGGCCTGTTGGCGCTCAGGCCGTCTGAGTCGTTTGCAAAATCTGCTTGACTTTGTCAATAAAAGCGCTGGCACGTGCAAGCGCCTCTTCGGGAGACCCATGCAACTTTTGAGCCGCACGGAACGCTTCAAAATCAGCCGCTTCTAAACCGTTGCCCAGGTAATGCGCTTCAAGGACAACTTCCATGCAGCGCAGACCGTCGAAGTCGTAGCCGGCAGCGTACACAAGGGCGCGCCCAGCGCGGAACATCGCGCCCCACGCCTGCTTCATACCGGTGGTTGTGTCCTCCGCTTCAAACGAAGCTTTGGCTTGTTCGTACAGTTCGCGAGCAGCGGCCAATTCGGTTCCAATTTCGTGGCGCTTCAACTGGTCTTCGCGCAGGTATGGGCTACGCAAACAACGTTGCAAGTTGGCACGAATGACTGTGTTCATTCGGATTCCTCCGCCAGGAATGTAATCGGTGCTTCTTTGGGTTGCACAGGTAGATTGGTAAACAAATCGTTCCAACGAGCAGGCGGCGTTTCGTCCACGAGATGAAACCACTCAAATGGACCTTGCGCCTGCTGGTACGCCTCGTAGTAGGCACGGTCGCCTTTTTGGGTGCGATGTGCGTAAAACGCTGCACGTTTGACGGCAAGGGCGGCGCTTATGTCCACGCGCACATGTGCGTGCGAATACGGGATATCGGATTGCTCTGCCACCGAAGGCGCTACTGTAATGTAGGCCAGCCGCGTTTGAGGGGCGTCTTCTCGCCAACGTCGCCATGCGGCTGTCACCAGCGCCGATGCCGCCTGGTGGTCGGGGTGCTGGTTGCCCCCGCCTTCAGGCCCAAAAGTCGCGATGACGGCGGGACGCTCGGCGCGAAAAAGCGCCAGCAAACGCGCCACCAGGGACTCCGGCGGCACCGTATTCAACGCACCATCGGGGGCGCCCCACTGCTCTACGTGGCTCACCCCAAGAATCCGTGCAGAATGGTAAAGTTCAGCTTGGCGTCGCGCCGCCAGATTGGCTTGTGGAACAAGCCCGCCGGTTTGCCCGGCTGCGCCGTCTGTCAACGTCACCAGGACTGTTCGCACACGTTGCCAGCCGTACCGTGCAAGCGTTCCACCAAAGCCAAACGCTTCGTCATCGGGATGGGCTGTTACGACAATCAAGGTTGGTCGCACATCTCCCCCCATAAAACCCGCGTTAGCATATCACAGGTTCAGAGACGCGTCAATTGTGATAAGATGCACAGACCTGCGAAGGCGCTTCGGGTGAAGCGCTACACTATGGAATGCGGCGGCAATTATTGCCCCAAACAGTCACTTTGTGGTACAATGTCGGTTGGTGAACCGACGAGCCAGGGGAGACAAGTATGTCCACGCGGCGGCGTGTCCATGGGTACATTTCCGGACGTGTGCAAGGTGTCTTCTTTCGCTCAACCATGCAACGCCAGGCGCGCCAACTTGGTGTTGTAGGATGGGTGCGCAATCTCCCTGATGGTCGCGTTGAGTTTGTTGCCGAAGGTGACGCTGACGCGGTGGAACGCTTGCTTGCATGGGCTCGTCGAGGACCACCCAACGCGATTGTTGAAACGTTGGAGGTGACGGAAGAAACGCCGTTGCAAAGTGAAGAGACGTTTGATATTCGCCCGACACCGTGGCACTAAAAGTTGCAAGGCATTTGCAAGGAGGAGGAAGTATGGCTGACGATAAACTGTATGTGGACGGCACGATTGTGGAAGCATTGCCCAATGCAATGTTCCGCGTTGAGCTGGACAATGGGCAAACCATTCTAGGGTACTTGTCGGGCAAGATGCGCAAGAACTACATTCGCGTCTTGCTTGGCGACCGGGTACGCCTGGAACTTTCGCCCTATGACCTTGAACGTGGTCGCATTGTGTACCGCTACAAAGACGCCAAAAGCGCCAAGTAAGAGGGTATCGGACTGAAAGCGGCTGAGCCTTCAATCCAATACCCTCTTTTTGTTGCTAGGCGTCGAGCCGCAGCGCCATCCACGGGACGATGGCTTCATCCGGCCAGAGGCTCCCGTGGCGTCCCACCAGGAAGAACTCGCGTTGGCGGTATTCAAGCGCATAGCCGTCATACGCGAGCAACACAAGGTCGCCCATGCGGTGTGGCACTTCCACCATGGGCGTCCCTGGTCCCCACAATCCGGCTTGCAATGCTTCTTGTGCGTCCAACACGTGGAAGGCATGCCCCATCGCGCTTTCAATGTAGGCGCGCGCTTTTGCTTTCATCCCCTCGCGCACAAAAAGGTAAGGCGCACGTGAGTCGCCTGTCGGCGGAATGCGCAAGCATTCAGCCAGGTCGGGGTGATCGTTGACGTTGATCACCTTGTCGGGCGTGACAGTGTTGTGCCCATGGTCGGCGGTGATGATAAGCAATGTGCGCCGCCGCGCTGATGGCGAGAGGGCTTCGACCAGTTGGGTGCGCAGCATGTAGGCGAACATAGCCCACTCGGCGTCCCAATGGCGCGGGGCGGGACCATGGATGTGGCTCAATGTGTCAAAATCAGGCCAATACACGCCAATGAGAGCGCGATGCCCAGCCGTCTTTTCGGCTATCTCGCGGACGAGCGACACACAATCGCCCAAACTGGCATAACCGTGCATGCGTTCTTTGGGTAAGCCGTTGAACGTAATCTGGCTGAGGCCGCTGTTGAGAATGTGCGCCCCGATGAGGATGTGCGTTTCGACGCCAAAAGCGAGCAACGTATGCCCGATGTTGCGCACAGGAATAGCGTTGGCGGGGTCGAGACCTGCGTCAATGAGTGTGCCGTCAAACGCGCCCAGCCAGGGCTTGAGCCCAATCATGTTGGCGACAATGCCAAACTCGCGCAACCATTGCAAGTAGCCCAGGATGCCATGCTGCGCCGGCGGGACGCCTGTCCAGAGTGAGAGTGTCGTAGCGGTGGTGGTGCTGGGGAAGAGCGCCGTCATGGGGCGGACAAGTGCGCCTTGTTCATCCAACCAGGCGGCGGTTTGGGTGTCTTCCGCCAGCGCCTGCTCCATGCGTTGCCAGCCGAGCGCGTCCACTATGAGGAAGATGATGCGGTCCACGCCGTCAGCCAGCAAGGAGTGCCAGTAGGCTGTGTCAAGCGGGGGCATAGTGCCGAGTGGTACGCCGAGGATGGCGCCCAAGGTTGCCGTGGCGTTCGCCACGCTGTATCCATCGTACTGGGGTACGACGAACGGTTCGGGAATCATCTCGCCAAGCGGCGAAGGGCGGCGGTTGAGTAGGGTGGAAAGCAATGTGTCTCTGTCCGACATTGTGCAGGCTCCTTGTTCAAGGGTTGGTGTGCCGGGAAGAAAGCAAGCGGGGGTTGGTATATCAACCCCCGCTTTTGGTTCTTACAAAACAGTTACAAAACAGCAATGGCTCGGTCCAGGCGTTCGAGAACGCGCTCGCGTCCCAGATGTTCAATCGTGGTGAACAAGGGCGGTGCCACGCGCTTGCCGGTGATGGCGATGCGGATTGGCTGGAACAGTTGCCCCGCCTTCAAGCCAAGGTCTTTCGCCAGTTGCCGCAAGGCGGCTTCAATCGCGTCATGCGTCCATTCAACTTCGGCGAGCACAGCGCGCGCGGCTTCTAACGCGCGGCGTGTCCCCTCGGCGTCCAACTTCTTGGGGATGAGCGCTTCGGGCGCCGGTGTTTCGATGTCGCGGAAGAAGAAATCGAGCATATCGGGCGCTTCGGCGAGGGTCTTGATGCGTTCCTGGATATCCGGCACCAGCGGCACCAACTGCTCAGCGGTGACGTTCAAGCCGGCTTTTTGCATAAAGGGCACAATGCGTTCCGCCAACTCTTCAGGCGACAATTTGCGGATGTACACGCCGTTCATCCATTCAAGTTTTTCGTAGGAGAACACTGCCGGCGATTTTTTGATGTCCTTCAAATCGAATTTCGCAATGGCTTGTTCAGGCGTGAAAATCTCTTCATCGCCGCTGTACGCCCAACCAAGCAGAGCGATAAAGTTGAACATGGCTTCGGGCAGGTAGCCCGCTTCGCGAAACTCGCGGACGAGTGTCATGTTTTCGCTTTCGGTACCGTCGGGATTCTTCTTTTTGCGCTTGCTCAATTTCCCTTTGCCGCTGGGGTCGAGAATGAGCGGCAAATGCACCCACTGCGGTTGTTCCCACCCAAAGGCTTCGTACAACATGACATGGATGGGGGCGCTGGGAATCCACTCATCGCCGCGCAGCACGTGGGTGATGTTCATCAAATGGTCGTCCACCACCACGGCGAGGTGGTAGGTGGGGTAGCCGTCGCTTTTGAGCAAGACCACGTCCTCAAGCGTTTTGTTCTCAAAGCGAATTTCGCCGCGGATGAGGTCATTCACAACGGTTTCGCCTTCCAGCGGCACTTTGAGGCGTACCACGTAGGGCGTCCCTTCGGCTTCCAGTTGGGCGCGCTCTTCATCGCTCAGGAAGCGGCAATGACGGTCGTAGCCGGGGGCTTTGCCCGCTTTTTGTTGTGCTTCGCGGACTTCGGCAAGTCGCTCAGGCGTGCAGTAGCAGCGGTACGCCCATCCTTTGGCGATGAGGTCTTCTGCGGCGCGGCGGTAGTGTTCCAGGCGTTCGCTCTGGAAATAAGGACCATAGGGGCCGCCAACGTCGGGGCCTTCATCCCACTGCAAGCCTAACCAGCGCAAATTTTCTTTGATGTCTTCGAGAGAATCGGGGACATAGCGCTTGCGGTCGGTGTCTTCAATGCGCAGGATGAACTGACCGCCGGTTTTGCGTGCCAGCAACCAGTCAAACAGAGCGGTGCGCGCCCCGCCAACATGCAAATAGCCGGTTGGGCTGGGCGCGAAGCGAACACGTGCGGGTTTGGTCGTCATGGTATTGCTCCTTCGTTGCACCTGGTATGGGTGTTGATTTCCTCTCTTGGGCGGTCCGATTATACGCACTCTGGCGCTGGCAACAAGGTTTGTTCGAGGCTTGTCTTTCAAAGTGGCTTTTCGTATACTTGGCACACTCGTCCCCGTTCAAAAGCCGCTGGGAGGCATGTATGCTCGAATCTGCGAGAGTGGCACTCGACGATATCCTCGACCGCTGGAAACCGTATGGGCGCGCCGGCTTGCTTCCCTGCCTCATTGAGACACAAGAGCGTATAGGCTGGTTGCCCCCCGATGCGTGCGCTGCGATTGGTCAGGCGTTGCGTGTTCCGCTGGCGGACGTGTACGGTGTTGTGGAGTTTTACGCGCTTCTGTACACGACGCCCACTGGCAAACTCGTGCTCCGCGTGTGCGATGATGTCGCGTGTTTTGCGCGTGGGAGCGCCGCTGTGGTGGAGGCGTGCAGCCGCTTGCTCGGCATTCAGCCGGGCGAAACAACCCCTGATGGACGCTTTACGCTTGAGGTTCACCCCTGCCTGGGACAGTGCGATCGTGCGCCGGCTGCGTTGCGTGGATTCGTGCCGGTGGGTGAGCTGACGCCCGAAAACGTGCAAGCGGCGTTGCTTGGTGATACGCCTGCTCCCCCGCCGGACGTGGTTAGTGATGCAGCAAGCCTGTTGCTCCGCCGCGTCGGACGGGTTGACCCCGATGACCTTGCCGCGTATGAGGCGGACGGCGGGTATGCGGCACTGCGCCGCGCCTTGGATGTGGGGGCGGAAGCCGTCATTGCCGAGGTCAAAGCGTCAGGGTTGTTTGGGCGTGGCGGTGCGGCGTTCCCCACCGGGGTAAAGTGGGAAAGCGCCGCACGTCAGTCGGAACGCACGCGCTACGTGGTCTGCAACGCTGATGAGAGTGAGCCGGGTACGTTCAAAGACCGTGTGCTGATGGAAGGCGACCCTTTCGCAATTGTTGAGGGGCTGACCATAGCCGGGTATGCGATTGGGGCGCAAAAAGGGTTCATCTACGTGCGCGGTGAATACCGCGAAGCGTTTGAGCGACTGCAAAACGCTGTGGCACAGGCGCGTGCGGCCGGTTATTTGGGCGAGAACGTGCTGGGAAGCGGGTTTGCGTTCGATATTGAGGTGCGTCGTGGTGCGGGGGCGTATATTTGCGGGGAAGAGACGGCGCTTTTTGAAAGTATCGAAGGAAAACGCGGCATGCCTCGCCAGAAGCCACCGTTCCCAACTGAGAAGGGGTTGTTTGGCAAGCCGACCGTCATCAACAACGTGGAAACGCTTGCCAATGTGCCGCATATTGTCCAGCATGGGGCGGCGTGGTTTCGCCAGATTGGAAATGAGGACGCCCCTGGTCCAAAATTGTTCTGCGTGAGCGGCAATGTGGCGCGTCCGGGTGTCTATGAAGCCCCCATGACAACAACGCTTCGCGAGTTGCTCACGATGGCGGGGGGCGTTGCTGACGGGCGCAATGTGCAAGCGATTCTGCTGGGGGGAGCGGCGGGCACGTTTATATCGCCCGACGCGCTGGATACCCCACTCACGCCATCCGCCTTGCGCGCGATTGGGGCAACACTCGGCTCGGGCGCGGTGATTGTCTTTGATGACCGCGTCCCCATGCTGGATGTGCTGGCACGTATTGGGCGCTTCTTCGCGCATGAATCGTGTGGGAAGTGCTACCCCTGCCAGTTGGGAACACAGCGCCAATGGGAGATGGTCCAGCGCTGGCAAGCAGCGGGGCGTGTTCTGATGGAAGACCTTCCCCGCTTCAACGACCTTGCGGCGACAATGCGCGACGCCTCGATTTGCGGTTTGGGACAAACGGCAGCGTCGGCCATTGCGAGTTGGGTGCAGTTGCGTGGGTATGAGATTGTGTGAGGTGTGTTTATGTCAACAATCACTTTGACGATTGACGGTCAAAGCGTGCAGGTTCCCGCCGGCACAACTGTTTTGCAGGCGGCGGAGCAACTGGGCATTGAAATCCCACGGCTCTGCTACCACCCACACATGACGCCGCCTACCGTCTGCCGCTTGTGTGTGGTGGAGTGGGAAGGGGCGCGCACGCTTGTGCCCGCCTGTGTGGCGCAGGTGCGCGAAGGGGCGGTGATTCATACAGCAAGCGAGCGTGTGCAACGGGCGCGGCGTACCATTCTGGAATTGCTTCACTCGGCGGTTGATCTGAGTGAAACGCCTGAGGTTGTGCGGTATGATGCGCAACTAGGTGTGGATGCACAGCGCTTTGCAGACGGCGCGCGGCGTGAAGCACCTTTCTACGATGACAACCCCTTCTACGTGCGCGATTACGAGAAGTGCATTCTTTGCTGGCGCTGTGTGCAAGCCTGCGGTGATGATATGCAATTCACGTATGCGCTTTCGCTTGGTGGGCGTGGTTTTCACACGCATATTGCGACCTTTTTCAACGCGCCTATGCCTGAAACGACGTGTGTGTTTTGCGGGAACTGCGTGGGGGTTTGTCCCACAGGGGCGTTGAAGGGACTGGATGAGTATTTGCTGGAACAAGGCGTTTCATTTGAAGCGCTTCATCAAGAGAAACGCAAACGCAAACAACGCCGAAAAGAGGAGTGAGCCAGATGGATATTCACGCCATTTTGCGCGACTTGAAGCAAGGCAACCGGCGTTTTATGGAAGGCGCATTGCGCCACCCCCGCCAGGATGAAGCCACTCGCATGAGGTTGGCGCGTGGGCAATCCCCCAAGGCGGTGGTGCTGGGATGCGCTGACTCGCGTGTGCCGCCTGAGGTTGTGTTCGACCAGGGGGTAGGCGACCTGTTTGTGGTGCGTAGCGCCGGCAACATTCCCGATACGTATGCGCTGGCGGGTATCGAGTATGCTGTGCTGGCATTGCAAACGCCGCTGGTGATTGTGCTGGGGCATACACAGTGTGGTGCTGTACAAGCCGCCGTGCAAGGCAATGTGCTTACTCCTGCTTTGGAGGCGCTGGTGGATGCCATTCAGCCGTCAGTTGAGGCGGCTGAAACGGATTCGGTGGATGAAGTGGTGATGGTGCATGCACGCCGCGTGGTGGCGGAACTTCCCGCCCGTAGTGAAGCGATTGCTCAGGCAGTGGCGGATGGACGCCTGCACATTTTGCCGGCGCTCTATCATCTGGGGACTGGTGTCGTCGAATGGCTCGACGAGGTGCAGGTATCTGCACCGGATGATGAGGTGGCGGCAAAGTAGGGAGTGCCTTGTAGCGTCTGGGCGCGAAAGGAGGAAGAGGTATGCTCTCAGCCGAGCAGATGGTTCGGACAACGTGCCCCTACTGCGGTGTGGGGTGTCAGGTTGATTTGCATGTGCGTCAGGGGCGCATTTTTCGTGTGAGTGCGCCGTTTGATATCGCGCCCAATGAAGGGCGTTTGTGTGTCAAGGGGCGTTTTGGCACTGATTTTGTTCACCATCCCTCGCGGCTTACCACGCCGCTGATTCGCAAAGAGTTTGGCGTGCTGCCGCGGCATCCTATGGGGCTGGACGGTTTTCGTGAAGCGACGTGGGATGAAGCCCTTGACCTGGCGGCGGAACAGTTCGCGGAGATTGTACGCACACGTGGGGGAGATGCGATTGGCACCTTCTGCTCGGCAAAGGCAACCAACGAAGATACGTATGTCTTCCAGAAGTTTGTGCGGGCTGTCTTGGGGACGAACAACATTGACCATTGTGCGCGGCTTTGCCATGCGGCGTCGGTGGTGGCGTTGCAAACGGCAATCGGTTCGTCCGCTATGTCGAATTCGATTGCCGAGATGAAGCACCTCGATGTTTTCATCGTGACAGGTTCCAACACAACCGAAACTCACCCCGTCATCAGCACGTTCATGCGCGAGGCGGTGGTTCACAACGGCGCGAAGTTGATTGTCGTGGACCCACGCGGCATTGAGATGACGCAGTTTGCTACGTTGTGGCTGCGTCAGCGTCCCGGCACGGATGTGGCGGTCTTTCAGGCGATGGCGCAGGTGATTGTATCGGAGGGGTTGTATAACCGCGCGTTCATTGAGGCGCGTACAGAAGGCTTTGAGGCATACGCTGAAGCCATTATGGAATGTACGCCGGAGTGGGCGGAGCGTATTTCAGGCGTGCCTGCTGAGCATATTCGGGAAGCGGCGCGGCTTTATGCAACCGCCAAGGCAGGGGCGATTTACTGGGGCATGGGGATTAGCCAAAGCGTCCACGGGACTGAGAATGCGCTGGCGCTTGCCAATCTGGCGTTGCTAACGGGGCATGTTGGACGTCCAGGCACTGGGCTCAATCCGTTGCGTGGGCAGAACAACGTGCAGGGGTGCTCTGATTCGGGTGGGTTACCCAATGTGTTCCCCGGTTATCAACGGGTTGACGATGATGCTGTGCGAGAACGGTTTGAGGCGGCGTGGGGGGTGTCGCTCAATCCCCAACCCGGCTTGACGACGATGGAGATGGCGTTTGCCGCTGAGGCGGGCGATATTGTGGCGTTTTATGTCATGGGTGAAAACCCGATGATGAGTGAGCCGAATTTGCGGCATGCGCGGCATATCATTGAGAATTTACCGTTTTTGTTGGTGCAGGATATTTTCCTGAACGAAACAGGAGCTTACGCCGATATTTTGTTGCCTGCGACCAGTTTTGCTGAAAAGGATGGGACGTTTACGAATTCGGACCGGCGAGTGCAGCGTGTACGTCGGGCGGTGCCTGCACCGGGGGATGCGCGGGATGATTGGGTGATTTTGTGTGAGTTGGCGCGTCGGGTTGAGCAGAAATTGGGGCGTGCCAGGAGTGCCGGTTTTGCTTTTGCGTCGCCTGAGGAGATTTGGGATGAGATGGCTCGGCTGACGCCGCCCTTCCAGGGGATTTCGTATGCGCGTATTGCTCGCGAGGGGGGTGTTCACTGGCCATGCCCAACGCCCGACCATCCCGGTTCACCCTATTTGTTCGCTGAAACATTCCCACGCGGACGGGGGCAGTTTGTGCCTTTGCAGTATCGCCCCTCAGCTGAGTTGCCTGATGACGAATACCCCTTCATTCTTTCAACAGGGCGTGTGCTCTACCACTGGCATGGCGGCACGCTGACACGGCGCTCCAAGCTTGATGACATTTACCCTGAGGCGACGGTGGAAATTCACCCTGAGGATGCCGCTATGTTGGGGGTCAAGCATGGTGAGCGTGTGCGGGTGCGCTCGCGGCGTGGCGAGATTGTTGTGCGGGTAGCGGTGACGGCGCGCTCGCCGCGTGGTGTGGTGTTTATCCCGTTCCACTTTGCAGAGGCTGCGGCGAACGAGTTGACGATTGACGCTCTTGACCCGCAAGCGAAAATTCCGGATTACAAGGTCTGTGCTGTGGCGGTCGAACCGCTGTGAGAGCAGGTTTTGCAATGCATGGAAGTCCCGCTGGGGATACCGGCGGGGCTTTTTTTATTGTTCGAGCGCGTATGGTGCGCCGCGTTCCACCCACGTTTCAATAACGCGTCCGACTTTGTGAAGGCTTTCGGCGCTGAGCTGTTCGCAGGTATCGTCCATCGTGTGCCATGCAGGGTAATCGAAGTCAATCAGGTCAACAGCGGGGATGCCACGTTGAATGAAGGGAAGGTGGTCGTCAATGATGGTCCAGCGGGGTTCGTTGTAGAAGCCGTTGTCGAGATACCCGAGTTCGTCGGCAATGTTGAAGAGTGTATCGGTGAGGGTGGGGTCGGAATTGCGTTCGCGGTAGATTTGCAAATCGCGGTCGCCAATCATGTCAAGGATGATGACGGCTTCTGGCTGTGGTGTGGGCGGGTTTGCGGCAAATTGTTCGGCGCCAACGGAGAAAGGCCAGCCGTCAATGTCGCCGCGGTCTTCAGCGTCGAAAAAAGCGAGCTGTACTTGCAGGTTGTCAGGAACATCGAGCACTGTTGCGAGTTCGAGCAGAACGGCGACACCGCTGGCGCCGTCGTTCCCTCCTAAAATCCAGCCTTCTGGGTTGGCGGGGTCGCGGTCGGCGCGGGGGCGGGTGTCGTAGTGCGCACCAATGAGGATAGGCCGTCCTGCGCCTTGTGTGGCAACAAGGTTGACGATTTCGACGCCGCGGAATGTACCACGTTGTTCGCGAACGCTCCAGCCTTGCGCTTCAAGGGTCTCACGCAACCAGGCGCGCGTTTTTTGAATAGCGGGTGAACCGGTTGGGCGTGGTCCAAATGCGCATTGTTGGTTGGCGTATGCGAGCGCGCGCTCGCTATCGAACGTTTTGGGACGAGGTGGAGAAGATGGTTGAGCCTGGCAGCCAACTGCCAGGCTCAAGGTCAGTGTCAGAGCGACGAGGAGCGTGCGCCAATCTTGCATGCAGTTACTCCTGCGGGTTGGAGACTTCGCTCCCGGTGATGATGTGGTCTGTCGGTACGGGTTGGATTTCGGGCAGGATGGTCTCCAATGTTTCAAGAGCGCGCTTGGCGTAGGCTTCGTTGCGCTTGCGTTTGTTGCGGATGCGCTTGGGAAGTGGCGGCAGAATGCCAAAATTGGCTTTCATTGGTTGGAACTCTTTGGGGTCGGCGTGTGTGACGTACCAGCAGAGCGCCCCAAGCATTGTTTCCCGTGGGAGCACGATGGGCTCTTTACCTTGCACAAGCCGCGCGGCATTGATACCTGCAACTAAACCGGTGCCTGCATTGCCGACGTATCCTTCCACGCCTGTGATTTGCCCGGCGAAGAAGAGGTCGGGGCGTTTGCGGAACTGCATGGTTGGTTCCAGCAACACGGGCGAGTTGATGAATGTGTTGCGGTGCATTTGCCCCATGCGGACAAATTCGGCGTTTTGCAAGCCGGGAATCATGCGGAAAACGCGCGCTTGTTCGCCCCATTTGAGGTTGGTCTGGAAGCCAACCATGTTGTACAGCGTGCCGGCGATGTTGTCTTGGCGGAGTTGCACGACGGCGTAGGGTTGTTCACCTGTGCGTGGGTCAATGAGCCCTACGGGGCGCATGGGACCAAAGGCAAGCGTTTGCTCGCCGCGGCGTGCCATTTCCTCAATGGGCAAGCAACGCTCAAAGAATTTTGGGTCTTCGCGTTCAAAGTCACGTAGCTGAATAGTCTCGGCTTCAAGCAAGGCTTTGACGAAGGCTTTGTATTCTTCCTCTGTCATGGGGCAGTTGATGTAGTCGCCTTCTTCTTGTTCGCCTCGCCCGTAGCGGGAAGCACGAAAGGCAATGCTCATGTCAATTGAATCAGCTTCGACGATGGGCGCCATAGCGTCGTAAAAGTAAAGGTATTCCTCGCCGGTAATGCGCTTGATGTCTTCAGCCAGAGCTTCGCTTGTGAGTGGTCCCGTTGCAATGATTGTTGGGCGTTCGGTTGGGATGCGAGTGACTTCCTCGCGTCGAATTTCAATGAGGGGATGTTCGCTGAGCAAGCGTGTAACGGTTTCGGCGAAGACTTCGCGGTCAACGGCTAATGCACCGCCCGCAGGAACAGCGGCTTTGTTGGCGGCGGCGAGGATAAGTGAGCCCATGCGGCGCATTTCTTCTTGCAAAAGTCCTGAGGCGCGGTCAATCATTTGTGCGCCTAAGGAGTTGCTGCAAACGAGTTCCGCCAGGCGGTCTGTTACGTGGGCGGGAGTTGATTTGACGGGGCGCATTTCGTAGAGTGCCACGCGCACGCCGCGCTGGGCGAGCTGCCAGGCTGCTTCTGAGCCAGCAAGTCCCCCACCGACGACAATCACGTCAATGTTTCCGTAAGGGTCTTTTTTCATGTTCATACTGCTCACCGCTTTCTTGGTTTTGTTGGCTTGGAAAAGTATAGCACAGAATAAGTTTTAGAGGCATAGCAATGTCTTCATAAAATGCCTCTGCAATGCGATGCGATCGCGTGGCGCGACCGGTTGGTTTTTTATGTTAACTTTGGTTGTTTATTGTTGTTGGGATAGATTTTTGGCTACACGAAATTTTATATACACCATTAGAAACACCAAAAGCACCCCGTGCTCACCACGCCCAACACACCGACTTGACGCCAACGCCATTCTCAGGCATACTATCAACCAAACGATTGTTTGGTTTCCCCTCACATCGCCGAACAACAAACGTCGTTCGTCGTTCAACCGTCAACCACAGGGACACAGAGGAGAAGACCTATGCCTAAACCAATCCGTCGCGTGGTCGTTCTCGGTTCTGGCACGATGGGGGGCGGTATTGCCGCTCACGTTGCCAACGCAGGCATCCCCGTTTACCTGCTCGACATTGCACCCACCTCGCTGACACCCGAAGAAGAAGCCAAAGGGCTGACGCTCGAATCGCCCGAAGTGCGCAACCGCATCGTCAACGCGGGGTTGGAGCGCATCAAGAAGAGCAACCCACCCGCCCTTTTCAGCGAAAAAGTGCTCGACCTCATTACCGTCGGGAACTTTGAAGACAACTGGGAGTGGGTTGCCGAGGGGGATTGGATTGTCGAAGCCGTCATCGAGAATCTGGAAATCAAGCAGAATTTGATGGCGCGTGTCGAAGCGACCCGCAAACCCGACGCCATCGTGAGCAGCAACACCAGCGGCATTCCCATTCACAAGATTGCCGCGGGGCGCAGCGACGACTTCCGCGCGCACTTCCTGGGCACGCACTTCTTCAACCCGCCGCGCTACATGTACCTGCTTGAAGTCATCCCCACCCCCGACACTGATCCCGCGGTGGTCGAACGCATCACCTGGTTTGCCGAAAACATCCTCGGCAAAGGCGTGGTCATCGCCAAAGATACGCCCAACTTCATCGCCAACCGCATTGGGACATTCGCCGGGCAATACCGCGTCCACTACGCTCTGCAACATGGCTACACCGTCGAAGAAGTGGACACGCTGACCGGACCCATCATCGGCAACCCGAAAACGGCAACCTTCCGGCTGGCGGACCTAGTGGGGATTGACGTTTGGAACTACGTTGCCGAAAACCTCTACAAAGCCGTGCCCGACGACGAAATGCGCGAATACTTCAAAGTGCCTGAGCCGCTGGCTGAAATGGTGCGCCGCGGCTGGCTGGGGAACAAGACCGGGCAAGGCTTCTACAAGAAGACCGACAACCCCGACAAGAAGAAACGCTTCTGGCCCATCAACCTGCAAACGCTCGAATACGAAGAACCCAAGAACCCGCGCTTCGACATCGTCGGCAAGGTGCGCAAAATCGAAGACATCGGCGAACGCTTCCGCCAGATTTTCGCCGCCGCCGATGAAGACCGTGGCGCAACATTCATCACCGAAACCACGCTGGCCATGCTCACCTACGCCAGCCGCCGTGTGCCCGAAATCGCCGACCGCATCATTGACGTTGACCGCGCCATGCGCTGGGGCTTCCGCGTGGAGCGTGGTCCGTTCGAGTTGTGGGACCTCATCGGCACGCGCTACGTGGCTGAACTGGCCGAACAGCGCGGGCATGTGGTCGCCGACTGGGTGAAGGAAATGCTCGCCGCCGGCTACGAATCCTTCTACCAGTGGGAAGCAGGCGACAATGTCGCCTACTACGACCTCTACGAAAAGACCTACAAGCCCATCGAAAACGACGCCCGCGTGGTCAACCTGAATGCGCTGCGGCACAGCGGCAAGGAACTCGCCCGCAACGATAGCGCCAGCCTGATTGACCTGGGCGACGGCGTGCTCTTGCTCGAATTCCACAGCAAGATGAACGCCCTCGATGACGCCATCGCCGAAATGGGCTACCGCGCGCTCGATCTGCTCGAAAAAGACGAGTGGGTGGGGCTGGTTGTCGCCAACCAGGGCGAAAACTTCTCCGCAGGCGCCAACGTCGCCATGATTGGGATGGCGGCGGCGTCCAAGCAATTCGACCAGATTGAACAAGCCGTCAAGAACCTGCAAGACCTGCTCATGGGCTTCCGTTTTGCGCCCAAACCCGTTGTGACCGCACCACACGGTTTGACGCTGGGCGGCGGCGCCGAAGTCGCCATGCACGGCGATTTGATGGTCGCCTCGGCGGAAACGTACATTGGCCTTGTTGAACTGGGTGTGGGGTTGATTCCCGCCGGTGGTGGGTGCAAAGAAATGCTCCGCCGCGTTGTCAACCCTGCCGTGCAGGATACCCAGTACGTTGACCCCTTCCCCTTCCTGCGCAAAGTGTTTGAAACCATCGGCATGGCAACCGTTGCCCGTAGCGCCGTGCATGGTCGCGAACTCGGCTTCCTTTCGCCCTGCGACCGCGTGGTGATGAACGACCGCTACCGCATCGGCGAAGCGAAAAAAGCCGTGCTCGAATTGGTGGCGCGTGGCTACGTACCACCGGCACGCGAAACCGCCCGCGTCTATGCACTTGGGAAGCGCGGCCTGGCGGCACTGCACACCGCCATCTACGGCATGCTGGAAGGCCACTACATCAGCGAATACGACGCGCACATCGCGCGCAAACTGGCGTATGTCCTCAGCGGCGGCGACCTCGACCGTCCGCAGTGGGTGCCCGAGCAATACATCCTCGACCTTGAACGCGAAGCCTTCCTCTCGCTGACAGGCGAACAAAAGACGCTCGAACGAATCATGCACCTGCTGCAAACGGGCAAACCGCTGCGCAACTAACATTGACAACGAACAGGTGTGAACGAAGGGAGTGAACCTATGAGCAAACGAGAAGCAGTGATTGTCGCTGGCGTTCGCACCGCAGTGGGCAAAGCGCCCCGCGGTTCGTTGCGCACCAAGCGGCCGGATGATCTCGCCGCCGACGTGCTGAAGGGCTTGCTGGAACGCGTGCCCCAGCTCGACCCCGCCGAAATCGAAGACGTTATCATGGGGTGCGCCATGCCCGAAGGCGAACAAGGGTTGAACATCGGGCGCGTTGCCGTCATGCGGGCGGGGTTGCCGCACAGCGTGGCCGGCATCACCGTCAACCGCTTCTGCTCCAGCGGGTTGCAAACCATCGCCATGGCGGCGCAAGCCATCGAATTCGGGAGCGCCGACGTGGTTATTGCGGGAGGGGTGGAAAGCATGAGCATGGTGCCCATGACAGGGCATTACTTCGCCCCCAACCCGCACCTGGCGCTGCACTACCCCGAAGCCTTCATCAGCATGGGGTTGACGGCGGAAAAAGTCGCTGAAAAGTACGGCATCAGCCGCGAAGAGCAAGACGAATTCGCCTATCGCAGCCACCAGTTGGCGATCAAAGCCATTGACGAAGGCAAGTTCAAAGATGAAATCGTGCCCGTCGAGGTCGAAGAGGTCAGCGTGACCCCCGACGGCGAGCGCGTGGTGCGCACAAAAGTCTTTGACACCGACGAAGGCCCACGCCGCGATACCAGCCTGGAAGCACTGGCACGCTTGCGCCCCGTCTTCCGCGCCGACGGCACAGTCACCGCGGGGAACTCCTCGCAAACCAGCGACGGCGCGGCGGCAGTGTTGCTGATGACGCGCGAAAAAGCCGAAGAACTGGGGCTGAAGCCGATTGCCCGCGTGGTGAGCTTCTCGGTCGGCGGTGTGCCGCCTGAGATCATGGGGATTGGTCCGGTAGCGGCGGTGCCCAAAGCGCTCAAACGCGCCGGCCTGACCATGGACGACATTGACCTCATTGAGCTGAACGAAGCCTTTGCCGCTCAATCGCTGGCGGTCATTCGCCAGCTGGAAATGCCGCTCGAAAAGGTCAACGTCAACGGTGGCGCGATTGCATTGGGGCACCCGTTGGGCTGCACCGGCGCCAAACTGACGGTGCAAATCATCAACGAATTGCGCCGCCGCAAAGCCCGCTATGGGCTGGTGACCATGTGCATTGGCGGCGGTATGGGCGCCGCCGGGGTGATTGAAAACCTGGACCTGTAAAGCAGGCCTCCTTCCCACGCAAAAACCAGCCGGGCGTCAAAACCCGGCTGGTTTGCTTTTCCCCTCACCGCGGCGCGCCCCTTCTCAGAAGAAATCCACTGCCGTATCGAAATCGCTGACAAATGGTTTTATGTCAAGCACAGGCGTTCTATTCAATGCATCCAAACCGCGAACCGTTATCACATTGCCTTCAACGGCGACGACCTGCGCCACCGTCATCCCAATTGGGTTGGGGCGATACTGCGTGCGCGTCACAAAAACACCGCGCAACGGTTGTTCAGGGTCGTCGCGGGGATGCAGCTGCAAGCGAACTTCATCAATCTGGTGAAAATGAAAGAGCACCACGATATACATGCCGGGCGCCATGCCGAGCAACCCATCCACAACATCCGGGTTGAGAACAATGCGCATGGTCGTATTGCGCAAAACATCCACAGGCGTCCACGTCTCAAATTCATTTTCAACGAAGCCAATTGGCGTGTAGCAAATCTCGTTCGGCATAGCGCCCCTCACCCTTCAAGGCTTTCAAGCCACTTCGTGAATCTCAACACGGTACACGATTTCAGCTACATGGCGCACTGTGGCAATCGCCGGGCAATAGCGTTCGTAGGAGAGTGAGACAGCCTTTTCCACCTTCGCCGGATCGAGATTGCGCCCCCACACATGATACACCAATTCGACCTTGACAAAGTGGCGGGGGTGCTCCTCGCGCTGCTCAGCGTTGATTTCAATTTGCACATCGGTAAAGTCCTGGCGCATTTTACGCAACAACGACACCACATCCATGCCGGTACACCCCCCCATGCTAATCGCCATCAACTCCATGGGACGGAAACCGGCGTTTTCGCCACCCAATTTCCCCTCGGCGGCGTCCATCAGCACGGTGTGGCCTGAATTCGCCGTACCTTCAAATTTCATCCCACCTTTGAAAGAGACGCGTGCGTTGATTGCCATGATATGCCTCCTTGCATTTGATTGATACACAGTGGGAGTATACTAGAAGTGTTCAGGTGCGCCAAACCCTCTCACAATACCTCCAGAAAGCAAAAAAGGCGGCAACGCATGGTTGCCGCCTTTGCTCGTCTCCAGCCGATTAGCCAGTAAACGGCTTGCTGTAATACTTCGCAAACGAGACTTCGTTGGTGCTGTGCCAGCGGTAAATCCCTTCGCGGAATTGCTTCCACTGCTCGAAAATGCTCTTGAAGTCGGCGTCCTGTTGCGACAATTCATCATACAACGAGAAGGCCGCTTCTTCAGCCGCTTTCAAAATCTCATCGCTGTACGGGCGCAATTCGACGCCTTCGTTGAGCAAGCGCTGCAACGCTTCATTGTTGCGGGCATCGTAGCGCGCCAGCATCACCATATTGGCTTCAAAGGCGGCCGTGCGGATGGCGGCTTTATACACATCGGGAAGTTTGTTCCACTCATCCAGGTTGACTTGCACTTCCAGCGTTGGGCCGGGTTCCCACCAACCGGGGTAGTAGTAGAACTTGGCGGCTTTGTGCAAGCCCAGTTTTTCGTCGTCGTAAGGACCCACCCACTCGGCGGCGTCAATCGCCCCGGTTTGCAACGCCTGGAAAATTTCGCCACCAGGCAACACCTGCACCGTCACGCCCAGGCGGTCCATCACCTGCCCGCCCAAGCCGGGAATACGCATCTTCAAACCGCGCATGTCATCAGGCGTGCTAATTTCCTTGCGGAACCAGCCCCCCATTTGCACGCCGGTGTTCCCCGCCGGGAATTGAATGACATTGAAGCGTTCGCGATAGAGTTCTTGCAGCAAATCGAGGCCACCACCTTCATACAGCCAGGCGTTTTGTTGCTGAGCCGTCAACCCAAACGGCACCGACGTACCAAACGCGACCGCCGGCGTCTTGCCGACATAGTAGTACGATGCCGTGTGGCCAATCGGCACAGCCCCCTGCGCGACAACGTCAAGCACCTGGAGCCCCGGCGCGAGTTCACCCGCCGCACGCGCCTGAATGCGGAATTTCCCCCCCGTCAATTCAGTCACACGTTCAGCGAAGATAACCGCCCCGCCATAAATCGTGTCCAGCGACGGGGGCCACGACGTTGCCATTTGCCATTCCAATTCCGGCAACGCGTTGTCGTTGGCTGCTTCCTGCTGGATTTCCTGCGCGTTTTCAGTGCTTCCAGATTGTTGGGCATTACACCCCACCAATCCAAGCGCACCAACGCCAAGGGCGCCTTTCGCCGCCAGTTCCAGGAATTCGCGCCGTTTCATAAGCCTCCCTCTCCTTTCACGTGTTTGTTTGGTAGCCTCGATTGTTTCCGCCGAAGCGGGACATCCCAAAAGTTTGAAAGGACGGCTGGGTACATGTTGCAGGACTTGCAAATGGGCTGCTGGACGAAGACGGGTGCATTGTATCGTATGCGTAGGGCATTCGTCAAACAAACGTCAAAAACCGACGCCCCCACTCACACCAACACGAGTGGGGGCGTCGCATGTCACGATTACAGCGGATAGTTTTGCAAGTAGGCGACCAAATCGCGCATGAAGGCGTCGGCGGCGGCGCCATCGAGAATGCGATGGTCGAAGGTCAAGGTCAGGTAGGCCATGGGGCGAATGGCGATGGCATCCATGCCGTCTTGCTCCACCACCACAACGCGCTTCTGCATCGCCCCTACGCCCAAAATAGCCGCTTGGGGCTGGTTGATGATGGGCGTGCCAATAATCGCGCCGTTCGTGCCGTAGTTGGTGATGGTAAAGGTGCCGCCTTGCACATCATCGGGCGTGAGTTTGCCGGAGCGGGCGCGCTCGGTCAGGTCGCCCAAGGCGCGGGCAATCCCTTTCAGGCTCAGTTCGTCGGCATGTTTGAGCACCGGCACAAGCAAGCCTTTGCCCTCTTGTACGGCGGTTGCCACGCCAATGTTGATGGCGCGTTTGAGCAAAATCCCCTGGTCGGTAAACGTCGAGTTGACCATGGGGTGCTTCTTCAACGTCTGCGCCACCGCTTCGACAAAGTACGCCGTGTAGGTCAGGCGCACGCCTTCGGCGGCAAAGGCGGCTTTGTGTTTGTTGCGGTGCGCCACCACGCGGCTCAAATCCACTTCGTGCACGGTCGTCACGTGCGGGGATGTATGTTTGCTGCGCACCATGTGCTCGGCAATCGCCTTGCGCATCGGCGTCAACGGCACCAATTCGCCCTCGCCGGACGGCAACGGCACGTCGGCGGCGGTGGTCATAGGCAAGGGTGCGGGCGGTTCAGGTGCAGGCGCGGGTTTTGGCGGCGGTGGTGCAGCGGGTTGCGGCGCCGCAGGTTGTGCGGGCTGGGCGGCGGCTTTCTCGCGTTCTTCGAGATAGCGCAACACGTCCTTCTTGGTAATGCGCCCACCGCGCCCACTGCCTTGAATTTGCGAAAGGTCAATGTTGTGTTCAGCGGCAAGGCGCGCCACAACTGGCGAAATGCGCTGTGCGGCGGACTTGTCAGCCGCAGGTTTGGGCGCCGTCGCAGAAGTTGACGCCGCCGCGGGCTGGGGTGCAGCGGGCGCTTCGGCAGGCGCGCTGCCATTCTCACCCGGCTTTTCGCCCGGCTCGCCAACCCAGGCCAAAACTGTGCCCACCGGCACGGTTTCACCTTCGGGCACTTCAATCGAAAGCACAACACCCGACACGGTGGACGTCACTTCGGTATCCACCTTGTCGGAAATGACTTCCAGCAGCGGCTCATACTTTTCGACATGCTCGCCGACTTTTTTCAGCCACTTGCCAACCGTTCCTTCGGTTACGCTTTCGCCCAATTGGGGCATTTTGATTGGTGTTGCCATCGTTCTTCCCCCATCATTGCAGGATTAGTAGGCTGCCAAATCGCGAATGGCGGCTTCAATTTTGTCCGGGTTGGGCAAGAACCAGTGTTCTTGTGGGTCGTTGTAGGGCATGGCGGGCACTTCGGGACCACACAGCCGCTTGATCGGGCCATCCAGCCACTCAAACGCCTGGTCGGCAATCAGGGCGGCGATTTCCGCGCCAAAGCCCATGAAGCCGTTATCTTCGTGAACAATGAGCACTTTGCTGGTCTTCTTGACCGACGAGAGGATGAGGTCTTCATCCAGCGGGCGCAACGTGCGCGGGTCCACCACTTCGACACTGATACCGTCTTTTGCCACGCGCTCGGCGGCTTCCAGCGTGTGGTGGAGCATCATCCCGTAGGAAATCACGGTGATATCTTCCCCTTCGCGCACAATCTGGCCTTTGCCAATGGGAATGCTGAATAAACCATCGGGCACTTCGCCCTTGATGAGGCGGTAGGTCTTCTTGTGTTCGAGGAAGAGCACCGGGTCGCGGTCCTGAATGGACGACCAGAGCAAGCCGGCGGCATCGTAAGGAGTGCTGGGCGCGACAACTTTCAAGCCCGGCACGTGTGTGAAAAAGCCTTCAACTGATTGGCTGTGATAGAGCGCCCCGTGAATCCCTCCACCGTAGGGCGCACGAATGACCATGGGGCATTCCCAATTGCCGTTGGAGCGGTAGCGAATGCGGGCGGCTTCGTTCACAATCTGGTCAAAGGCAGGGTGAATGAAGTCGGCAAACTGGATTTCGGCAACGGGCAACAACCCGTTCAACGCCATGCCAATCGCCACACCGACAATCCCCAACTCGGCGAGCGGCGTATCAATGACACGCTCTTCACCAAAGTGTTCCAGAAAACCGGCGGTGACGCGAAAGACCCCGCCTTTCGCGCCCACGTCTTCGCCCATGACAAGCACGCGCTCGTCGGCTTCCATGGCGTTCCAAAGCGTGTCGTGAATCGCTTCAAGCACACTTTTCACTGGCATTCTCACTCCTCCAATCTCTCATCCGCGAGCCTCATTGCTCGCCTTCATTTGGTTGCCAAATCATCGTGGGCTTAGCGGTCCCAGTAGACGTGTTTCATCGCATCTTCGGGACGCGGGAGTGGCTGGGCTTCAGCCCAATCGGTGGCATCGTTGACGATATCCATGACTTTCTTTTCGATTTCCTCGAACCAGGCGTCATCAGCCAGCCCTTGCTCCAGCAAATAGGCGCGGGCGCGCACCAGGGGGTCTTTTTCCTGGCGCAGGCGTTCGATTTCTTCACGGGAGCGGTAGAGGCGGTCGTCGTCATCCGAGGAGTGGGCTTTGAGGCGGACAGTCTTGCATTCAACGAGCGTGGGACCTTCTCCACGGCGAGCACGATCCACCGCTTCTTTCATGACTTTGTAAACCGCCAGCATATCCTGCCCGTCCACCACCACACCGGGCATACCATAGCCGGCGGCGCGATCCGCCACGTTTTCAATCGCCATCTGCTTGTTCGCGGAAACGGAGATGGCATAGCCGTTGTTCATGCAGACAAAGACCACAGGCACTTTGTGGATGGCGGCGAAGTTGAGTCCTTCGTGGAAATCACCCTTGCTCGAACCGCCTTCACCAAAACTGACGTAGGTCACGGCATCTTCGCCACGCAGTTTGTGGGCGTAGGCAATCCCAGCGGCTTGTGGGATTTGCGTCGAAACAGGGCTAGACGCCGTCACAACGTTGAGCGGGCGATAGCCCCAGTGCGCCGGCATCTGGCGGCCGCCACTGGCGGGGTCGTTTGCACGGGCAAACCAGCCCAGCATCAATTCGCGGGGCGGCACGCCGATGGCAAGCAGCAGCGCCAGATCGCGGTAGTAGGGGTGGAACCAGTCTTTGCCGGGGATGAACGCCATCGCGGCGCCAATTTGGGCGGCTTCTTGCCCTTGCCCCGAAATGTGGAAGTGGGCTTTCCCCTGGCGTTGCAGAATCTCACAGCGTTCATCAAAACGGCGACCGAGCAACATCAGTTCGTACATGCGGCGGACATCATCATCAGAGAGGCCAAGTTCGCGGTGGTCAAACGCGAGGCTTTTGGTTTGGGCATCAAGAGCCACGTATTCAGTCATTCAAACCTCCTTGTCTGAATTTCACACCAAGCGCCGTTGCTTGTGCGGCGCTTATTGTACAGAAGTCGGGGGATTCTCGCAATCGCCCCACCTATCAAAACGCCGAAAGGCGCTCAAAGCAACGCCGGCATAAAAAAGGCGGGGTCTTGTGAACGACCCCGCCTTGGCTTCAACGGTTAGAGCATCAAGCGCATTGGGTTTTCAAGCAAGCGCTTGAATTCCACAAGAAACTCGGCGGCTTCCGCGCCATCGGTCACGCGGTGGTCGGCGGAGAGAGTAACTTTGAGCACCTGCCCCACCACGATTTCGTCGTTGCGCACCACAGGCACTTTCTGCACACCGCCCACGGCGAGGATTGCGGCTTCGGGCGGCGTGATGACCGCCACGAACGAATCCACCCCGTACATGCCGAGATTGCTCACGGTGAAGGTGCTCCCGCCGATATCGTCAGGCTGGACTTTGCCCTCGCGGGCGCGTTGCACCTTGGCGCGCGCTTCGGCGGCAATCTGGCTCAGCGATTTTTGGTCGGCGTTGCGCACTACCACTGTCAGCAAGCCGCTTTCGACGGCGACGGCAATCCCCACGTTGACATCCCCATGCCGGATGATTTTGTCGCCTGCAAAACTGGCGTTGATGTTGGGGAATTTGCGCAACGCCAGCGCAGCGGCTTTCACAATCATATCGTTGACACTGACCTTGATACCTTCGTCGGCGAGTGTGGCATTGATTTGCTGACGCAGCGCCATCGCCGCATCCATGTCAATGCTCATCGTGACGTAGAAGTGCGGCACGGGTGCTTTGCTCGCCGTCATAACTTCGGCAATCCGCTGGCGCATGCGCGTCAAGGGGATTTCTTCCGCCGCGCCAATGGGCTGAACAGGCACTACCGGTGCGGTGGGCGCAGTCGGCGCAGGCGTCGGGGCTGGGGCGGGTGTTTCCACCACAGCCGCAGCGCGTTCGGCAAAGGCTTCCACATCGCGGATGACGATACGCCCGTCAGGGCCGCTTCCCGGCACCTGGCGAATATCCACACCCAACTCGCGGGCGCGACGACGCGCGGCGGGGCTGGCTTTGACGCCATCCGGCGGTGGCGGTTCATCAGCCTGTTCCAGGTGCGCCTGCACGTCTTCCTTGGTGATACGGCCGCCGGGTCCGGTGCCCTGCACGCGGCTCAAATCCACGCCGTGTTCTTCGGCAAGGCGGCGGGCGACCGGGGTGGCTTTGACCTCTTCAGCAGGTGCAACCGCCGGTGCAGAAGCGGGCGCCGGCTCAGGAGTTGGCGCGGTTTCTTCGGCAACAGCAGGCGTGGGGGCAGCCGCGGTCTCAACGGCTTCACCCGGTTCGCCAATCAGCGCCACCGGCGTATTGACAGGCACCACCTGACCAGCGGGAACGAGAATCTTCAAAAGAACACCATCAGCAGGGGCTTCCATTTCCACAGTGGCTTTGTCAGTCTCAACTTCGGCGACCACTTCGCCCTTTTTGACGGGGTCGCCTTCGTTTTTCAGCCACGCGGCAATGGCGCCTTCTTCCATATCAAAGCCCAATTTCGGCAACGTAAGTTCGACTGCCAAGGGTTTTCCTCCTTCCTGTTTTGGATTTTGGATACTTCAAGAGGGGGAGCGCCATTGCTCCAAAAGTGGGCTGCGTCAGCATCCAGACGAGCATTATATCGCCTTGAAGATGGAGGACAAGCCATGCGATATCGATTTTGCGAGCCATCGTCTGTGGCAGTAAACTGTTTACGTCCTCCAGCAACCAACAAACACTTCGAACGTAAACACATTATGTGCGAGATTGCTCTCTCGATTTCCCCAAACAATGCTTTACAATGAATTTTCAAGGAGGTTTTTATGAACTTCGAATTTTGGAAAAGTGTTGTAGAATTTTTAGCCAACGCAACAGTCTTTTTGGGGTTTCCAATCGCTATTTTGCAATACAAACGAGCGATTCAAAAAGAGCAACGAGACCGCGAGTACGGCACCTATGACGCATTAGACAACAAATATCTGGAATTTCTGTACCTTTGTTTGCAACACCCTGAATTGGATATATTTGACGTTCCAGATGAAAAAATTCACCAATTCACAGATGTGTCTCCATCAAATAACTCATCCCCTAATTTTGAAACACAAAAAAAAGAACTAATCGCGTTCTCGATTCTCATTTCTATTCTTGAACGTGCCTATCTTTTGTATGCAGATCAATCCACAGAGATAAAACAACGTCAATGGGAGGGGTGGCGCCAATACATGGAAGACTATGCAAAAAGAGAGAACTTTCAACGTGCATGGCAAATCTGCGGAGAGCAATTTGATCAAGAATTTGTAAGATTTATGGATGAGATTATCAAGAAGCACCTTCCGTCCACTTCAACTTCATAATTTTTTGAGATCCCCCTATTCGTCAGATGAAAGGGTAAAAAAAACAGCGCCGCACTTCCTTATGTGAAGTGCGGCGCTTGGTATGGCAATCCTACCGCCCCGTTATCTCGCTGGCTAAGCGTCGGTTCTTCTCGATGAAATCGTGCCACTCTTCGGGCACATCATCCTTGAAGAAAATGGCCTGCACAGGGCAAACCGGCTCGCAGGCGCCACAGTCAATACACTCGTCCGGGTGGATGACGTACTGGTCTTCGGCTTCGTAAATGCAGTCCACCGGGCAGACATCCACACAGGCGGCATCTTTGACGCCTATGCACGGTTCGCAAATTACATAGGCCATTAGCGCAAAACCTCCAATACCGCTCGCTTGATATCCTCTTTATCCGGCATCGCCGCCAACTCAAGGTTTTTGTTGTAGGGCAACGGGACAGGCGGCGCAGTCACGCGCTTGATGGGCGCGTCCAGGTAATCGAAAGCGTGTTCGTAAATCTGGGCGGCAATTTCTGCATCCACACCATACCCCAACCATTGCTCGGTTGCCAGGACGGCGCGGTACGTCTTCTTGAAACTTTCGATAACCGGACGCAAATCCAGCGGGCGCAGCGTGGGAATATCCACCACTTCGCACTCGATACCTTCTTTCGCCAATTCGTCGGCGGCTTTGAGCGCTTCGTGCAACATGCGCGAGTAGGCTACGATGGTCACATCGCGCCCCTCGCGTTTGACTTCACTACGCCCAATCGGCAACACCACTTCCTCATCAGGCACTTCGCCACGCACGCGGTAGAGGTGGGTGTGTTCGATGAAAATCACCGGGTCGGGGTCGCGGATGGCGGCTTTGAGCAACCCGTAGGCGTCGGCGGGGGTGCCGGGCATGATGACTTTGAGGCCGGGCACATGCGCGACGTAGTTTTCAAACGTTTGCGAGTGGGTCGCCGAGAGTTGCCCCCACCCGGACGTTGTGCGCAAGACCATGGGGCAATCGAATTGCCCGCCAAACATGTAGCGCACTTTTGCCGCGTGGTTGATGATGGCGTCCAGACTCAACAAGGCAAAGTTGAAGGTCATGATTTCGGCGACGGGGCGCAACCCGTTCATCGCCGCGCCCACAGCCGCACCGGCAATCACCAATTCGCTAATGGGCGTGTCGCGCACGCGCTTTTCGCCAAACATGTCATACATGCCACGTGTGACGGCGAACGTACCGCCCCACACGCCAACCTCTTCGCCCATGATGAAAACGCGCTCATCGCGCTCCATTTCTTCGATCAACGCGCGACGCACAGCGTCACGATAAGTCATTTGTGCCATTGTCTCTCCCTCTCAAATCCACAGGTGGTCTTGGTTGTCAGGCTGGACTTACAGGATGAACGGGTCGCCCGCCGGTGGGTTGGCATAGACATCCTCATAAAGCACTTCCAGCGGCGGCTCCGGACTTTCTTCAGCGAAGCGCACAGCGTCTTGCACTTCTTCTTCCACTTCGGCATGAATAGCGTCGAGGCGCTCCTGTTCGACACCCAGCGAAAGCAGAATGTTCGCAAAGCGCCGAATGGGGTCGTTCTTCAACCACTCTTCGACTTCTTCCTTGCTGCGGTAGCGTTCGGGGTCGCCCATGGAGTGCCCACGATAACGGTAGGTGCGGGCTTCGATGAAGTAGGGACCGTTGCCGCTGCGCACATGTTCGGCGGCGCGTTGCGTCACCTCGAACACATCCAACACATTCTGCCCGTCCACCTGTTCGGCGGGAATATCGTAAGCGCAGGCTTTGCGGTACATTTCGGTGACGGCCGACGCACGGTCAACGCGCGTGCCCATGCCGTAATTGTTGTTTTCGCAAACCCAAATCACCGGCAATTTCCAGACCGCCGAAAGGTTGAGCGATTCGTGGAAATAGCCGTTGTTCGTCGCGCCGTCGCCAAAATAGCAGATGGTCACGCGGTCTTCGCCGGCGTATTGGTCGGCGAGAGCGATACCTGCCGCGAGGCTCAATTGGGCGGCGACAATGGCGTAGCCCCCCCACAAACGGCGTTCGCGTTTGGCCATGTGCATTGAGCCGCCTTTGCCCTTGGAAAGGCCGGTGACTTTCCCCATCAGTTCCGCCATCACTTCGCGGGCGGTGCAGCCACGCGCGAGCGCGTGTCCGTGGTCGCGGTAGTGCACGACGATGTTGTCGTCATCACGCAGGGCGTTGATTGAACCAACGGCGGTGGCTTCCTCGCCAATGTAGAGGTGCAAAAACCCACCAATCAAACCACGCTGATAGGCTTCGGCGGCTTCTTCTTCAATACGGCGGATGAGCACCATCTGGCGATACATCGCCAGCAAACGGGCTTCGTCGAGCGAAGCGGGGACAACAACTTCCTGTTTTTTGGTCTTTCGAGGCATGGTCACTCCTTCCTGTTCTCAAAATTTTCCCGGCACCTCTTCTGATGGCTGAAGGTTATGCACTCGTGCGGCAGACGGCGGCGGCACTCTGTTCATGGGCATGATAACTGCTGCGCACCAATGGGCCGCTTTCGACATGTTTGAAGCCCATTTCTAAGCCAATGCGCTTCAATTCGGCAAACTCCTCAGGGCGCACATAGCGCTTAATCGGCAAGTGCCAATTGCTGGGGCGCAGGTATTGCCCAATCGTCACAATGTCAACACCGCTGTCGCGCAGGTCAGCCATGACCTGGATGACTTCTTCAATTGTTTCGCCCAACCCGACCATGAGGCCGCTTTTGGTAAGCATACCCGACGGTCCCCACGCCTTGGCCCATTCGAGCGTTTGCAGGCTCTGGCGGTACTTGGCTTTGGGGCGCACACGCGGGTACAGACGCGGCACGGTTTCGATGTTGTGGTTGTAGATGTCGGGCGCGGCTTCAACGACGGTACGCACAGCCTCAGGGTTGCCCTCAAAATCCGGGACGAGCACTTCAATGCCACAACCGGGTTGCGCCTTGCGAATTTCGCGAATGGTGAGCGCGAAGATGATGGCGCCGCCATCGGGCAAATCATCCCGGTTGACGCTGGTCACCACGGCGTGGCGCAACCCCAACGTCTTGACGGCTTCGGCGACACGAAACGGCTCTTCCCAATCGAGGGTTTGCGGGCGCCCTTTGGTGACGGCGCAGAAACGACACGCTCGCGTACACACATCACCCAAGAGCATAAACGTGGCTGTACGATTCTCCCAACATTCGCCGATGTTGGGGCAACGTGCTTCTTCGCACACCGTATGCAGTTTGTGCTGGCGCATGAGCGCCGCTACATCACGGTAGTTTGTGCCGCCCGGCGCACGCACCTTCAACCAGGGAGGCTTGCGCGTTCGTTTGCCGGGTTCAGGGACGATGGGAGGCAGTTCCTCAAAGAACTTCACATTGATATCCATGTGGGTCTCCTTTCTATCGTGCGCCATTGCACGGGGTGAGCGCGTTCGTTCAAAAGCACCAGCGGGGATTATATCAGCAGCGAACGGCATATCAAATTGGCGCGGTGCATTTCGGTTTTGACGACTTTTTTGCATACTAGACTAAGACGGTTTTGATGTGAACGAAAAGACAAGGAGGTCTCTATGCGAGCGGTGGATATCATCGCCAAAAAACGTGATGGGCATGAATTGACGGACGCCGAAATTGAATGGTTCATCCAGCACTACACGGACGACACTATCCCCGACTATCAGGCTGCGGCATGGGCGATGGCGGTTTTCTTCCGTGGCATGACGCCGCGCGAAACAGCCACGCTGACGCGCGCCATGGCACACAGCGGGGCAGTGCTCGATTTGCACCATATCGCACCGCGCACGGTGGACAAGCATTCGTCTGGCGGGGTGGGCGATAAAACCACGCTCGTGGTTGGGCCGCTGGTGGCGGCATCGGGGTTGCCGGTGGCCAAGATGAGCGGGCGCGGGTTGAGTTTCACAGGCGGCACGCTCGACAAGTTGGAAAGCATCCCCGGTTTCCGCGTGGGGTTGACACATGAGGAATTCATGCGCCAGGTGGCGGAGATTGGGCTGGTTGTTGCCGGGCAAACCGCCGACCTCGCTCCCGCCGACGGCAAACTCTACGCTCTGCGCGACGCAACCGCCACGGTGGACAGCATTCCTCTGATTGCCAGCAGTATCATGTCGAAAAAGTTGGCCGGCGGGGCGGACGCGATTGTGCTGGATGTGAAGGTCGGCAATGGGGCGTTCATGCAAACGCTGGAAGCCGCGCGCGAACTGGCAACGCTGATGGTGGAGATTGGGGTACGCAATGGGCGCGATATGACCGCCCTCATCAGCGATATGAACCAGCCGCTGGGCGCAGCCGTCGGCAACGCGGTTGAAGTGCAGGAAGCCATCGAAACGCTGCAAGGCAACGGACCCCGCGATTTTACCGAACACTGTCTCACCGTTGCCGCTCACATGCTCCTGCTGGGCGAGAAAGCGGAGACGTTTGACGCCGCCTATGCGCTGGCGGAAGACTTTTTGCGCACAGGCAAAGCCCTGGAAAAGTTCAAGCAGATGGTTGCCGCGCAGGGCGGTGATGTGCGCGTTGTCGAAACGCCCGCGACCATTCTCCCACAAGCCCCCATCAAGGCGGTGGTGCAAGCGCCCCAAGCGGGCTATATCGCCGGCATCAAGGCGCGTGATGTTGGCATGGCGGTTGTGTTGCTGGGCGGGGGGCGCGAGAAGAAAGGCGACCCCATTGACCACGCCGTCGGCGTGTTGGTCCACCACAAAGTCGGCGATTTCGTTGAGCGTGGTGAGCCGCTCTTCACCATTCTGGCGCGTACAGAGGAGCAGATTGCTCCAACTCAAGAGCGCCTGCTGGCGACGCTCTCTTGGTCAGATACGCCGGTGGAACCATTGCCGCTTTTCTACGATACCATTCAAGCACGCGCATCTGCCTAGAATCGGCGCCGTACTCTCAAAACCTGCCAGGAGCGACCTGGCAGGTTTTTTGTTTTCGCGGCGGGGTCTTGCACGAAACCCACACCGCCTGATTTGCCATAGCACTTTCCGCCTATTTTGCTCTCCTTGTTCGATAGTGTTTTGTTGGATGTCATTGAAACAACTCCCTGCAAAATAAGCCCACTTTTTCGCCCAAAATGTCTGGCGTTTTTTCTATGACACTTTGTCGGCTTAGCCGATGAAAAAAGCGGCTCAGTCTGATAGGCTAAGGGCATCCTTCATTTTGGAAATCATACTCTGACAAGGAGCCTGACTCATGAAACGCATTCCGTTTATCAGCCTGTTCTTGATCACCATTCTTTTCTTCATCGGCGCGACGGCCTACGCCACCCCCATCACGCTGAAAGAGTACGAAGTGCAACTCGTTGAATTTATCCCCAACGGCTCACAAGGGACATGGGTCTATGCCATTACCCGTCCATCCGCCCCCACCGACAGCATCGAAGCCGTGGAAAAGAACGAAATCAGCCATTGGGTGCTGGAATATTGTGCAGCGGCTTACAAACTTGTTTCCCCTACCGATGGTGCCACCATCACGACGCCCACAACCTACATGATCGGGACAGATGACCAATGCGATGGGTCGCCCTTTGTTTGCCGTGCACGCGACTACGAAGTCAGCGAAGGCTATGACGGCTCCACCGGGGCGATTGGCATCAAGTGGGATGTGTTGCAACGTGGACCCAGCACAGGGCAAACGCACCTGTTCATCTTCACACTGGAACGCACAGATGGCGGTATAGTGCAAAACGGCACAGCCTCGGCGCTGGTGAAAGCCGGACGCACGTTTGAACGTGGTCCTATTGATGGTCCTGTCGCGCCGGATAACGCCTCGTGCAACCCAACCGCTGTGCAACTGGATTCGTTCGAGAGCACAAGCGTAGAAGCGACAACCACCGCGCCCCCCAGCCGCTCAACAGCCATCGCGCTGGTTCTGCTTCTGGCAAGCGGCACGCTTCTGGCCTATCGTCGCCGCCTCACATCGTAAGCCATTCTCCCCCTCAAAAGCCCCGCTCTTGAACAGAGCGGGGCTTTTTGGCGTGTGCAACCCGGGCGTCATTCTCGCATGCAGCGCCGAATGGCGCTATACGCCGGGCGCGGCGAACGGTCGGGGTTGAGCAAGGCGTACCAACGCATCTGTTCCCCCGCGGGATACCAGGGAACAACGCTAAAATCCAGGTTGAAGAGGAAAGCCGCCTCAGCCCAAGGCCATGCGCGGTCAATGAAAGCAATCGCATCGCACCAGTAGCGCGCTTGCACATCACGCGGCACAACCCCATGCTCATGTTCGCCCAAATCCCAGGCGGGCGCATCCAGCACCCACCCCATCTCGGTCAGCCACATGGGGGTTTCCGCATCTCCCATGGCTTCCATCAAGGCGCGCGCCTCTTCCGCCCGCCGAAGCCCCAACCCCATCTCAGGCGGCAACTGTGGCGGCTGCCCAAAGCCGTAGGGGTGCGTGCTCAGCCGGTCGAATGTGCCACGCGCCCCAGCCGCGTAAAACGCCCGCAGAAAGTCCAAATCGCCCACCGCAAGGTCGCTTCCATCGCCGCTCACCGCAACCGCCCCCGCGACCAGCAGCGCATCGCTTTGCGCCCGCTGCAAGCCTTGTTGCGCCTGCCGCACCATGTCGGCGTAGCGTGCCGGTTCAGGCCATTGATTGCCCCACTCAAACGCCAAATTGGGCTCATTCCAGATTTCGTATGCCGCCACCCGCACCCCATAGCGCGTTGCCAGCGTCGTCATGAAGTCGGCGACGTGCGCCATGTCAGTCGGGGGCGTATTGGGCGGCGTTTCCGCCGGGCGCGCCCACTCTGGCGTATTGTGCACACGCAATAACAACCGCAAGCCCGCCCGTTCAGCCGCCTGCACCGTGTTTTCGATATCCCGCCAGACAAACACGCCCTGCTCCGGCTCGGCGCGGTTCCAGTCGGCAAACCCTTTGACCCACGTAAAGCCCAAATCGTGCAGGAGATAGGCGTTGCTCAGGTCGGCAACGTTTGCCCCCCACATCACGCGGCGCGTGGGCGGCGGCAACGGTTCCGCAGAGCGTTCAACGGGGATGGCGATTCCCCCCGAAACCGCCACGGGCGTATCATCCCACGCCCAGGCGGTTGTCAACTGTTGGGGAACGCCCCCCTCGCGCGGCAGCAGGTAAATGTCATGGCTCGCACCGTTCCACATGGTGAAGAGCACCGCCCGACCGTCCGGCGTCCAGGCGGGAGCGCCCAACCACGCCGCCGACGTGAAGAGCAGGCGCGGCGTCCCCCCCTCAGGTGGGATGAGCGCCAACGAGTAGGTGGGCGCTTCTTGCCAGACAATTGCGGCGATGGTGCCATCGGACGCCACCGCCGGTTGCGAGGCTTTGAACGGCCATGCGGTCAACGGCGTCATCGCTCCTGTGGCGACATCCAGGCGATAGAGTTCTTCCAGTCCGTCGTGCCCCAAGCCGGCAAAAACGAGCGTTCCATCGGGCGACCACGCGGGATAGCGGTGCCGCCACAACGGGCTGTCGGCGGTCAACCGTTGCGGGCGGCACGCCCCGCCCAGGCAAGCCGGCACATCAAGCAGGTAGAGGTCTTGCCCATCGTCACGCTCGGAAACAAACGCCACCCATCGCCCATCAGGCGACCACGCCGGCCAATACTCATCAGCGGGGTGCGTCGTCAAGCGGCTTATCAAAAGCCCCTCGCGCGTCATGAGCACCAAATCGCCGTTCTCACGGCTGTAATCGGTGAGAATGAGACGGCGACCATCAGGCGACGGCGTGGGATCCCATACCCCCGCCGCATCCGTAAAAATGAGGCGCGGTTCTCCATTGGCGGCATCAAGTGCATAAACACCACCAGCGCCATCGCGGTCGGACGAAAAAAGTAGCGTAAACGGTGCAGGCGGGGATGGCGTAGGGGATGGGCTCGCCGTCGGTGGGAGCACGGTGGGCGGGGATGACGCCACTTCGCTACGGCATGCGCTCATCAGCAGCGCCAGAAGAACAACCAAAAATCGAATTCGAGCCATACTTCTCTTTCTGTGATTATTTTGATATGACAGAAATCATACTGTATCGATGACACTCCCTCTTGCCAAACACGTGGTTCACTTTTACACTGTTTTCTTGTGCCAATTCTCACAATCTTTGCGCCAGCGCAAAGAACCACGAGGCCCGTGCGCGTACACTGACAACGCAACACAAACTCGATTCAGGAGGAGAATCTCATGCGTATTCGACAGACTCTTTTGTTCACCATGCTGCTTCTGTTGATGCTCGCTCTGGCCGCTTGCGGCGGTGGCAGTAGTACATCTTCAACAAGTGAAAGCCAATCCACGACGGAAGAAACAACCTCCCAAGAAGCGACATCCGAAGAAAGCACAACGCAAAACGAAAGCGCCGGCGCCATGCAAGGCGACCCCAAGAAGGGTGAAGAATTGTTTGCGCAATCGTGCGCGGCATGCCACGGCCCTGATGCGCGCGGGATTCAAGGATTGGGTAAGAACCTGCGCTCCAGCGAATTCGTGAAAGGGCTGAGCGATGACGAACTGGTCGAATTCATCAAGAAAGGGCGTGACACGAGCGACCCCGCCAACACGACCGGTGTCGCCATGCCGCCCAAAGGCGGCAACCCGTCGCTCACCGACCAGGATTTGTACGATATCGTCGCCTACATTCGCTCCATCGAAGAATAATCACTTCTTCTTTTGTCTCTTCACATGGCAGGCTTTGAAAGCCTGCCATTTTTTTGTCTTGCTTTTCGGCGCACGCCCCCCATAATTGAAAACAAGGCGAGAGAGTTTTTCGCCGTTTGTTTCTGAAATTAGCCAACGAAAGGAGTACCATCCATGCGTATCCTGATTACGGGTGGCACAGGTTTGATTGGTCGCGCACTCGCCGCCGACCTGGCGCGCGATGGGCACGACGTCATCATCCTCTCACGCACGCCGGAACGCTACACCGGACGCCTGCCCCAGGGGGTGCGAGCCGAGCGGTGGGATGGACGCACCGCCGAAGGATGGGGGGCGCTCGCCGACGGTGCAGACGCCATTGTCAACCTGGCGGGTGAAAACATCGCCGGCGGACGCTGGACGGCGGAACGCAAGCGGCGCATTCGCCAAAGCCGTCTCGATGCGGGGCACGCTGTGGTGCAAGCGGTGGAAGCCGCCGCACGCAAACCACGCGTGGTGGTACAGGCGTCTGCTGTGGGCTACTACGGTCCCTGCGGCGATGACATCATCACCGAAGACCACCCGCCCGGCAATGACTTTCTTGCCGACGTCTGCGTCGCATGGGAGCAATCAACCGCTGCGGTAGAAGCGCACGGCGTGCGTCGCCCCATTCTGCGCACAGGGGTTGTGCTGAGCACCGAAGGCGGGGCACTGCCGCGCATGTTGCCGCCTTTCAAATTCGGGTTGGGTGGACCGCTTGGGAGTGGGCGTCAGTGGTTCCCGTGGATTCACATCCGCGATGAAGTGCGCGCCATCCGCTTCCTCATCGAGCACGAGGATGCCCACGGTCCCTATAACCTGACAGCCCCCAACCCCGTGACCAACGCCGAATTTACCAAAGCCTTAGGGCGCGTCCTGCGCCGTCCTGCATTTATGCCTGTTCCCACTTTGGCGCTGAAACTGCTCTTTGGCGAAATGGCGACGGTTTTGCTGGATGGGCAACGCGCTGTGCCGCAACGCCTGCTCGACGCCGGCTTTTCGTTCACATTTGAAGAGGTGGAACAGGCTTTGCGCGATTTGCTCTCCAAGCAGGCGTGAGGGGCTGCATGACACACCGTTTTGAACACACATTCATCGTTCATGCGCCACTCGAACAGGTGGCGGCGTTCCACTACGCCCCCGACGCCTTCCGCCGCCTGACGCCGCCGCTGTTGCCTGTGCAAGTTCACCACGCCGAACCGCTTGCCGACGGCTCCACCACGGAATTTACGCTCTGGCTAGGTCCCTTGCCAGTGCGCTGGGTCGCGCGCCACCGCCATGTTGGGCCGCGGGGATTCACCGACGAACAAGTGCGTGGACCTTTTCGGCAATGGATACACCGCCACACCTTCGAGCCGATTGACGCCCACACCACGCGCGTCCGCGACACCATCGAGGCGGCGTTCCACAGCCATCCTTTTTGGGCGCTTGTGGGGCGGCTCATCTGGTGGGGGCAACCGCTGCTCTTCCAGTATCGCGCCTGGGCGACGCAACAGGCGCTCGCAGCGAACCCCTTGCCCGCACGCACCATCTTCGCCACGCTCTTTGGGGTGAGCCTGCTCAGCGCCGCCATACTGAGCATACTCCTGAGGAAGGTGCGCTCATGAATGACACGTACGACGTGGTGGTGGTAGGCGGCGGCGTTGGCGGCTTGACGACCGCCGCACTGCTGGCGCAAGCCGGGCTGCGTGTGGCGCTGCTGGAAGCGCATGTGTACGTCGGTGGGTGTGCGGGCACGTTCTACCATCGCGGCTACCGCTTCGACGCGGGCGCAACGCTCGTGGGCGGGTTTGCGCCGGGCGCTCCGCTCGATATGCTGGGCAAACGCCTGGGTATCACGTGGCCTGTGCATCTGGATACCGCCGCCATGGCGGTTCATCTGCCACAGCGCCCCCCGCTCCTACGCTGGAACGCCCCCGACGCCTGGCTGGATGAACTCACGCACCACTTCGGCGATGCGGTACGCCCGTTTTGGGAATGGCAAACCGCCACCGCCGATACCGTCTGGGCGCTGGCGCAGTATCATCCACCATGGCCGCCCGCAACACCGCACGAATGGGCGCGTTTGGCGCAGATAGCGCCCAAGTGGGTGCAGACAATACCGCCTGCACGATGGCGCACACTGCTTCAAGATGCGTTCGGCACGGTCGCCGCACGTCTGCATGGTTCGCCCGCTTTGCACCGCTTGCTGGTGGATGCGCAACTCCTGATTAGCGCACAAACCACATCAAGGCACGCCAACGCGCTCTTTGGCGCCGCCGCCCTCGACCTGGCGCGAATTGGAACCGGGCACCTGCCACGCGGCGTAGGCACGGTCGCCGAAACATTGGCGAACGCCTTGCGCCAATTCGGCGGCGAACTCTCCACGCGCCACACGGTGGAACACGTCCACAGAACGCCACGCGGCTGGCATGTTCGCACACATCGGGGTATGGTAGTGCGCGCCAGGCATGTTGTGTTCAACGTGCCACCGTGGAACGTGCGGCGCATGCTTGCAGAGGAAGAAATGCCGCACCGGTTGCGCCGCTTGCCGCCACAACCGCGCGACGGCTGGGGGGCGTTCATGCTCTACGTAGGGGTGGACGAAGCGGTCATCCCCCCACTGGAAACCCTGCACCATCAAATAGTGAGTGGCGAACCGTTGGGCGAAGGGCGCTCGATGTTTCTTTCCATCAGCCCCGCGTGGGACACGACACGCGCCCCCGCAGGCAAACGGGCGATCACCATCAGCACCCACACGGCGCTTGAACCCTGGTGGCAACTCGCCCAACGTGACGAAACCGCGTATGAGGCGCGCAAAGCCGCGTACACCGAACGCTTGCTCAACACCGCCAATCGGCTCATCCCGGGTCTACGCGACGCCATCGAGATTCTGTTGCCCGGCACGCCCATCACGTTCCAGCGCTTCACGCGGCGCTTTCACGGGTGGGTTGGCGGGTGGCCGCAAACGAATCTGTGGCGCGGCTGGCGTCCCAAACTGGCGGCGGGGCTTTGGCTGGTGGGCGACAGCATCTTTCCGGGGCAATCCGTTCCGGCTGTGGCGCTTGGTGGGTGGCGCGTCGCCGAAACCATTCTGGCGGAATGCGGTATCACAGTGCACACACACATGCTGCTCTCATCACAACCAACGAGGTGAATCATATGCGAACATGGGGAAAACGGCTTTTGTTGCTGCTTATCGCTGGGCTTCTCATTGCCGTTGCCGGCTTCTTCTACTGGGCGCTCAATCCCCTGCCCGCTATGCCGGAAGCCGAAGCCGCTTTGCAAAGCGATACGAACGTGCACGTGGAAACCACGCCATGGTTCACGTTCATTCCTCAAACGTCGCAACCCCGCCTGGGCTTCATTCTCTACCCCGGCGGGCACGTTGACCCGCGCGCCTATGCACCGCCGGCGCGGCGACTTGCCGAAGAAGGCTGGCTGGTGGTCATTCCGCCAATGCCGCTCAATCTGGCGTTCTTCGCCCCCAACAAAGCCGAGGAAATCATCGCCGCCCATCCCGAAATTGAAGTGTGGGTGATTGGCGGGCATTCGCTGGGGGGCGCCATGGCGGTGCGGTTCGCGCGCACCCACCCACAGCAAGTGGCCGGCCTGGTTTTGTGGGCATCGTACCCCGCTGAAAGCGACGCCATCGCCGACTGGACGGACTTCCCGGTGCTTTCGATTTACGGCACCGAAGACGGGGGGCGTGAAGGCATCGAAGCCTCTGCCCAACTGCTTCCGCCGGAGACCGAGTGGGTGGTCATTGAGGGGGGCAATCACGCTCAATTTGGCTGGTATGGACCGCAACCGGGCGACGGCGTCGCGCGCATTTCGCGGGAAGAACAGCAAGCCATCATCCTCGAAGCGACGGCACGCTTTCTGCACGCTGTTGCCGCACAACATGGGGTAGAAACCGCACCATGACAACGCAAGCAGGGCCGCTTCTGCTTTTTGGTTCTGGCGAAACCGCCCCCGGAAACCGTGCCGCGTGGGCGGCTCTTTTCGCGCACTTGGGGCGGCGCGCGCGCGTCGCGATTCTCGAAACACCCGCCGGCTTTGAACCCAACAGCCGCCACGTCGCGCAGCGCGTCGCCGACTACCTCGACCATCGGCTCGCCGATTTCATCGCCGACATTGACATCATCCCCGCCCGCCAACGCGAAGGGGATTTCAGCACCAACGACCCCGCCCATGCCCAACGCATCGCCAACGCCGACCTCATCTACGCCGGCGCCGGAAGCCCCACCTACGCGGTGCGCCATCTGGTTGGCTCGCTCGCCTGGCGGACGGTGCTTGCCGCACACACACGCGGGGCGGCGCTGGTTGCCGCCAGTGCCGCCGCCATCGCGCTGGGGACGTTCGCGCTTCCTGTGTACGAAATTTTCAAGGCGGGGCATCCGCTCCACTGGCACATCGGGCTTGACTTGTTCGCGCTCTATGGCGGGCGAACAGTCGTTGTTCCGCACTGGAACAACCGCGAAGGCGGCCACACGCTCGACACAAGCCACTGTTTCATGGGGCGCGCCCGCTTCGCCAGACTCCGCCGCATGCTTTCGCCTCCAACAACCATTCTGGGACTTGATGAACACACCGCCCTGTTCATCACGCCCCGCGACAGGCAGGCACACGTGCTGGGAAAAGGGTCTGCCTGCTTCATCGAACCGCACAGCGCCACCTATCTCCCTTCGGGAAGCACGATTGCTCTGCATCGTTTGGGCTGGCATCCACCCGCCGCGCCGCTTCCCTGGCCGCAAGGCATTCTTCCACCAACACCCGCCGCCGCACCGCCAACACCACCTGCGCATGTGCTGGCGCTTGTGGAAGAACGCCAGGCAGCGCGTGCTCGCAAAGATTGGGCGCAAGCCGACCGCCTGCGTGATGAGATTGCCGCCCACGGCTGGCGCGTGCTTGATACTCCGGACGGTCCCCGACTGGAACCCCTGAACCCGTCGCCCTGAACGACTTTTCCAGCCCCCCGCAACCAAACACGGCTCGTTGCGTATCCATGCCATGCCTGCTTTCATATCCTTCCATTCAGCGATACAATCTTGCCAACATATTCGCGGAACAGAGGTGCGTTTATGCCAACTTTGCGTCGCTTTATCTGGTTGTTTGTTGCACTCGTGGCGCTTCTCCTGATGGGCACGCCGACGCACGCCCAAAGCAAAACCCTCATCTGGGAACGGTTCGACGTAGACATCGAAGTGCTCCCCTCCGGCGATTTCATCGTCACCGAAACCAACGTTGTGTGGTTCCAGAATGATACTTTTTCATATGGCTACCGTGACATCCCCACCAATCGCCTTGAAAGCATCGAAGACGTGGCTGTCACCGTTGATGGAAAGCCTCTGGATGAGAGCGCTGTTGATACGGAGTTCAAAGACAACACATTCCACATTGAATACCACTTCGATGAGCCACTCATTGGCAAACACACCATCGTGCTCCGTTATCGCGTCATCGGCGGCTTGCGCTACTACGAAGAGGGCGACCAACTCTGGTGGAAAGCCGTCTATTCCGACCGCAGTGCACCCATGCTGGAAAGTCGCATCACGGTTCGCCTCCCCGCAGGCGCAACCCCTGGCCCTATTGCCAGTTATGGACACCCCGCCACCTACACCGTCGAAGGGAACACGGTGCGCTTTGAAGCCTCCAACATTCCTGGCGGTCAAGAAGTTGAAGTGCGCGTGCAGTTTCCGCATGGCATTGTCGCCGGCGAAGCGGCGGCATGGCAACGCAATGAAGACCGCTGGCGCACCCTTGCGCCCATCATCAACGTCGGCTCGATTGTGCTGGCGTTGCTGATTCTGGCGGGTGGCACCGTGCTTTCCATCGTATGGTGGTACACCAAAGGGCGCGACCCCGAAGTGGGAGAATTCGCCGAATACATCACCGAGCCGCCCGACGATCTTCCCCCTGGTATCGTGGGCACACTTCTGGATGAAAAGGCGGACATCAAAGACGTCATTGCCACCATTTTCGACCTGGCGCGGCGCGGCATCATCTCCATCGAAGAAAACCAAACGTCACATTTGGGTGGGTTGCTTACATCCACAGACGTCACGTTCCACCTCGTTGATGAAAGCAAACCAATGTACCCATTCGAGCAACAACTGGTGCGCCGTCTGTTCAAAGACCAAACGAGCGTTCAACTCTCATCGCTCCGCAACCGCTTTTACAAAGAGTTGCCCCAAATTTACAAGGCGTTTTATGAGGAAGTCGTCAACCTGGGCTTTTTTCCCCAGACGCCTGAAAAAACCCGTATAAAAGCATTTTGGGTCATCATGCTCATTATGCTGGCAATGTGTGGTATCTCAAGCGCCATTCTTGTGGCTGCTGGAGACAGAAGCCCACAGTTGCCTACGCTCTTCTGTATTCCAATGGCTCTGTTTCCCACAGCGTTTGTCAGTCTTTTCATCTTGCCTCACCTTGTTCGCAAAACGACCAAGGGCGCCGAAACAGCCGCCCGTTGGCGAGCCTTCCAGCGCTACCTCCAAAATATCGAACAGTATGGTGATACATTCCAACTTGCTGACAAATGGGAAACGTTCTTGCCCTATGCAATTGCTTTCGGAATTGACAGGCGATTTCTCAAGCAGATTTCCACCATTGAGGCTCCCCCGCCCCGCTGGTGGGCTCGTCGGAGACGACACCGAGATCGTCTTGACACCGAGGGCGATTTTTGGTCAACACGTTCTTCCCGCAGCGGTTCATCGGGCTCCTTTTCGATGCAACAGGCGAGCGACAGCATGGGAAGCGGCTTGCAATCGCTGAGCAGAAGCATCACTTCGATGATACAAGGCTTCGATGATACAAGATAGCGCCAGCGCCTTGACCTCGTCGCCCGGCGGCAAGAGTGGCGGCTTTTCGGGCGGCGGCGGCGGTGGTGGCGGCGGCTTTGGCTGAGCCGCCACCCCGGCTAGCCCTCTGAACCCGTCGCCCTGAGCGGATTTTCCAGCACGCTGCAACCAGACACGGCTCGTTGCGTATCCATATCAGCGCCCGTTTTCATATCCTTCCATTCAGCGATACAATCTTGCCATAGCATTCGCAGAACAGGGGTCTTTTTATGTCAATTGCACGCCGCTTTGTCTTGTTGTTTGTTGCGCTCGTGGTGCTTCTCCTGATGGGCACGCCGGCGCACGCCCAAAGCAAAAGCGTCATCTGGGAACGGTTCGACGTGGACATTGAAGTGCTCCCCTCCGGCGATTTCATCGTCACCGAAACCAACGTTGTGTGGTTCCAGAACGGCACTTTCACATACGGCTATCGCGACATTCCGACCAATCGCCTTGAAAGCATCGAAGACGTAGCCGTCAGCGTTGATGGAAAGCCCCTGGATGATTTTGATATTGACGCACTCTACACAGACAGCAACAATTTCCACATTGAATACCACTTCGATGAGCCACTCATTGGCAAACACACCATCGTGCTCCGCTATCGCGTCATCGGCGGCTTGCGCTACTACGAAGAGGGTGACCAACTCTGGTGGAAAGCCGTCTATTCCGACCGCAAGGCGCCCATGCTGGAAAGTCGCATCACGGTTCGCCTCCCCGCAGGCGCAACCCCTGGCCCTATTGCCAGTTATGGACACCCCGCCACCTACACCGTCGAAGGGAACACGGTGCGCTTTGAAGCCTCCAACATTCCTGGCGGTCAAGAAGTTGAAGTGCGCGTGCAGTTTCCGCATGGCATTGTCGCCGGCGAAGCGGCGGCATGGCAACGCAATGAAGACCGCTGGCGCACCCTTGCGCCCATCATCAACGTCGGCTCGATTGTGCTGGCGTTGCTGATTCTGGCGGGTGGCACCGTGCTTTCCATCGTATGGTGGTACACCAAAGGGCGCGACCCCGAAGTGGGAGAATTCGCCGAATACATCACCGAGCCGCCCGACGATCTTCCCCCTGGTATCGTGGGCACACTTCTGGATGAAAAGGCGGACATCAAAGACGTCATTGCCACCATTTTCGACCTGGCGCGGCGCGGCATCATCTCCATCGAAGAAAACCAAACGTCACGTTTGGGTGGGTTGCTCACATCCACAGACGTCACATTCCACCTCGTTGATGGAAGCAAACCAATGTACCCATTCGAGCAACAACTGGTGCGCCGCCTCTTCAAGGGCAAAACCATTAGCCATCTCTCCACGTTGCGCAACCGCTTCTACAAATCTTTACCATCCATCTACGACGCCATGTATAAGGAAACCGTCAAGCAAGGCCTTTTTCCAGAATCTCCCCAAAAAGTTCGCTCACGGAAAAGCACCCTTTTCTTGGCTATTACGTTTCCCGCAATGATGATCAGCACGTTGCTGGCTCTCATAGGCAATACGATGATGGTTGTGAGCATGCCCGCACTTTTCTGTATTCCAGCCGCCCTCTTTTTTACATTGATTGTCGGCGCGTTCGCATCCTCCAACATCGTGCGGAAAACGCCCAAAGGTGCGGAAACAGCCGCCCGTTGGCGAGCCTTCCAACGCTATCTCGCAAACATCAAACGGTATAGTGATACAGCCCAACTTGCCCAAAAGTGGGAAGATTTTCTCCCCTATGCGATTGCCTTTGGTCTTGACAAGCAATTTCTCAGACATATCGCTACACTCGACGCGCCCCCGCCCCGCTGGTGGGTTGCGCATGGACACCATCACCACCGTCACGATTGGGGCACCGAGAGCGATTTTTCGCCAGCAGATTCTTCTCTCGGCGGCTCGCCGGGGTCCTTTTCGCCGCAGCGCACAAGCGAGAGCATGGGGCGCGGTCTGCAATCGCTGAGCACGAGCATCGCTTCGATGATTCAATCCAGCACCAGCGCCTTGACGTCGTCGCCCAGCAGCAGCGGCAGCGGCGGCTTTTCGGGCGGCGGTGGTGGCGGCGGCGGTGGCGGTGGTGGCGGCGGCGGCTTTGGCTAAGCCGCTCCATCCTCATCACAACGAACACAAGGAGCAAGCATCCATGCGTTCATCAAACACAACCGGCCTGATTTTGGGGTCCACGCTCATCGCTCTGGGCGTTCTGTTCTTTGGCTGTGCGCTCCTGTGGGGCATCGCCAACATGCAAGAAGGCCATTTGCGCCTTTCGGGGCTTTTGTTCATGCTCATCCTCATCACCCCAGTCGCGCTGATTTTCATCGGCGGCGGTGGTTTCATTCTCATGCGCGCACGGCGGGAAGGCGCTGAGATGGCGAACGTTGCCCGCCAGCGCGCGTTGCTCAACATGGTGGAAACAGCGGGCAAAGTCTCCTTGCGCGAGGCGGCGCTCGAACTGAACGCCCCGCTTGCCACCATCCGCCAAGACGTGCGCGACCTGGTTGGCAAGCGGCTCTTCAGCGGCTATATTGATTGGGACGAAGGTGTGCTTTACGCCCGCGAAGCCGCCGATTTACTGACGAACAGCACTTGCCCCAACTGCGGCGCACGCCTGGAACTGGCGGGACGCGGCGTTGTGGAATGCCCATACTGCGGGACAACCGTTTTCACGAGCCAATAAAAGGAGGAATTGAATGAGCGATTTTCGCCAGCAATTAGAAGACCTGATGGAAAAAATACCCGGCTACAAAGGCTACGCCCAACGCGAGTATCGTCGTGACGCCGACCGTGAATTGCGCCAGGCGATTGCCGAAGCGTTCAGTAGCCAGGTCGAACGGCTTTCGCGTGTGCAAGACCGCTTGCTCAGCCAGGGCGATTTTGCCACCATGGAAGTGCTCGACAAGGTCATCACCCGCTTGCAACACCTGAGCGACCGCCTGCGCACAGCGACCTACGGCTACACGGGCTTTTTCGACCGCGTCAAGCAGTTCGACGACGCCGAGTTGCGGCGTCTGTACGAATTCGACCTGCAATTGGCGAAAGGGGTTGAAAAATTGGGCGACCTGATTGCGCAGTTTGGGCTGGGCGCACAAGCCCGTGAACGCGCCCATGCGTTGCTGAACACGATTGACGAGTTGCACCACATCTTCGACCGGCGGAGCCACCTGGTGGAGACGTTAGGCGAAGGCGAAGGCGCTGAAGAAGAACCCAACGAGACGCCACCACCGCATCACCCCACACCATCCGACGAGGCCTAAGGAGAAAACCAACTGTTGAACATGTTGTGCCGCTCTGAGGTCTGCACAACACCGTGCATCTCAAATTGAAAGGAGTTTCACATGGCTTTGAGTGTCATCGAATGGTTTGACCCCACAGGGAAAGACATCGTCCAACGCATTCCCGAAGATGGTTCGGGCGAATTTCGCCTCGGCTCGCAGTTGATTGTGCGTGAAAGCCAGGCGGCTGTCTTCTTCCGCGATGGGAAAGCCCTCGACGTTTTTGGGCCGGGGCGGCACACGCTCACCACCGCCAACCTGCCCCTGCTGACCACTCTCATCGGGCTGCCTTTTGGGGGCACATCGCCCTTCCGCGCCGAAGTCGTCTTCGTCAACCTGAAGCAGTTTACCGACATGAAATGGGGCACGCCCCAACCCATCCCCATGCGCGATAGCGAATTTGGCATGGTGCAGTTGCGCGCCTTCGGGCGCTACGCCATGCGCGTCGCCGACCCGCAACTCTTTGTGAACGCGATTGTCGGCACGCAGGGGCTTTACACCACACGCGACATTGAGCAGTATCTGCGCAGCGTCATCGTCTCACGCTTTACCGACCTTATCGCCAGCATCACCAACAGCATCCTTTCGATTGCCCGCCAATTTGATGAAATCAACGCCGCCATGCGCGCCAAACTACGCGACGATTTCAGCGCCGTGGGGCTTGATTTGCGCGGCTTCTTCCTCGAAAGCATCACGCCGACCGAAGAAACCCAGAAAGCCATGGATGAACGCGCCGCGATGGGCGCCATTGGCGACATGCAAGCCTACCTGCAATTCAAAGCCGCCCGCGCCCTCGGCGACGCAGCGCTGGGTGGCGGCGGCGGTGAAGGCGGCGAAGGCGGCTTGGGCGCCGGGCTGGCGGGTGCCGGTTTCGGCTTGGGCGCTGGGGCGGGGTTGGGCGCCATGATGGCGCAATTGCTCGGACAATCCTTCCAGGGCGGTGCGCAACAACAGCAACAACCCGCCGCCCAACAGGGTCCCCAAACCGTCGAACAAGCCTTCACACCGCTTGAAATGCTTGTTCAACAGCAACTCGCCATCCCGCAGGATGAACGCAACACCATTCTTCAACGGCTCGCCGCGCTGGAAGTTGAATTGAGCAAGCCGGATGCTAACCTCGCGACGATCAAGCAATTACGCAAAGAGATTACCGAGACCTATCCCTGGCTTGCCGAACCACTCAAAACCGTCTTTGCCCAACCACCCGTCGAAAAGGCAATGGCGGCGGCCGCCCAGCGCTTTCTGGATGAATCCGAGTAAACAGCACACACACCCCAAACGCCACAAACGCCACACCTCATCGTGTGGCGTTTTTGATGAAGGAAGAGGAACACATGGCTTTCACCTACACCTGGCAATGGCATCTGCAATCGTCACCTGAACGGCTCTGGCCGCTGGTGAGCGATACCGACCGCTTCAACGCCCTGGCGGGGGTGCCGGCGGTTGAAATTGCAGATGATGAGAGTGTTGAAGCGCCCACGCATCTTTTGCGCATGCGCATTTTTGGGCAAACAATTGAATGGGAAGAACCCCCCTTCGAGTGGGTAAGCCCGCACTGGTTTCGGATCGTGCGAACCTATCGGCGCGGACCCGTCGCGCGCATGGTGGTGACCCTGCGGCTTGCGCCAACCCAGGAAGGGGGGAGCCTGCTGACCTACACTGTTGAAGCCGAACCGGCGAACCCTCTGGGCTACCTGGCTATTCCCATCCAAATCGGGCTGATCAGCCGCGTGCGCTTTGAGCGCGCCTTTCGCCTGCTGGACGACCTGGCACAACGCGCCGCCGAGACGCCCCAACGCGCGCCACTTCCAGCACGCACGAAAGTGCGCGCCCCCGACCTGCTCGACACACTCGCCGCCCGCCTTGTCGAACTTGGCTTCGACGCCGCGCTGGTCGAACGCCTGAAAACACTCATCCGCACCGGTACCGACGCCGAACTTGCCCACATGCATCCCATTCTGTACGCCCGCCGCTGGCAAGCAGACGAGCAAAGCGTCATCAACCTCTTCTTCCACGCTTCACGTGTCGGCTTGCTCGAACTGCAATGGGACGTCGCCTGTCCGGCTTGCCACGGCACACCTGTGAGCCTCAATGAACTGCGCCAGTTGGAAGAACACGCCCACTGCCCCTACTGCCGCATTGTGTACGAAGCCGACTTTGAGCATGCTGTGCAAGTCACCTTCCGCCCACACCCCACCGTGCGTGAGGTGGTTGTGCCCGTCTACTGCGTAGGGGGACCACGCAACACGCCCCACTTGCTGGCGCAACAATGGCTTGCCCCCGGCGAAACGCGCACAATTGAGATTGACCTTGAAGCGGGCGAATACCGCTTGCGTTGGCCCACACACCCCGACTGGCGCGAAGCCATCCATTCATTTGAAGAATGGCAAACACCGCGCCCCTGGCAATCCCGCCTGATTGTCAGCCCGCCCGACGAACACGCCCCCTCACCACGCACGCAGGCAAACTTTGTCCTCGCCGCCGCGCTCAACCCCGCGCATATTCACCTGGACGAAGGGCGTGTCACACTGACTATCACCAACCGCGACACGCAACCGCACCTCATCGGCATTGAGCGCCTGCATTGGGCGGATTACACGCTCACCGCCGCACGCGCACTCACCTTGCAATCCTTCCGCGACCTCTTTCCGTTTGAATCGCTGCGCAAAGGCATGCAAATCCATGTTTCATCAGTCGCGCTCCTCTTTACCGACTTGCGCGGCTCAACGGCCTATTATCGCCAGGTGGGCGATGGTCCCGCATTTGACCGCGTGGCGGCACACTTCGACATTCTGCGGCGCAACGTTGAAGCCGTTGGCGGCGCGGTGGTAAAAACTATTGGCGATGCGATTATGGGCGCTTTCCCCAATCTCGAAATGGGGCTACAAGCCGCCTTGGGTATCCTGCAAGACATTGAAGCCTACAACGCCAGCCATACCGACTGGCCGCTCCGCCTGCGCTTGGGATTGAACAGCGGCCCCGCCCTGGTGGTGACGCTCAACGGTCAACTCGACTACTTTGGGAGCACGGTCAACCTGGCCGCCAAATTGGAACGCCAGAGCCGTGGGAATGAAATCGTCTTGCCGCACGCCTTGTTTGACACGCTGGAAACGCCCCTCGACGGCTGGTGTACCGAGAACGATATGGTTGCCATCCCAGGCGAGGAGAAACCTTTCCCCATTGTCAGAATCTGGAAGCCGACGAACGCTGAACTAAGGTGATGCCCTTCTTCTGCCAAACAAAAAGCGCCTCGGGAAATAACCCCCGAGGCGCTTTTGCGTGCGCGGATGCTTTACGCCAACCCCGCCGCACGGAGCAATGCGCGCTTGGTGTACACCTTCAACAAGTGGGCGCGATACTCCGACGAAGCGAAAAGGTCAGCCATGAAGTCGTCCGTGCTGAACCCGTCGGCGGCTTTCTCGGCGGCGGCGCTGAGCGTCTCAGCCGACAGCGTCGCCCCCGTCAATGCGTCTTCAACCGCCGTCAAGCGGGTGGCGTGGTCAAACGCGCCGTTGGCGGCAACGCGGGCGGTGGTAATCGTCTCACCGTCCATTTCAAGGCAAGCGGCCACCCCCACCACGGCATACCCCGAAGCGGGGTGCGGGAATTTCACGTAGGCGCTGCGCACCTGCTTGAACCCAATGTTGGGAAAGCCAATGTTGGTGATGATTTCGTTCGGTTCCAGCGCGGTGGTGAACAGCCCCAGGAAGAACTCATCCGCCGGAATGGTGCGGCTTCCGTTGGGTCCCGTCACGTGGATTTCACCCCCCAGCGCCAGCACCGCCGCGGGCAAGTCCGAAGCGGGGTCAGCGTGGGCCAGGTTGCCGCCAATCGTGCCGCGGTTGCGCACCTGCACATCCCCCACAACCGAGGCGGCTTCCGCCAGGGCGGCGGCAAGTTGGCGCACCTCGTCGCTGCTGGCAATCGCATGGTGGGTAGCCAGCGCCCCCACACGCAAACCGTAGCCGCGGTCCACCATGATGGTATCCAGCCCCAGGCGGCTAATGTCAATGAGGACCGCCGGCGCCATCAGGCGCAATTTCATGGCGGGAATCAGGCTGTGCCCTCCGGCGATGAGTTTGGCGTTGTCGCCATGTTCTTGCAAGAGTTGGACGGCTTCTTCCACGCTGTTCGCGCGGACGTAGTCAAAGGTTGGTGGATACATGGTGCCCCTCCTTGCTTAGTTCCCATTGCCCTGCGCGGCTTGAATAGCACGCCAGACTTTTTCGGCGGTCAACGGTGGGTCAATATGCTCGATACCGAAGGGCGCCAGTGCGTCCATCACGGCGTTGACCACAGCCGCCGTCGAAGCAATTGTGCCTGCCTCGCCGACGCCTTTCACGCCCAACGGGTTGTGCGGGCAGGGCGTGACAGTGCGGTCAAGTTCGTAGGAGGGCAGTTGGCTCGCCTTGGGCAAGGCGTAGTCCATCAATGAGCCGGTGAGCAGATTGGCGTTTTCATCGTACACAACGCCCTCGAACAGCGCTTGCCCCACACCTTGCGCGATGCCACCGTGGATTTGCCCCTCGACAATCATCGGGTTGATGACGTTGCCCACATCGTCCACCGCGACGTAGCGTAGGAGTTTCACCTGCCCGGTATCGGTATCCACTTCGACGACGGCAATGTGTGTACCAAATGGATACACGAAGTTGGCGGGGTCATAGAAGGTGGTGGCTTCGAGCGCCGGCTCGATACCGGGCGGCAAGTTGTGCGCCAGATAGGCTTGCAACGCCACATCCTGAATGGTGACCGACTTGTCGGGCGCGCCCTTCACAAAGTAGGCTCCCGCGTCAAATTCAATGTCATCTTCGGCGGCTTCCAGCAGGTGGGCGGCAATCTTCTTACCTTTTTCAACCACTTTTTGGGCGCTGACGGCAATGGCGCTCCCACCCACAGCGGCGCTACGGCTCCCATACGTGCCCCAACCATACTGCACCGTGTCCGTATCGCCTTCGACGATTTCCACATCCTCGTAGTTCACGCCCAGAATTTCGGCGGCAATTTGGGCAAACGTGGTTTTGTGCCCCTGCCCATGCGCCGAAGAACCGCTGTAGACCGTCACCTTCCCGGTGGGGTGGACGCGCACCACGGCGCTTTCCCACTGCCCGGCTTGTGCGCCCAACGAACCGACAACAGCCGACGGCGCTAGCCCGCAGGCTTCAATGTAGCAGGAAAAACCGATGCCAATGTAGCGCCCTTGCTCGCGGGCTTTGGCTTGTTCGGCGCGCAGGTTCTCGTAGTCCACCAGTTCAAGCGCCTTCTTCAACGCCCCTTCGTAGTTGCCGCTGTCATACTGCAACGCAACGGGCGTCTGGTACGGGAACTTGTCAGGCGGGATGAAGTTGCGGCGGCGGAATTCGGCGGGGTCCATGCCGATTTTGCGCGCGCCCAGCGCCATCAACCGCTCGACAACGAAGGTGGCTTCGGGGCGACCAGCGCCGCGGTAGGCGTCCACCGGCGTGGTGTGGGTGAAGACGCCCACAACATGCGCGTAGATGTTGGGGATTTCGTATTCACCCGACAGAAGCGTGCCGTAGAGGTAGGTGGGCACCGCAGGCGCAAACGTCGAAAGGTACGCGCCAAGGTTGGCGTAGGTCTCGACCCGCAAGCCGATGACTTTGCCGTCGGCGTCAATAGCGAGTTCGGCGTGGGTCACATGGTCGCGACCGTGGGCGTCCGTCATGAAGGCTTCGGAGCGGGTGGCTTGCCATTTGACGGGGCGCCCCAACTGCATGGAAGCCCACGAGATGATGGCTTCTTCCGGGTAGTGGTGAATTTTGCTGCCAAACCCGCCCCCCACTTCGGGCGCGATGACACGGATTTTGTGTTCGGGCAACCCCAGGGAAGCCAGCGACATGAGCAAGCGGTGAATGTGGGGGTTCTGGCTGGTCATGTAGAGCGTGAGTTTCTCGTTCGCTGGGTCGAAATCGGCGAGTGCGCCGCGCGTTTCCATCGCATTGGGCGCGAGGCGGTTGTTGCGCAAATCGAGCGAGACCACGTGGGCGGCTTGGGCAAAAGCGGCGTCGGTTGCGGCTTTGTCGCCAATCTCCCAGTCAAAGGCAACGTTGTCGGGGGCTTCGTCGTGCACGGCGGGCGCGCCCGGCTGGACGGCTTTGTAGGGGTCGGCTACGGCGGGAAGCGGCTCATACTCCACTTCAATCAGTTCGAGCGCGTCGTGGGCGGTGTAGCGGTCGTTGGCGATGACGACGGCAACGGCTTCCCCCACGTGGCGCACTTTGCCTTGCGCCAAAATGGGATGCGCGGGCGTTTTCAGGTTGGGTAAGAGCCACCCCACCGGCACAACGCCGGGGATGCCGCTTGCGGCGACATCTTCGCCAGTGAAAACGGCGACAACACCGTCAAGGGCTTTGGCTTTGCTGGTATCAATGGACTTGATGCGAGCGTGAGCATAGGGGCTGCGCAAAATGGCGGCGTACACCATGTTGGGCAAGCGCAGGTCGTCGGTGTATTTGCCGCGTCCGGTCACCAGCGCGGGGTCTTCACGGCGACGGATGGCTTTACCAAGAATACGGGTTGTGGTTGTCATGAGGGGGCCTCCTTTCTCACATCTCTTGGGCGGCGCGCAACACGGCTTTCACAATGTTGTGATAGCCTGTGCAACGGCAAATGTTGCCTTCCAACCCGTGGCGCACGTCCTCCTCTGTGGGGGATGGGTTCTTTTGGAGCAAATCGTAGGCGGTCATAATCATGCCGGGCGTGCAGAAACCGCATTGGAGCCCGTGCTCTTCCCAAAAGGCTTTTTGCAAGGGGTGCAATTCCCCATTCTGGCTCAAGCCTTCGATGGTCAGCACCTCTGCACCGTCAGCCTGCACCGCCAAGACCGTACACGATTTGACGGCGTTGCCATTCAGCAAGACGGTACACGCGCCGCATTGGCTGGTATCACATCCAATGTTGGTACCCGTCAGTCCGAGCACGTCGCGGAGCAAGTGCACAAGCAGCATGCGAGGGGGGACATCTACGGTGTGGCTCTGCCCATTGACGGTGAGTGTAATTTGCATGGCCGCAACCTCCTTTGGTTGATTTGGGGAACAAACGGCACAACGAACAAGACAGCGGTATGGGAAAGTTCTTCCGACTCTCACCCCCTTTCACCTGCTTTTGTCATGTTCAGGCACTTTGCACAGCTTCATCCAGTTTTTTCAAGCCGTCACTAATCATTTTGCGGGCAACACTCTGGATGAGACGCTGCCCAACCTGCGCAATACGCCCGCCGGCTTCGCTTTCGCCTTCATAGACCAGCCGCGTGCCTTCGGGGACTTCTTCCAGCGTGATGCGCCCCACGCCCTTGACAAACCCTACCGAACCTTGCCCTTCCAGATGCAGGCTAAACGATTCAGGCGGGTTTTGGTCGGCAAGGCGCACACGCCCTTGAAAAGTTCCGCGAATAGGTCCGACGCCCAACGTGAGTTCGGCTTCGTAGGTGGTATCATCCACGCGCTGCAAGTTCTTGACGCCGGGAATCGCCTGCGCGAGAAAATCGGGGTCTTGCAAAAGGGCGTACACCCGTTCGCGCGGACCGGGAACGATATGCTCTCCATTGATGCGAATCATAGAACGCTCTCCATTGCTGTGATATGTGGTTGTTTTCGACGGCCATTGGGTTGTGGAAACAGAGGGAACGGGTACAAAAGAAAAGATGCACGGGCGCAACGGTATAGCGATTATACGTGGGCGCTCTTTGGGTGTCAATCGGCGAAAAGAGGCTTTACAGAGCACTACTTGTATCCCTGCCTCAACAAAAAAAGCCCCTGGCGGGGCTTTTTTACTGCTCTTGCGAACCCTCCGGGTCCGCGAGGGGTTCCGCTCAGCAATACCAGGCTTCGGTCAAGCCGGGAACGACCGGAAAGCGCTGGTGGGTTTCGGGGTCGTCTTCTTCCAGCGGGCGCCCGGCGGTTTCGTATGCCAGGGCGCGAATACGCGCAAAGGTGGCTTCCGCCGGTTCGCCTGCCTGCGCGGCTTGCTGCACCACCGCCGACACCCGCTCCGCCAGGGCGTCCATACGCGGGTCGGGATGTGTCCAGCGGTAGGTGAAGGCGTCGGCGTCCAGTTCGCCCAGCCACAAAGAGGCGTCCGGTGCATGGATGAGCGGCGACCCCGGCGGAATGAGCAGGCGAATGCTCAACTGCACAGGGTCCACATGGGGCACCAGCCCGCGCCGATGAATGAATTCAACCAATTCAATGTAATCATCTAATGAAGCCCAGGGCGTAAAGGGCAGGAAGGAGGGGCGCAAGGGGATACCCACTTCTTCCATAAGGTCGAAAACCGCGAAGACATCGGCGCGTGTGTGTCCTTTCTGCAAACGCGCCAGCACCACATCGCTCAATGATTCGACCGCCGAGACGATAAACGCACACCCCGCGGCACGCAATTCCGGGAGAAGCGCGGCATGTTTGAGCAAATGCTCAACCTTGATCGTCGCATCGAACGTCACATCAGGGAAGGCGGCATGCAAGGCGCGCACAATGCGCAAGGCATGCGTGGGACCATTGAAGAAATCGGGGTCGCCAAAGGTGATATGGCGCGCACCAGCCGCCACTTGCTGCTCGATGTCGGCGAGCACCACATCCACCGGCAGAGCGAAAAAGCGCCCGCCATACACCGGCGTAATGGGGCAGTGCGTGCAGGTATGCTTGCAGCCCCGCGTGGCTTCGGTGTAGCCCGCCGGCACCAGGCGGTCGCCAACGCGCAAATGGGCGTAGCGCGTCAACGGCGACAGGGAGGTGCGCTCGGGGCGCAGGAATGGCTGGCGGACAAGGTGCGCCTGAGGCGTTGTGCGCACCGCAGCGGGCGGCGTCTCGCCGGCTTCCAGCGCCTGGACAAGCGCCACCAGAGGCGTCTCGTACTCACCGCCAATCACGCTATCCGCGCAAGTTGCCAGCAAATGCTCGGCATTGAGCAGGGCGTAGTGCCCAAAGAAGCAAATATGCGCCTGCGGATTGACCGCGCGAACGCGCCGCGCCAGGGAGACGCCCAGCCGCATGGCGGTATGCATGGGCACCGAAATCGCCACGAACAACGCCTCTTCGATGTACGCATCTGGCAGCGGCTCCACGGCTGTATCCACGGCACGCGGGGCATACCCTGCGGCACGCAGCCACGCCAACGGCGACGCCAGCGCAAAGGGCTGGTGTCCCAATTCGTAGCACGAAAGCAACAAAACGGCGCCCGGCGCACGCCAGTTTTGCGAGAGCCGGGCTGGGGACGAAACAGGATTGGTGGACATGGCTACTTCTTGCGTGGAGCCGCACCCTTCACAGGAGGCGCCGCCGTACCGCGTTGGTCTTCGGGAATCCACTCTTCGGGCATGATTTGGACATCGTGGAAGAGAAAGTATTCCATTTGTTCGCGCAAAAATTCGCGCGCCATGGGGTCGCCAAGGTTCAACCCATAATGGTTGATGAGAATGGTTTGATGTTCGCGCCACATATCAAACGCGGCTTGGGAGACCTGTTCATAAATTCGCTGGCCCAATTCACCAGGAAACGGTGGCCGCGCCAAGCCCGGCAATTCGCGGCGCAGTTTGGCGCAAAAGACAATGCGCCGACCCTGTTCATCAACACGCACAAAGCCGGGTTCGCGCTCCTCAGCCTGCGGTGTTTCGCTGCTTTGCGATGGCTTTTGTTCGTCTTCATCGCGATTGAAGAATTTTCCAAGTGGTGGCATAGTACATCCTCGCTTTCTTGAAATCAACATTTGGGCGTAGGGGCATTATAGAGGCGAACAGGAGGGCAACCAAATTGGGATGGCAACCGCCGCGTGTCGTGTTCATGGGATTGCGTGGAACGTTTTCATACGAGGTGCTGCGCGGGTTACTGCACGCCGGCATTCACGTGGTGGGCGTTTTTGTCGGGCACGCCACGCCTGAAGCGACGCCGTTTATCCCACTCTCCCCTCCGCCCCCCGTCGGCGACCTTCCGCTCCTCACCAGCCCCGTTACGCCCAGCATCATCACGCTGGCTTGGGAACATGGCATCCCCGTTTGGCAAGTGCACCAAAGCACCGCGCCCGCCGTTGCCGAACAGATTGCCGCCCTCCATCCCGACTTTCTCTGCGTCGCCTGCTTTGACCAACGACTTCCACGCGCCCTGCTGGCGCTTCCCGCCGGCGCGGCGCTCAACGTTCACCCCTCCCTGTTGCCCCGCCATCGAGGACCAGCGCCGCTGTTCTGGACGTTTCGGGCGAACGAACGTTTGACGGGCGTCAGTGTTCATGTGATGACTGAACATCTTGACGCCGGCGCGCTTGTCGCGCAACAAGCCATTGCCATCGTAGAAGGGCAGCGCGCTTCCATAATAGAACGCACATGCGCCCGCGTCGGGGGGCGGCTTTTGGCGCATGTTGTACGCACATGGCCGCACTTGACGCCAACACCCCAAGACGAAAGCCTTGCCACATACGAAGCATGGCCACAGCCAGACCACTTTCACATTCCGCACACATGGAGCGCCGCACACGCTTTCTTTTTCATGCGCGGCGTCGCTGAATGGGGCGTTCCCTTCACCATTGAAACACCGCACGGTCCCGTACACGCGCATGACGCCACAGGCTACCGCCTCTCTCAGTCTCAGCACCCCTCTGGTCGCTCGCCCGCCAATACACGCGCCATCCCTCTGGCCGACGGCGTCCTTTTCATAGCGTGAGGCGCGTTTGTTTCCCCAAATAGTACTCGGGTACCATTTGGCATATTTCAAATAACCTGTATACTGCAAGTGCCGTGAATTGATCCCCGAAAAGGCAAATCCGCCGAAAGGTGGAGGCGCAAAGTCTCGGGCCTACGGCGCAAACATGCGCTATGGCGGCCGGGCTGCCGAAGGGAGACAAAGGATGAAACGCCGTATAACACAACACATTTTCCAAGCGCATACGCATCATAACAATCTACCTGTTGTGTTGCAAGCCGTTTTTGGTCGTTCCCCCCCATTTGTCGTTTCTTTCCACGTCGTTTACACAACTAAATAGGAGGTCTTCAATGAAGCGTCTCAGGCTATCACTACTTTTTGCATTGGCGTTGTTGCTCTTCCTCGCACCAACGCGCTTTCCTGCACCGTCGGTCACTGCGACCGAACCCGTCGAGGTTATTGTCCAGGCCGGAAGCGCGGATGAAGCCGCTACCTTGGCCGCTCTGGCAGGGGGTGATATTGTCCGCGAACTTGGCATTATTGATGCGGTCGTTGTGCGTATTGCGCCTGACCGCGTAGAGGCCTTGCGTCAAACGCCGGGCATCACATCGGTTTGGGAAAACACCACTGTGCGCATTGCCGCCCGCCCTGCCGACAAGGATGACGATGACGACGATGATGAAAAGGGCGAGACGTTGCACACGCCATCCGATACGTTGGTGGTGCATCCCTTGCACCAGGCGGGTATCACGGGGCGTGGTGTCACTGTCGCCATTGTGGACTCCGGGTTGGCGGAATTCCCCAAACTGAAACCATCCATGAAAGGCCGCCCCGAAGGCGCGCCGAACGATGGCAGTCTCTTCTATCAAAACAAGAAGACCGGGCAATTCGTCCTCTACAAAGACTTTGTTGACCCCGACGCCAAAAAGAGCCAGGACCCCGTCGGTCACGGGACGCATGTCGCCGGCATCATTGCCAACGCCGACGTGCTGGACGATGACGTGGCGGATGAAAAGTTTGCCGGTATCGCGCCGGAAGCCAACTTGGTGATTGCACGCGCCATTGGGGCGGACGGCGCCGGCACGTATGCTGACGTCATCGCCGCCATTGACTGGATCGTCTCCATGAAGGACGTGTACGGCATTGACGTCCTCAACCTTTCGATTACCAGTGACGTCAAAGGGCCTTACTGGATTGACCCGCTGAACCAGGCCGTCATGCGTGCTTGGGCGGCTGGCATTGTGGTTGTCGCCGCGGCGGGGAACAACGGCCCCGAGCCACTGAGCGTTACCGCTCCCGGCAACGTGCCTTACGTCATTACCGTTGGGGCGTACCGTGAAGGCATCCACGCGGCTGGTGGGCGCGCTGAATTGACCGACTACTCAGGGCGCGGCCCGACGGAATCGCGCTTTGTGAAGCCCGACGTCATCGCGCCCGGTGTGAAAATTTACGCGCCGATGCCTGTTGACGCCTCGCTCACCGAGACCGAATCCGGGCAATATGCTGTCAAGGGGCATTTCCGCCTCGCCGGGAAAAAAGTGCCGCATGTGAAGTACTACCCGCTTTCGGGGACTTCAATGGCAACGGCTGAGGTCAGCGGTGTTGTGGCGCTCATTTTGCAACAGCACCCCGAACTGACCAACGACCAGGTGAAAGGGCGCTTGATGCGCACCGCCGAACGTGCAATTCGCATTGATGGCCAACACCTGTACAGTGTTTGGGAACAAGGCGCTGGCCGCGTGAATGCGTTGCTCGCCGTCCTCGCACCCGACGTTCCCTTCGTAGCCAACCAAGGCATGGATGCAGCTGCTGACGCTGTCATTGACGGCACACACTACTTGGGCCCGACAGCGTACACGCCGGAACAAGGCTACTTCATCGTTGGGAAAACTGAATATCCGTATCTGGCCTGGGATGGAACCATCTCGACCTATAATGGTGAATATACGTGGCTTGGCGATTACTCTTTCGTGAGTGAATGGGCATTTCTCGGTGAATGGGCGTTCTTGGGAGATTACGATTTTCTCCACGATGAAGCATTTTTGAACGATTACTCGCTTCTGAGTGAATGGGCATTCCTCGGTGAATGGGCGTTCTTAGGCGATGAAGTCAATCTGAATGAATGGGCATTCTTGGGAGAATGGGCATTCCTCGGCGAATGGGCGTTCTTAGGCAATCAAATCAATCCGAGCGAATGGGCATTCTTAGGTGAGTGGGCATTCCTTGGTGAATGGGCGTTCTTGGGAGAATGGGCATTCCTTGGACAATATGCTTACAATAGTGAGTGGGCATTCTTAGGCGATTATGTTGACTTAAGTGAGTGGGCATTCCTCGGTGAATGGGCATTTTTAGGTGATACCACGTTGCTAGGAGATGCAGCACTTCTAAGCGAATGGGCATTCTTGGGAGAATGGGCATTTCTCGGCGAATGGGCGTTCTTAGGCAATCAAATCAATCCGAGCGAATGGGCATTCTTAGGTGAGTGGGCATTCCTCGGCGTCACCATTGGCGTCTTGCCATCGCCCTAATTTTAGCGAGAAGCACGAAGGCCACCTTTGGTAAGGTGGCCTTCTCTTTTTTCCTGTGGCCCAATAGGACTAATGGCTTATAGACTTTTCTTCTTGCTCTTTTTATTGTAAAAGATATGATAGCCTTTACTGAGCCCAGTTGCGGGGCGAGCAAACGGCCAACACCTGTGATTGAGCAAATATGAACCAGCAAAAAGCAACCTTGTATCGCGCAAACGAAAAGGCACGCATTCAATCCTTTCTCCAGCCAACCAATCAGGCTCATGAGGTGCGCGGCCTTTTCCTTGTTGGCGAAGAAGGAATTGGCAAATCGGCCCTGGTTGACGTCGCCGTCTCCGAAAATGCAGCGGCTTTTGCGACCATCGTTCGCGGGAGCGCATTTCCCATCACCCAAAATATACCTTTGGGGCTGATTTCAGCTTTACTGCGTTCATTCCTGAAAATTCCAACTCCATCCCTCTCACAGCACTCTACAGAGGGTATTGAGAAACGTCTTGCTCCATTGCTGGGTGATCAATGGGAATCTGTACGTCCTGCGCTGTTTTATCTCCTCCATAGTCCCGACCAAAAAACGTACACCCATCTTTTTACACTTCCATCAGACCAACTCAAACATCAACTCTTTTGGGCGCTTCGCCAGATTGTCAAAGCTATTACGCAACAGGGGCCATTGCTCATTATTGTAGAGAATTTGCAATGGGCCGATGACGTCTCATTGGATTTTCTAAGCGCTTCATTATCACTTGAACCTCTTGCGCCTGTCCGTTTCCTCGGCACAACATGGCCAGAAGGCTGGGAACGTCTTGTGACATTGGCAGAGGGACATCATACAAAAGCAAATATCCAAGAGATTGTCCTGGCACCTTTTTCAGAACAAGAGGCGCTTGCCTTCATCCAGACACTCGTCCCATCTATCTCACCTGCGTACATCACAGCACTTCTTACCCAATCGCAAGGCAACCCTCTCTACATTCAATCTATCGCTGAAGATTTTCAGCTCGGTATCCGTGAGATAGAGACGCCTTTACCGGCCACTATTGGCGAGATTTTCCTTCACCGACTACCCCATCTCCCCCCGTCAGTGCGTACCCTTGTCGAGGTCGCCAGCATTATTGGTTCACCCATAGATATCGCGGTGCTGGAAAAAATCATCGAACGCAAAGGACTCGCCGTCAATGATCTTCGCCAAGAGCTGGAAACGGCGCAAGCATGGGGGTTCCTGCAACCTGTTGAAAATACATGGGTCTTTCGCGCACACGCCATCGAAAAAGCTATTTATACGTCACTCGCCCCCGCTATTCGCAGTGAATGGCACTTGCTCATCGCCCAAACGATTGAACATCTCTGGCCTATCGAACATCCCTGGCGTTTGGCCTATCTGGCAACGCATTACCAGCAAGGTGCGCATGCTCAACAGGCCGTTCAGTATTTACTGAAAGCCGGGACAGAAGCAACACAACAACACGCCAAACGAGAAGCCATTACCCTTCTCTCGCAAGCCCACACACTGGCACAATCATCCGATATTGACCTGCTTACTCAGCGATATTTGGCAATCACTCTGGGCGACGCCTTCTTCGCCACAGGACAATATGAACAAGCCGCCTCGCTGTATGAAGAAGCTCTCCACATTACAGAGCAAATGCCGGAAGCACCGCCGCGCCTCAAAGCTGAGGTTCTTCGTCTGCAAGGCCGTATCGCAGAAGTGCGCGGCAAATATAGTGAAGCCATCGAATGGTTCAAACAAGCCTACGCTCTTCTCGAAGAGCGCGAACGTGACAATGCAGAACGGCTCGAAAAAGCACGCATTTGCAGTGATTTGGGGTTGACGTACCACCGCCAGGGGCTTTTCAAAGAAGCGGAACAATGGTTGCAATCGGCATTGGCTTTGGCTATGACGGCAGAAGATGATTTGCTTTCTTCCGAAATATTGCGTCGTTTGGGACCTCTTGTCTTTTCCAAAGGCGATATCGCTTTAGCCGCACATTATCTCGAACAAGCCCTCCAAATACAGCAACATTTGAACGCTAAATACACCGTGGCACGAACACTTGTAAACCTCGGTGCGTGCTACAATGCTCTAGGAAATTGGCAAAAAGCGCTTACCGTCTCTGAAGAAGCGCTTCAAATCCTGCTTGAATTTGGTGATTTGGAAGGTGTAACGGCTGTTAAAATCAATTTGGGGCAAATGTGGTATCGCTTGGGAGAGATTGAAAAAGCTCAAACTCTCCTCGCGCAAGCCATTCAACTTGCGCAACGCATCAACCACCAACACTTTCTCGCCATTGCTTTACTCAACAAAACTCAATTGCACTTGTACTGCAATGAAATTCCAGAGGCGGTTGAAGCATCAGCCGATATTCCCGAAATTACCCCAACATTGGTATGCCGAAAACATCATGTGCTCAGCGAAATTGCCCTGCGAAACGGATGGATCGATGAAGCCCAACATCTTTTTGAGCAAGCTGAAAAAATACTCCAGGCAGAACCAAGTGTCGGCGGCTCCAAACTCCCGCGCATGTACCATCATCGCCTGAAAGGCTTGCTCGCCGCCGCTCAAGGCAAATACCACCACGCACTGGCAGAGCTGCAAATGGCGATAGACCTCGCACCCGACGACTACGAAAAAGCCCTCTTCCTCACCGAGGCGGCAGAGATTGCGCATCACATGGGCGACACCAAATTTACCAACCTCTATCTTTCCCAAGCGCGCCCCTTGGCCGAAAAACTGGACGCCCAATTCCTGCTCAACCGGCTTGACAACATCCAAAACGATTTGTCATCCCACACCATCTCTTGAGACGCAAAATGGGGCGCTACACAAGCGCCCCGTTCGCCTTGTCTGCCAGAGCGTCATGGCTTAGATGAAAATGATTTGCGCCCCTTCCGCCATTTCCAGGAACTCCATCGCCCCGACAATGTCATCCACCTGCGGCACCAAATCCTCCTTCGTCAAGCCCATCATGTCCGCCGCCATCCGGCAGGCGTAAATTTCCGCCCCGGCATCATGCACCATTTCCAGGAACTCGCGCACCGGCGGGAAGTCGAGCTTCTCCATCTGCTTCTTCATCATCGTTGTGGCCAGGTCTGTCGCACCAGGCAACACCCCCGCCAGCTGCGGCATGTGCATCGCCGGGTTGCCGACCGGCGCCACCTTCAAGTGGTCAACGGTCTTCTTGTTAATGACATCCATCCCCCAAAAGGTGAAGAACAACTTGACCTCAATCCCCAGCATGCGGGCGGCGTTTGCCAACACCAACCCCGGATACGCCATGTCCAACGTCCCTTTGGAGACGATAATCGCCATCTTGCGGTCTTCACTCATGGTATCCCTCCTGTTCTGCGTCTCAACGAGTGCCTAGATGCAGCCTTTCGGTTTGCCCAGCCCCGCAATGCGCGCCACTTTCTTGGCGGGACCTTTCGGGAACAGCTGATAGAGCTCCTTGGTGGGGACACCCGATTGCTTCGTAATGGCGCGCAGAGTGGGCGGTTCCCCATGCTCTTCGTAATACTTGCGCACGAAGTTGATCACTTCCCAATGGCGGTCGGTCAATTCAATGCCTTCCTCGCGCGCCAGCACCTCGGCAATTTCCGGCGTCCAATCGTTGGGGTTCACCAGGAACCCTTCCGCATCCAACTGCACATTCAAGTCGGCCAATGTCTTGGTTGTCATGGTTCTTCCTCCTGTTTGATTCGGTTTCACTTGCCAGTACTGCCGTTGTCATCCTGCGGCGCCATGCCACGCAATGCAGCCAGCGCCACCGCCAACCCGCGCCGCACTTGCGGGTCGCGCATCATGCGCAACAGCGAACGCAAATCGGTTGGCATCTCCGACACTTGTTGCTCAGCTTCCTGCAAACTGCTCGTCAACTGCGACAACAAACGCATCATCTGCGGTTGCGTCAACTGCTTGACGGTGTTCAAAATCAACACCACATGGTCGCCCAACTGGCGTACATCTTCCGGCGTAAAGCCGGTGATAATCCGATCGACCACATACCCCATTTCGAGCAGGAACGGCACATAGCCGCGCTTGTCCGCCTCCTCAGCGTACCGCGCTATCTCGCCATACGCATCATGCACAATCGGTCCCATCGCATCCGCCAGGTCGGCCATGCTTTCCAGCGCATCCAACGCGCGGTTCAGATTGCGCACATTCCACGCCAGGCGCCGCACCAGTGTGATGAGTTCCTCCTGTGTGAGCACCTGCTCCATATCGCTCAGCTCATCCACCAGCACCGCATAGGCATCGTGCATCACCGGCTGCAACGCCCGCGCCAAATCCTGCCGCTCCAGCGCCGCGGCGTGTTGCCGCTCGGCCATCTCCACCACCACATCCAACCGCTCGGCAACCCTCTCGAACTGCTCACTCAGGCGCTCCAGGCGGGTTTCCAGGCGCTCCAACCGTTCCTCAACCGTTGTCGGCGGTTGCACTGTCATCGTCTGCCTCCTTTCACAACCGCTTGCCGGCCATGCTCATGCGCGCCGGAATGGGCAACTCACGCCCTTTCAGCAAAATGTTCCAGTACATCCAGTGGAACATCAGCTTGCCCCAATGGTTGACGCGCGATTCTTTGAGCAACGGCATCGGTCCCACACCCGGCAACGGGAACATGCCCGGCAACGGCTCCACGTCATAGTTGAAATCAATCAGCACACCCTTGCCATAGCCGGTCTCGATGAAGCAGTTGGAATGCCCATCGAACAAAGGCAACAGCTCCAGCCCATCCAGATACCGGCGGAAGTTCTCCATGAAGACATCCACCTCGAAATGCGCCACCGACCCCGCCTTGGACGCCGGCAAATCGGTCGCATCACCGAGCACGAAAATGTCATCGTAGCCCTTCGCCAACAACGTATGGCGGTCCGTGGGCACGAAATTCAACTCATCGCCCATCTCCGAACGCGCAATGGCGTCCGCCCCCATGTGCACCGGAATGGAAACCAACAAGTCGTATTCCACTTCTTGCTCGTCATACGAGCGCAAAATCCGCGCATCCGGGTCAACTTCCATCACGTTGAACTCAGGCACAACACGAATACCGCGCTCCTCAAGCATCGTCCCCAGCATCTCGGTCGCCTTCGGCTTTGTGAACGCCCCCGGAAGCGGCGTTGTGTACACAATCTCTACACGGTCGCGCAAACCGCGGTGCGTAAAGTACCAATCCGCCAGGAAGACAAATTCGAGCGGCGCCACCGGGCACTTGATGGGCATTTCAGCCACGTTCAACACCAGGCGACCTTCCTTGAAATGGCGCAGGGCGTCCGCCAACGCCACCGCTCCTTCAAAATCGTAAAAGGTGTGAATCGTCTTGTGCCACTCATGCTCCATCAGCCCCGGCGTCTCTTCGGGGTGAATGTGCGAACCGGTGGCAATCACCAGCACGTCATACGCCACTTTGCGCCCATCCATCAACTCCACCACCTTTTGATCGGGGCGAATGCGGTCCACCTCGGCAAAAATCAGTTCCGCACCCGCCGGCAGGTAGTAGCGTTTGGGGCGCACAACATCGTCCTTTCCGTACACCCCAAAGGGCAACAGCAGAAAGCCCGGCTGATAGTAGTGCTCGCGTGTGGCATCAACCACAGTAATGCGCCAATCGTCCATCTCGGGCATCCGCGCCAGCCGATTCGCCAGCATCGTGCCCGCTGTTCCCGCCCCCAAAATCACAATGCGTTTCATCGTCGCTCACTCCTTCCGTTGCTTGCGGTTATACTCTACTCAAGTATTGCAACCATATTGTGCAATACTTCACAAGCAAAGACCAGTGCCAGGCAACACATCCCGCGCATGATACTTGTCATGAGTATCACACCGCCACGCAACGCCCCATCAAAAACCCTTAAAACAACGCTAACCTTGCCTTAACCAAGTGGCTGTATGGTGCTGTTTGGTATCGTGTAAGACCAAGCAGAGGAGCAGCCACCATGCCATACGGTCTTCGCCTTCTTGCAATCTGCATGTTGTTGCTTGTCATCGGGTGTACAGCGCCCAACACCTCGCGCCCCTCGCCTTCTCCAACCAGTGCCTTGCAGGGCAGTATCCTCATTGACGGTTCAAGCACAGTCGCCCCTATCAGCCAGGCGATTGCCGACCAATTCAAAGCCCGCCACCCCGCGGTCAAGGTGGACGTCCACATTTCAGGAACGGGGGGCGGCTTCAAAAAATTTTGCGCGGGTGCCACCGACATTTCGGACGCATCGCGCCCCATTGACGCCCACGAATGGCAAATGTGCCGCGAAAACGGGGTGACGTTCATCGAGTTGCCTGTGGCGTTCGACGGGCTTTCGGTGGTGGTACACCCCAGCAACGATTGGGCTATCTGCCTCACGGTGGCAGAATTGCGGCGCATCTGGGCGCCCGAGGCGGAAGGCGTCATTACCAACTGGAAGCACATACGCGACACCTTCCCCAACCGCCCGCTCTCGCTATATGGGGCTGGACTTGACTCAGGAACGTACGATTACTTCACGCAAGCCATCGTGGGCGTTGAAGGGGAAAGCCGCCTGGACTACTTTGGGAGCGAAGACGACACCAAATTGGTGCAAGGCGTCGCGCAAGACCCCAACGCGCTGGGCTTCTTTGGATACGCCTACTACGACCAGAACCGCGACAAACTCAAACTGCTCTCGATTGACAACGGGCATGGCTGTATCGAACCCAACACCGAAACCGTTTCGCGCGGGCTCTACCAGCCGCTTTCACGCCCCATCTTCATTTATGTCAACAAAGAGCGTTTGAACGCCAACCCCGCCCTGGCGGCGTTCGTCGCTTTCTACCTGCAACACGCCCCCATCACCAGCCTGCAAGTCGGCTACATCCCACTCACCGACCAACTCTATGCCCTGGTCAGCGAGCGCTTTGCCAACCAGGTGGAAGGAACGGTTTTCGATGGGAGCGGGGCGCTGGTGGGCGTTTCCATTGTTGATTTGCTTGCATCAGAAACAATCGAGGAACGCTGAGGCGTGTATGAACCCGTTTCGTCATCTGCGCACGTTCTGGCTCGCCGGCAGTGTGCGCCGCAAACTTGTTCTCGGCTTTGTGGGCGTTGCTTTCTGCTCGCTCTTGCTTTCCACAGGCATCATTTTCGTGGCTTTGCAACGCTACCTGGTGGCGACGGCGGTGGACAATCTCGATGAGTCGGCGCGAATTCGGGCGCAAACCGTGGGGGATTTGCTCGCCAAGCAAGCCGACCTGTTGCAGGCGTTGAGCACCAACCCAACTATCCAGGCCGCCGCCGAACGCGCCAACCAGCCTATCCACGCGCCCGCGGTGCAAGAAACCGCGTTGCAGGAACTCTACACCTTCCGCAACCAATTCCCCGACATGCTCGACATCGCCCTGCTCGACGCCAAGGGGCGCTTCGTCATCGGGACAACCGCTTTCCTGGAAAACCAGCCCATCCAGACGTGGTGGCCGCTTGTGTACAACAACGGGCGCGGTGCGCTCCTCATGCGCAACACCGATACGCCCACCACACTGCTCATCGTCGTCCCCATCTATGGGCGGCGGCAAGCACTGGTCAACGGTGCACTTGCCGCCCACGTGGACATGAGCGTGCTGGTGGAAACCCGCGCATTTGCCCCCGTACCGCACAGCAAAATGGGGCTGTGGCAACCTTCCGGGCGCTTCATCGTCGCCGAGCCCCAAGGCTTCGTGCCCCTGAACATCCCCGCCACCGCCGAGCACACTTTGCTGCGCGCCTTCCGCCAAAACGGGGATGGAACGGGCGTCCAGATAGGGGGCACCACCTACCTTGTCGCCGCGGAGCCTGTGGGCACCTACGACCCAAGTTCGCGCCAGGCGATTGCCTCGTTAGGGTGGGTTGTCTTTTTCCTGCAAGAACGCAATGCCGCTCTCGCCCCCGTCTGGCGGATATTTGTCACCTTGCCGCTTGCCTCCATCCTGGGCTTTCTGGTCGCGCTCACTGCCGGGGTATGGCTTTCACAGCAAGTCGCCGCCCGTGTGCGCGCCATTCAGCAAACTGCGCTTGCCATCGCCCACGACAACGATTTGAGCAAGCGCGTCCCCGTATACGGACAAGACGAACTGAGCGCCCTGGCGCACGCCTTCAACCAAATGACCGAACGCCTGCAACGGCTCGTCATGTTGAACCGCAAAGTCCTGGACATGACGGGGCATTTGGGGCAAACGCTCGACGAAAGCCAACTCGTGCGTGAAGCCATCGCCCTCATTCACCGCGAACTCGACGCCGAATGGGTAGGCTTCTACCGCCTGCTCGACACGGGGCAGGTTGACTTGATGGCAAGCACCACCCCGCCCGACACATCCCACCACGCCCCCCATACCCAAGCCTCATGGCGGTTTCTACATGTGCATCGCGCCATAAGCCAGCGCAAAGCCTTTTGGATTGACGTCAATCAGCAACACATTCTCTTTTTGCCGGTCGTGACGCAAGAAGGTATCCAGGGCGCACTGGAAATCCGCAGCAACCAGCTGGATGAAACCATGCGCGCCGCCTACGCCAGCCTGCTCAAATCACTCGCCGACCGCCTCAGTATCTCGCTTGAACATGCCAGCCTCTACCACCGGCAACACCTGTTGGCACAACGCCTTGCCGAAGCCGACCAGATGAAATCGCAATTTATCGCCAACATGAGCCACGAACTGCGCACCCCGCTCAACTCGATTATCGGGTTTGCGCAAGTGCTTTTGCGCGGCATTGATGGACCGCTCCCCCCCCGCCAGCGCGAAGACGTGGAGCTCATTTACCGGTCTGGGCAGCACTTACTGACGCTCATCAACGACATTATTGACCTCTCGCGCATCAGCGCGGGCAAATTCAAGCTCGACCTGGGCGAAGTGGATATCAAGAAAGAAATCGAGTTCACGCTTGAAATGGTGAAGCCCCACGTGGCGCACAAGAACGTGACGTGCCGCGCCATCTACTTTGGCGAACCGCCGCATGTCTATGGGGATACGCTGCGCATTCGCCAAATCCTGCTGAACCTGCTTTCCAACGCCGCCAAATTTACCGAAGAAGGGCATATCCACGTCATCACCGACCTGGTGGAAGAAAACCAACGCACCTTTGTGCGCATTCGTGTCGAAGATACGGGGATTGGTATCCCCGCAGAACATCTCCCCAAATTGTTCGAGGCGTTCTACATGGTGGACGCTTCCGACACGCGCAAGGTCGGGGGCAGTGGTTTGGGGCTGAGCATTGTCAAGCATCTGGTGGAAATGCACGGCGGGCGCATCGAAGTTGAAAGCACAGTGGGCGTCGGTTCCACATTCACGTTTACGCTGCCCGTCTGGCGCTGGGCGCAAAGCACCCCCGCCGCCGACCAGGCGGAAACGGACAACGAGACCGTCGCCGATGAAGCCCAACCCACTGCACAGGCGTAAGGCGCGCGCTCCACTCGCGCATTGTCGCAGGCATTCGTATACTGATGGGCAAACCCCTGACAACAAGAGGAGAAGGGTATGCCCATCAATTTCCAAGGTCTCTCGCAACACATTCAGAGCCTGGCAAAAGAATTGCGCACAGACCTACCCGACCGACGCGCCATTCTGGATGAAGCCATCGCGCTCTTCAACAGCCTGGACGAAGACACCATTGAAGCCGCGCGCGACGCCCAATCCACCACCCAGCGCTTGCCCTGGCTGGTGGCGCGCCCGCTCACCTACCCACTCGACGCCAAAACAGCCGCCCCACCCCCGCCCCATCACTTCATCGTCGCCGCCGCCGACGGCTCCAACATGCCCCCCGACCGCCACACTTCCATCCAATTTTATGTCATCAACACGGGCATGGTCTGGCTGGAATACGGCGGCACGGCGCAATGCGAACTCGAAACCGAGACGACGCTCTACTACCAGACCGAAGACCTCTATCTGGACGGCGAGGCGCGCCAATACCCCGTGGAAGGCAGTCGCCTGAGCGCCCGCATGGCGATCGCCGAACTGCACGCCTTGCGCCGCGCCGTCGAAGAGGCGCGGCACCGCATTCCCGATACGCCCATCGTCGCCCTGCTGGACGGCACGCTGATTTTGTGGACCATCCAAACCGAGCCCGACCAGGTGCGCAAACCGCTCCTGGAAGAGTACTTGCAGGTGCTGGATTGGTTCGCCGAGCAGCACATCCCCGTCGCCAGCTACATCAGCGACTCCGGCAGTTATGAGCTGACCAACCTGCTCCGCATCGCCATTTGCGCCCGCCAGACAACCTGTTGCCGTCCGCCCACACCGCCCGCAACCGAGGGTCCCCTCGCCCTTTGCCGCAGTCTGGAACGCATCCGCGACGCGGCGCTCATGCGCCGCCATCTCTCGCCCGGCGAACGCTCGATCCTCTTCGCCAGCGAATCGCAAATTTTGAAGCACTATCGGGAGCATGAAGTGCGCTTCTTCTACATGCACACGGGAGAAGAAATCGCCCGCGTTGAAATTCCCGACTGGGTTGCGCAAGACCCCGACCTGCTCGCGCTGACACATGCCGCGCTCTGGGACCAATGCCGCCGTTCAGGCTCGCAACCACCCTACCCGCCCGCCCTGCACGAAGCGCATGAGTGCGCCGTCCTCAGCACGCAGGACCGCCAAAACATTCTGAATCTGATTGAAGAAGAGTTGGCGCGCTATCAGATTTCCATACAATGGAGCGCCAAATCCATGCACAAACGTTTGCGGGGGGTATAAGTGGTGGAATACTTGGGGGAAATCATCGAAACCAACAGCCTGGGCTTTGTGGCGGAAAGCAAGGAACTGCATCAATCGCCGCCGCTTGGGGCGCTTGTCAAAACCCTGCGCGAAGGGCGCGACGACTGCTACGCCATTGTGACATTCGGCACCACCCACGGGATTGACAGCACACGCCGCCCCGTCCGCCGCGCCGACGCCACAACCCGTGATGAGGCCGTTTATGCGTCGCACCCGCAATTGAAGCGCCTGCTCCATACCGAATTCCACGCCGCTTTTGTCGGCTGGAACGACAACGGCAGCATTCGCCAAACACTCCCCCCCATGCCGCCCCCCCTGCATCACAGCGTCTATCCGTGCGAACCGGAGAAAGTGCTCGCGTTCACCCAACGCTTTGACTATCTCCGCCTGCTCATTCGGCTCGAAAGCCAGACCCCCGCCGACCAGGTGCTCGCCGCGCACATTCGCCACGTCTACACCCTGCGCGGCAACGACGACGCCTGGCTGGAAGAAGCCGCCCGCGCCATTGCCGCCCTGCTCAAAAGCGACCACGACCAACTGCTGGCGGTGCTCTACGCCATTGACCCGGAGCGGTAAATGGCAAAACATGCTGGGTGGATAGCGCTCCTTGGCATACTCCTGACGTTGGCGGCGTGCGGTCATGCGTTAGCCGACATTTCAACACCCACGGCGACACGCACCCCGTCGCCGACGCTGACCGTGTCCCCATCCCCAACAGGAACGCCAACGCCGTCGGCGACGCCCACCCGTTCCCCCACCCCCTCACCAACGCCGACGACAACCGCCACCCCGACACCCGCACCGCTGGCGTTCGACGTTGCCGGCATCACCACCGCCCCCAACTGCGGCGTGACGATGATTCGGGGCGTCATTCGCGACCAGACGCGCCTGCTCAACGGCATTCGCGTGCATGTCTGGTGGGAAGGGAGCGACGGCGTGCTTTCACTCCCCTCAGGGGAAGACCCCACCAAGCCGGACGGGTATTGGGACGTTGTACTTGATGGCTACGCGAAAGCGGGGCGCTGGTTCGTCGCCGTTGTGCATCCCCAAACGGGGGAACACATCTCGCCCGTGCTCACCGTCGAGACCGACGCCGAACCATGCGAACCGGACAGCGGCGGGCGGCAAGTGATTGACGTGGACTTCCTGCTGGTGAATGGGCAAGGCGGCCGCCCCGGTCCCACGCTGACGCCCACCGCCACCGCTACACCGACGCCAACGCCCACCCCCTGGCCAACACCGGATGGGCAACCGCGCACCGTGCGCGTGCCCATCCTCATGTACCACTACATCAGCACACCCCCGCCCGGCTCGAACGCCATTCGCCGCGATTTGAGCGTTCCACCGGAGCGGTTTCGCGAACACCTCGCCTACCTGAAATCGCAGGGCTACCAAACCATCACCCTGCACGACCTGGTCTACGCCCTTACGCGCGGCACCCCCCTGCCGCCCAAGCCCATCATCCTGACTTTTGATGACGGCTACGAAGACAACTACACCAACGCCTTCCCCATCCTGCAAGAATTTGGCTACGTGGGCACATTTTTCATCGTCACCAACAACCCCGACACCGGACGCCCCGGCTACATGACATGGGACCAACTGCGCGAAATGCACGCCGCCGGCATGGAAATCGGCTCACACGCCCGCGACCACGTGGATTTGCGCGGCAAAGATGATGACTACTTGATTTGGCAAATTCTCGGTTCAAGCGAAGCTATTGCCAACCAACTTGGGTTCAGGCCCGAAGCCTTTGCCTACCCAAGTGGGCGCTACAACCAACACATCATTGACCTTGTTCGGTCGGCGCACTATTGGGCGGCTGTCACCACCGAAGGTGGCATGACCCATTCCACAGACACATTGTTGACCTTACACCGTATCCGCGTGCGAGGGCATTGGAGCGCGGTCGGGCTTGCCAACGCCCTTGCCTACTGGGAACAAAACGATCGCTAATCCTCAGGACGAAGGGGTCCTCGAGTCGTTTTCATCCATTCAACACCCAATCATCGAAGAAGGAGGCCTATACACATGACTCACTCGACGACTCCCTTCCGTGTTGGTGTCCTTACCAGCGGTGGCGACGCCCCCGGCATGAACGCCGCCGTGCGTGCCGTTGTTCGCACCACGATTGCCTGCGGTGGCGAATCGTGGGCGATTTATGAAGGGTACAAAGGGCTTGTCGAAGGCGGACGGTTCTTCAAACAATTCTCCTGGTACGACGTGGGCGGCATCCTGCACAAGGGCGGCACCATCATCGGCACAGCCCGCAGCGCCGAGTTTCGCACCCGTGAAGGACGCCGCCAGGCCGTTCTCAACCTCATCCAGCATGAGATTTACAACCTGGTGGTGATTGGCGGGGACGGCAGCCTGACGGGCGCACATGTCTTGTGGCAAGAATGGCCGGAACTCGTCGCCGAATTGGTCGAAGCCGGCGCGCTTGAAGGTCCCGCGGAACGCTACCCGCGCCTGCGCATCGCCGGCTTGATTGGCTCGATTGACAACGACATGTTTGGCAGTGATATGACCATCGGTGCGGACACAGCCCTGCACCGCATCGTGGACGCGATTGACGCCATCACCAGCACCGCCGCCAGCCACCAGCGTTCGTTTGTGGTGGAAGTCATGGGGCGCAACTGCGGCTACCTCGCCCTCATGGGCGCGCTCGCCAGCGGGGCGGACTGGGTGCTCATTCCCGAAAGCCCGCCCAACGTCGAAAATTGGGAAGACAAAATGTGCGACGTCTTGCGGCGTGGGCGCGCCATTGGTCGCCGCGACAGCATTGTCGTTGTCGCCGAAGGCGCACGCGACCGCAACGGCAACCCCATCACCAGCGAATACGTGCGCCAGGTCATCGAAGAACGCTTGCAAGAAGAAGTGCGCACCACGATTTTGGGACACGTCCAGCGTGGTGGGTCGCCCAGTGCTTTCGACCGCAACCTCGGCACTATTCTCGGCTACCACGCCGTCAACCATCTGCGCACCCTGACTAGCGATGAAGAGCCGGTTGTCGTCGGCTTGCGTGGCAACCGTGTCTCGTTCACCCCGTTGAGCGAAGCCCTCGAAAAAACGCGCGCCGTCTATGAAGCCATCAAAGCCCAGGAGTATGATCGCGCCATGGAACTGCGCGGTCCCAGTTTCAAAGAAGCCTTCCGCATTGTACGCACACTCGTGCGGTCGTTGCCCCACCCGCCACCGCCCGGTCAAACCCCGCTGCGCATCGCCATCCTCAACGCCGGCGGGCCCGCCCCCGGCATGAACACCGCCGCGCGCGCGGCTGTCCGCATCGCTCTGGACAAGGGGCATCAAGTTGTTGGGGTGCGCAACGGCTTTCAAGGGCTGATTGACGGCGACTTCCGCGAAATGGAGTGGATGAGCGTCAACGGCTGGGCGCCCATGGGCGGCGCTGAACTGGGCACAAGCCGCAAAATCCCCGAAGGCGGCGAACTCTACGCCATCGCCCGCAACATCGAACGCCACCGCATTGACGCCATTCTCGTTATTGGGGGCTTCGCCGGCTACCAAGCCGCCTACAAACTCTATTCGGCACGCCCCAACTACCCGGCGCTCAACATTCCCATCGTCTGCCTGCCCGCCACCATTGACAACGACCTACCCGGCTCCGAATTGAGCATCGGCGCGGATACCGCGCTCAACAACATCGTGGAAAACGTGGACAAAATCAAGCAATCGGGCGTGGCGACAAACCGCGTGTTTGTGGTGGAAGTCATGGGACGCCACTGCGGCTACCTGGCGCTCATGAGTGGGTTGGCGACAGGAGCGGAGCGGGTCTATCTGCCCGAAGAGGGCGTCAAACTGGCCGACTTGCAACGCGACCTGGAAGACCTGCGCACCGGCTTCCTCAGCGGCAAGCGCATCGGCCTGCTCATTCGGAATGAGTTTGCCAACCCGATTTACACCACCCAATTCATGTGTGCGCTGTTTGAGGAAGAAGGGGGCGACCTGTTTGACGTGCGTCAGGCGATTTTGGGGCACATTCAGCAAGGCGGCGACCCCAAGCCGTTCGACCGTGTGCAAGCCGCCCGCCTGGCCGCCCGCTGTATTGAGTTTCTCATCGAACAAGCCGCAAAACATATCCCCGCCGCGGCGTTCATCGGGCTGACCGGCGGCCACGTCCAATTCCACGACATGGCGGACTTCGAGCGCATGATTGACCGCGAACACGAACGCCCGCGCGAGCAATGGTGGCTCATGTTGCGCCCCATCGCGGACATCATGGCGCAACCCGACCCGAAGTTGGTTCGCCAGTCGTAAAACACGCCCAACCATCTGACAAGGGAGTCAGGCATATGTACCGCACCATTCAACCGATTGAAATCAACGCCGCCGCCCGCGTTCAGGCGGAAGCCTTTGAGCGCACGGTTGCCGACTACGCCGTGCGCTACCTGCAAGGTGGACGATTCGACTGGCGGCATGTGCGTGTGTGGGAAGAGCACGGCGAATTTGTCGCCGTGCTCACTGTTTTCGAGCGGGCATTGAGCCTGTGCGGGGCGGATATTCCCACGGCGCTGATTGCCAGTGTGGGCGTGCGCCCCATTCATCGGCGGCGCGGCTACGCATCGGCGCTCATGCGCGGCATGCTTGCCGAAATGCGCGCCAAGGGCACACCGCTCTCGCTCCTCGCCCCCTTCTCGCAAGCCTTCTACCGCGCATTGGGCTACGAACTCGCCAACCGCCAACTGTTCCTGCGCTTTTCGCCCGCCGACATCCCCCACTATGCAGAACGCGACCACGTGCGCGCCGGCACGCAAGACGACCTTCCCGCGCTTCAGGCGTGCTACGCCACTGCACGCCGCCAAAAAGCAGCCCACGGGTGGCTTTCACGCACGCCCGCGGAGTGGGAACGCGCGTACACCCCCCACGAGGGCGATTTTCTCGTTCTCTTTCAGGTGGAAGACGCCGTCGAAGGGTATCTCATCTACACGTTGGAAAAACCCCGTCGGCTCATCATTCAAGAATGGGTGTGGAACAGTGAACGGGCGTGGCGTGGACTGGTCGGCTTCCTCGCCGCCCAACGGGGTGCTATCTTCACCATCGAATACAACGCCCCCCTCGACTGCCCCCTGCCCCATCTCTGGCCGGAAGCCGGCACCATGCAAAACGACCATGTGGAATTCATCTACCGCCGCATGGCGGATTTGCTGAGCGGTTTCATGGTGCGGCTGGTGCACGTGCCGCTGGCGCTCGCCCACCGCCCATACCGCGACCACACCACCGTTGAGTGCATTCTCGAAGTTGACGACCCCATCCTGCCGGAGAACCGCGGTCCCTGGCGGCTGCACATTGCCGAGGGGCGCGCCACTGTTGAAAAGAGCAACGCCTCGCCCACCGTGCGCACAGACATCAGCACACTGGCGGGCTGGTACAGCGGGGCACTCTCGGCACGCCACGCACGCTTGCTTGGGCGATGGCACGCATCGGCGGAACTCTGCGCGCGCCTTGATGAAGCCGCGCATGTGCCCCCCATGTACATGCACAAAGCGGATTGGTTCTGAAACGCGCGACGCGAGCGGGGGTGTTTTCTCCCCAAAACAAAACCCCCACGGAGACGCCGGTGCTCCGTGGGGGCATCAATCGCCGCTTGCCGACTAGGCTTCAGGTTCGGGTGTTTCCTCCTGCTCAGCGTCGGATGGTGTTGCGTTCAATTTGGGCGGCAGCACCAGCAACGGACAGGGGGCGGTACGCAACACCTCGCGCGTGACACTGCCCAATATCAATTGTGAAAAGCCCGTATAGCCGTGTGTGCTCATCACAATCAAGTCAATCTCATGCTCATACGCCACTTTGACAATTTCCGGCGCAGGCTTGCCCATTTTGAGGAGCAAATCCGCCGCCATGCCCTGCGCACGCAACGCTTCGACATGGCGTTCCAGATACATTTTGGCGACACCCAACGAAGCCTCGTGCTCCTCGCCTTCATGGTGGGGCAAAATGTCCAATTCGCGCTCAGGGTGATGTTCGACCACTTCAAGCAACAAGATCGTCGCGCCAAATTGCTTGGCAAGCGCCACCGCGTAGGGCAGTTCACGTTCCGCCAGGTCTGAACCGTCCAGCGGCACCAGGATACGGCGAATGTTGGCATGGCGCTCCATCTCAGGTTGCATGCGCACCAGGAAAATGGGCACGTGGGCATGGCGCACCAAATCCTCCGCCACACTCCCCATCAGCACACGCGCCAACCCCGTGCGCCCGTGCGTCGTCATCGCAATTGCATCCACCTCCAAACGGTCAGCCGCGCTTTTGATGGCGAGCGCGGGCACGCCTTCCAGAATATGCACGTTGACCGTGTACCCCTTTTCGCGCAGTTCGCCCGCCACCTGTTGCAGATAACTTTGCGCTTCCTCGTACTGGTGCGCAACAGCCACCGGCGTTAGCGTGTCGGTGCTGGCCAGCGAATGGCGATAGGGCGGCACTACTCGCACCAGTTCCAGCACAACATCCTGGGGCGCAAACCAATGCTCGACATAGTACAAAATGCGCCCCGCCGTTGGCGAACCATCCAGCGGTATCAGCAAGCGACGAAACATTTCCGCCTCCTTTCCACGCGCGTTTACCTTCGCAACGCCAAGTATATCATACACCATAGCGCATGAACCAACCCAAAAGAAGCGTTTATGCCCTGGTCAAATGACCAGTTTTGCATCGGTATCGTTGGGCAGAAGTGCGACACCTCGCTATAATGAACCCCCACCAAGACCAACGCAGGGAGCAAATCGCTTTATGGAAAAGGCATTGCGCATCATTCTCATTGCCACCTTGTCGGCATTCATCGTTGTGATTGCATTCGGATTGGGTTTTGCCGCTCGTGGTGTGGCAGAATCAGCCGGCATTCTCCCGCCAAGCATCACCGTTTCGGCGGAAACGCCCGCCGAAGCGCCGCCCAACTTCAACATTTTCTGGGAAGCGTGGGAAATCCTCAAACGAGAGTATTTTGGCGACTTGCCGGACGACCAAACCGCCACTTATGGCGCCATTCGCGGCGTTTTGCAAACCTTGGGCGACCCCAACACCGTGCTGATTGAACCGCGCGCCGCCGAACGCGAGCAAGAGCAATTGCAAGGCGAGTTTGGCGGCATTGGGGCGTATGTCAGCGTGGACGAACAGGGGCGCATTGTGATTGTCGCGCCGATTGACGACACCCCCGCCGCCCGCGCCGGCTTGCGCGCCGACGACATCATCATAGCGGTAGATGGCGTTGAAGTAACCGGCATGCCGCTGGACGAAGTCGTCAACATGATTCGCGGTCCCCTGGGCACAGAAGTGACGCTGACGATTTTCCGCCCCGGCGTCGATGAACCTTTCGACATCACGTTGACGCGCGACCGCATCCCCGATCCCACAGTCGCGTGGCAAATGGTCGAAGGGCAAGACGGCATGGGCTACATCCGCATTTCCTTTTTCAGCGCACGCACGCCCGAAGAACTGCGCAAAGCCATTGGCGAATTGAAAGACCAGGGGGCTGATCGCCTCATCATTGATTTGCGCAACAATCCCGGCGGCTTGCTCGATTCCGCCATTGCCGTTGCCAGCGAATTCATTGATGAAGGCGTTATCGTCTATCAACAAGCCAAAGACGGCAGTCGCACACCCTTTGAAGCCCGCAAAGGGGGGCTTGCCACCGACATACCGCTTGTGGTGCTGGTCAATGAAGGCAGTGCCAGCGCCAGCGAAATCGTGGCAGGCGCCATCCGCGACCACGGGCGTGGGAAACTGGTAGGCACGCAAACGTTCGGCAAAGGCACGGTGCAAATTCCATTTGAATTGAGCGACGGCGCCAGTCTGCACGTGACCATCGCACACTGGCTCACGCCCAACGGCACCGACCTGAGCGGTGACGGGCTGACACCCGACATCTGGGTGGATGAAGACCCCAACGCACAAGAAGACGTGCAATTCCTGCGTGCGATTGACGTTTTGAACGAAACAACCGGTCGGTAGGAGCAAAAAACCGTGAAACAGCAACGCAGTTGCCTCATTGACATTCTGGTAATTGGCTTTCTTGGGCTCTTTCTCAGCGTCGGCGGCTTCATCGGCGGCTGGGTTTCGTATGGCAACATCAACGCCCTGCTCGACCGCCAACGCGCCGACAACCGTGTCATCGAAAACGGTGAAGCCCACGGCTTTTACGACGGAGAATTTGAACCCGAAGACCTGAAAGTCTTTTGGGAAGCGCTGGGCTTGCTTCGGGAGCACTTTTACGGTGAATTGCCGCCTGAGGAAGAAATCACCTATGCCGCCATTCGCGGTGTGCTGCAAACCACGGGCGACCAATTCACCACGTTCGTCAATCCCGAGCACGCCAAAATGCTCGAAGAAGACATCCAGGGCGAATTTGAAGGCATCGGCGCGACCGTGCGCATGAATGCCGATAACCTGCTCGAAATCGTTGCGCCCATCCCCAACAGTCCCGCCGAAGCGGCCGGCTTGCGCCCCGGCGACGTGGTGCTGGCGGTGGACGGGCAGTCTATCCGCGGGCTGACGCTCATGGAAGCCGTGGCGCTTATTCGCGGACCCCGTGGCAGTAGCGTCACGCTCACCATCCAGCGCGACGGCGGCGAACCTTTTGACGTAACCATCGTACGCGACCGTATCGAAATTCCCACTGTGGAAGCCCGCCTCATCGAAAGCGAGACGCACCCGCCGGTGGGGTATGTCAAACTGAACGAGTTCAACGCCAAAGCCACCGACCAACTGCGCGCCGCCATACAAGACCTGCGCGACCAAGGGGCGCAAGGCTTCATCTTCGATTTGCGCAACAACCCCGGTGGCTTGCTCAGCCAGGCTATTCGGGTTTCCAGCCAATTCTTGCCGGAAGACAGCCTGGTGCTGATTGAACGCGGCAAATTTGGCGAAGAAGAACACCGCGCCGTAGCCGGCGGTATCTGGGTTGAAGGGCCGCTGGTGGTGTTGGTCAACAATGGCAGCGCCAGCGCCAGCGAAATCGTCGCCGGCGCCCTGCAAGACCACCAGCGCGCGCCACTGGTGGGCGAAACAACATTCGGCAAAGGCAGTGTGCAAGCGCCCTACACGCTCTCGGATGGGTCGAGCCTGCGTGTGACCATTGCCCGCTGGTTTACCCCCAACGGGCGCGCCATCCACGGGGAAGGCATCACCCCGGACATCTTTGTCGAACGCACGCCGGAAGACGAAAGCAACCAGCGCGACCCACAATTGGACCGCGCATTGGAAGAACTCTATCACCAATTGGAGCAATGACGATGAGCAAGGGAGAACGCACCATCGCCGTCAATCGCAAAGCCCATCACGACTACTTCATCCTTGAAACCTATGAAGCGGGGTTGGTGCTCAAAGGGTCAGAAATCAAATCCATTCGCGCCGGGCGGGTGAATTTGCGCGATAGTTATGTGCGCATCAAAGACGGCGAAGCGTGGGTCGAAAACATGCACATCTCGCCCTACGACAAAGCCAGCACCCATGAACATCTCGACCCCAAGCGCCCCCGCAAACTGCTGCTCCACAAACGCGAAATCGGGCGGTTGGCGGGCAAAGTCGCGCAAGAAGGGGTGACCATTGTCCCCCTGCGGCTCTACCTCAAGCGCAACCGCGCCAAACTGGAAATTGCCGTGGCGAAGGGCAAGAAGAAATACGACAAGCGCGAAGCCATCGCCAAACGCGAAGCGCAACGCCAAATCGAACGGGCGTTGAAAACGCGCTACTAGCATGCTCCCAAACGTAAAACAGCCGCCCATTGTGGGCGGCTGTTTTGCTGTTCAGCCCCACTCAGTCGCGGTCGGTGGATTGGAGCAAAAAGACGTAGTAGAGCAAGTTGCTGATGGCTTGCACAGCCGCGGCGACGTACGTGAGCGCCGCCGCATTCAGCACAGCGTTCACGCCTTCCATCTCCTGCGGCAGCAGCAACCCGGTTTGCTGCAACAACTTCTTGGCGCGGTTGCTGGCGTCGAACTCGACGGGCAACGTCACCAGCGCAAACACCGCCACCGCCGCAAAGAGAATCACCCCCAACCACGCCAGCGTTGGGCGTGCCATCAACAGCCCCACCACGAAAAGAATGGGACCCAACCACGACCCAATCTGCACCGACGGCACCATCGCGCTGCGCAATGCCAGCGGTGCGTAGTTGGTGGCATCCTGCAAAGCGTGCCCCATTTCGTGCGCCGCAACCCCGGCTGCGGCAATGGTGGGCGCATCGTACACCTGCGGGCTCAACCGCAGCACCTTGCTGGTCGGGTCATAGTGGTCGGTCAACATGCCCCCTACGCGCTCCACACGCACATGGTGCAAACCGTGCGCATCCAGCAAATAACGGGCGACTTGCGCCCCGGTCAACCCGCGCACGGTGCGCACACGTGAATAGCGCGCAAAGGCGTTTTGCACTTTGTATTGCGCATACAACCCGAGCAACAACGCCGGCAATGCAAACAGAAAATACATCGGGTTGAAGAAAAACATCGTTGTGTTCACCCTCCTCTTCGTCGCATATGCTCATCGAGCACGCCCAAAATTCTAGCCATGAATGGGTTCACTCGCCAAAAACGGCACCACGTCATCAAGCGTATGCCACTCAATCTCGCGCTCCATCACCTCGGCAAACGTGCGCGCCACCACAGGCTTGATTTCACCCATGGGAATTTCACGCCCCAATTCGGCCTGCATGGACGTGACCCCACGGTCGCGCAACCCACAAGGCACAATCAAGTCAAAGTGGCGCAAATCTGTGTTGACGTTGAGCGCAAAACCGTGGTACGAAACCCATTCCTTGATACGCGCCCCAATGGCGGCAATCTTGCGGTCGCTGAACTGCGTCACCGCCGCCGCCAACGCCGCACGGGTGGCTTCGTCGAATGAATCATCCAGCGGCGGCAATTCACGCCCCCGCACCCACACGCCAATCACCTTCTCAATGCGTTCGCCCGTAATGCCGTAGCGCGCCAGGGCGCGAATGACCGCCTCTTGCATCGCCCACACAAACCATCCCACATCTTTAGGCTTGGGCACACGGTGCAAATCCAGAATAGGATACCCCACCAATTGCCCCGGTCCGTGGTAGGTCACATCGCCGCCCCGTTCGACATGGAAAATGTCGAACCCCATCGCTTCCAGCGTCTCGCGCGGTGTGACGATATTTTCTTCGCGCGCATTGCGCCCCAACGTGATGACCGGCGGGTGTTCGAGCACAAAGAGCACATCGGGCGTCTCGCGCTGGGCGATTTTGGTGGCGACCAAACGGCGTTGCAGGTCGAGCGCCTCGCCATAGCGAATACGCCCCAAATCCACAACCCACAATGGCTCACGCATACGCACCTCGCTTTCTTTACAAATTCAGCCGCTTGAAAAGCCGTTCGGGAATATGGCGAATGATTGTCATGATGACAAACCAGAACCAGGGCACATAGACGACATCTTCGCGCCGTTCAATGGCTTTGAAAATGCGCGCGCCAACCTGCTCAGGCGACGCAAACAGGGCGTTCTTGGGCAAATGCGCCGTCATGGGGGTATCCACAAACCCCGGCTTGATCGTCACAACAGCCACGCCTTTCTTCGCCAGGCGGTTGCGCAAGCCTTGCGTGAAAATGTTGACCGCGCCCTTCGCCGCCCCGTACACATAATTGCTCTGGCGGCCACGGTCGCCCGCCACGGAACTGATGACGGCGATCACCCCGCGCCCGCGTGCTTCAAAGCGGTTGGCAATCTCGGTCAGCAGCGCAATGGTGCTCACCGCATTCGTCTGAAACGCTTCCAGCGTTTTGGCGACACTGCGCTCGCATTCGCGCTGGTCGGGCAATGTACCGTGCGCAATCAGCACCACATCCAGCGGACCCAGGGCGGCTTCGGCGGCGTCCAGCATCTCGGTGTGGCGCTCAATCTCGTTCACATCGAGCAGGAAGGTTTCCACCTGCGCCGCGCCGCGCACACGCATATCGTCGGCAATCATCGCCAGTTTGTCGGGCGAGCGCCCCACCAAAAACAGCCGATCACCCCGCGCCGCAAAATGGCGTGTGGTGGCTTCCGCAATCGCCGACGTCGCTCCAACAATGCAGACATTCGCCATGAGGGTTGTTCTCCTTTGTTCTGCTTCTTTTACGTCCGTGTCACGCGCCGCCAAAAACTGGACGAAAACGCCGGGTCAACATAGCGGCTAAACGTTTCCCACTGCGGATAGAAGCGGCGAAAATCCTCACCCGACATCCGCGCATCTTTGGCCGGATAGAGCACCCCGCCCGCTTCACGCACAATCGCGTCCATCTGCTCGCACAGCCGCAAAGTCGCCTCGCCCTCAAAGGGGAAATCAAGCGCCAGCGTCACCCCTTTGCGGGGGAAGGAGAGCATGCCCGGCGAAGCAACATCGCCAAACTCCTTGAAAACCGCCAGGAACGAAGCGCGCCCACTGCGTGCAATGACGGTGAGCAGTTCGCGCATCACTTCGACGCGGTCGGTTGGCGGCACCACACACTGGTACTGAATGAAGCCCCGCCGCCCATAAATGCGATTCCAGCGCCGCACGGCATCCAGCGGGTAGAAAAACGGTTCGTAGTGGACCCGTTTGTGCGAGCGCGCCGGCGTGTGCATGTAGTAGTAGAAGGTGTTGAAGGCGCGCATCGAAAGCGGGTTGAGCACAAACGAAGGGAAGTCAAAGGGCACATACAACTTCGGCTCTTTGGACGGCGTCAGCGGTCCCGGTTCTTCGCTGTGGTTGCCGCGCAAGAAAACACCCCGCCCCAAAGACGTGCCCTGCGCAATGCAATCCAGCCAGGCCACTGTATGCTCAAAACGCGCATCGGAGCGAGCCGAAATGTCGAAAAATTCATCCAGAGAGCCGAAACGAATGCGCTCCATCTCAATGTAGACGCTTCTGATAGGACGCAACTTGATTTCCGCCCACGTAATCAGCCCCGTCAACCCCAAGCCGCCAATTGTGGCGCGAAAGAGGTCGCTGTTCTGCGTGGGCGAACAGATGAGCCGCTCCCCAGTGGAACGCAGCAATTCAAACTGCGTCACATGGCACCCGAACGTGCCTTCGCGGTGGTGGTTTTTGCCATGCACATCATTGGCAATCGCGCCGCCCACCGTCACATACTTCGTGCCCGGTGTGACCGGCAAGAACCAACCGCGCGGCACCACCAGATCCAAAATTTGCTTCAACGAAACCCCCGCCTCGCATCGCAACAGGCCGCGCTCGGCGTCAAACGCGATGAAGTGCGCCATACGCGCCGTATCAAGCAGGACGCCGTTGTCATTCAAGCAGACATCGCCATAACTGCGCCCCAAACCGTAAGCGAGCACTGGTCGGCCGAAGCGCTCAAACGGCGGTGTCTCTGTATGCCAGCGTAAACGGTGCACCAACGCCGGCTGGTGCTTCGGATATTTTCCCCATGATTCGTAGCGTTTTGTCATACCAGTGCCTCGCACCTATTCGTTGGCATCCGCTCCAAGCCGCGCGCCCACAATCTGGCTGTATCCCTGCAAAAACGCCTTGCCCGTTGTGGGACGCTTGCCTTCCAACTGCACTTCTTCCAGCAACAAAAGCCCCTCGCCCGTGACCACAGCCGGCCCCTCGTCAAGCGCCACCACCGTGCCTGGTTCGGCGTCATGCGCGGGGGCGTTCACCACGCGCGCCCGCATGACTTTCAGCAAACGCCCGTCCCATGTGGTGAAGGCGCTCGGCCAGGGCGTGAACGCCCGCACCTGGCGCTCAATCTGCACCGCGGGCGCTGTCCAGTCAATGCGTCCATGCGCTTTCTTGATGAGCCGCGTCACCGTCGCTTGCGAATGGTCTTGGGGGCGTGGTTCAATCTCACCCGCCAACCAACGCGGCAACGTCTCCACCAGCAACTCAGCCCCCACCTGCGCCAGTTTCTCGCTCAGCGTGCCGGCGGTCTCATCGGGCGCAATGGGCACTACACGTTGCGCCAACACCGGTCCCGTGTCCATCCCTTCATCCAGCAACATAATCGAGACGCCCGTTTCGCGGTCGCCGTTCAAAATCGCCGCCTGAATGGGCGCCGCGCCGCGGTACTTGGGCAACAAACTCGCGTGCACGTTGAGAAACCCTTTCGGCGGAATCGCCAGCACGTTGGGGCGCAAAATTTCGCCATACGCCACAACAACCGCCACATCCGGCGCCAGGTCGCGCACATAAGCCACCGCATCCGGCGTCTTCAAGGTTTCCGGCGTCCAGACGGGAAGCCCCAGCGCCTGCGCCGCTTCCTTGACGGGTGACGGTCGCAATTTGCGCCCACGCCCTGCCGGGCGGTCGGGTTGCGTGATGACTTGCACAATGTCATACGCGCCCGTTTCAGCCAAACGCTGCAAACTGGGCACGGCAAATACCGGCGTGCCCAGGAAAATCAACCGCGGCTTGTCAGTCGTGGTTCGTTCTGCGGTCATGGACATTCCCCTTTTGTTTGACGACTTCCGACGGGAGATTGTACCACAAGGCACAAAATGGTAGAATTGCCTGCACCGCCTACACAACACAAAAAACGCTCAACATTGGGCGTAACTTTTGTCCTCACCGTTTCGTTTTACACACAGACATTGGTCCCGAAGAACACATGACTGATCACGAAGCAGGACTCAACGAAGAACAACTCGTGGCGCTCTTGCAACGCGCGCAAAAAGAAGGCGACCCGGAAGCATTCGGCGAGTTATACCGCCGATATGCGAACCGTATCTATCGCTATTTGCTGTCTAAAACCGGCAATGTTGCGCTCGCCGAAGACCTGACGTCGCAAGTATTCGTGCGCCTTATCGAGCGCATCGGGCAATACACGATTGCGCCGCGTGATAACATCGCCATTTTTTCGGCGTGGCTGTATCGCATCGCACATCACTTGATGATTGATGAAATACGCAAGCAACAACGCCAGGCAAACATCAACGCCAACGACCTGCAACACCTGGATACACCACAACCATCCATCGCCGCAGAGGTTGAACGCAAACTGGAAAATGAGCATCTGCTCAAACGTCTGAATGCGCTCTCTGAGGAGCAACGCCAGGTCATTCTATTGCGATTTATTGAGCAATATTCCATCGCCGAAACGGCGCGCATCATGGGCAAAACCGAAGGGGCTGTGAAAGTTTTGCAATATCGCGCTATCAAAAATTTGCGCACATTACTGGGTGGCAATGCCTCATGAAACCGATTGAAGATATCTTTGAAGAATGCTTACAAGCCATCGAAGCAGGCGACTCGCTGGAAGCCTGCCTCGCCCGCTATCCGGAGTATGCGGATGAGTTGCGGCCGCTGCTTGAACTGGCGCTCGACCTGCAACAAACCCCCAAGCCCCGCCTCTCGCCGGAAGCGTTTCACGGCGGGTATGAGCGCGTGGTGCAAACCGCCCACGCCAAGCGCGAGGCAAGCGCCCCATCACAAGCGGCGCGCGTCCTGCCCTTCCCACGCTGGCGCTGGCTCGCCGCCGCGGCTGTTTTCGTGGCGCTCTTCATCGCCTCAACCATCACCGCCGACCGCATCGCCGCCGACAGTCTGCCGGGCGAACCACTCTACGCCGTCAAGCAATTCAGCGAATGGGTGCGCCTCATCACCGCCATCACCCCCGAACAACGCGCCAACGCTCACGCCTTGCGCGCCGAACGTCGCCTGCAAGAAACCATTGAACTGCTGCAACGTGGGCAAGCCCCCGACCCCGCGCTGCTGGACGCCGCGCGGCGCGAAGTCGAAAAAACCGTGCAACTCGCCACGCCGTTGAGCGAAAGCGAGCGCGAACAACTCTTGCAACGCTGGCAAGATGAACTGGCAACACTGGAACAATTGAGCGCGGAAATGCCCACTGCGCCCGCCAACGTGCCTGAAACCATCAAGGACATTGAAACCACGCTCCCCCAACCGCCGATTGTGCGTTCACCCACCCCTACACTGGGCGATGAAGGCGAACCCGGCGGCGCGGCGCCGGCGCCCACCGCCACGCCCACACGCCCGGCGGCCACACCGACACCACAACCAACCGAAACGCCCGAACCAACCCGCACACCCAAACCAACCAAGACGCCGGAACCAACCCGCACGCCCAAACCCACCGAGACGCCGAAACCAACACGCACACCTAAGCCCACCGAAACACCCAAAGCCGCCGAGGAAATCGAGTTTGAAGGTGTTGTGGAAAGCATCAACGGCGCAACATGGGTCGTCGGCGGTCGCACGATTCTGGTCACCAACACCACCGACCTGCGCGGTTCACCCGGTGTGGGCGACGTCGTGGAAGTGCACGCCCGCCTGCAAAATGGCGCGTGGGTTGCACTTCGCATTGAAGTTGAAGAAGAACAGGACGATGACGACGATACAACGCCTACCAAGACACCTGAACCAACCGAAGAGCCTGAGCCGACGAAGACGCCCAAGCCAACCGAAGAACCCGAACCAACTGAAACACCTGAGCCGCCGGACGAGGATGATGATGAGCCCGATGAAATTGAATTCGAGGGTACGGTGCAAAGCATCAACGGCAGCACATGGATCGTTGACGGCTACACCCTCATCGTGACCAACGAAACCGACATCAAGAAGAACCCCGGCGTTGGCGATGAAGTCAAAGTGCGTGCCCGGCGGGAAAATGGGCTCCTGATTGCTCTCTCTATCGAAAAAGAAGACGAACGCGATTGACGCCGTGCAAAATCTGTCGCACCTGTGCTGTACAATGCCTCTGTCATGGACATTCACGATTGTGAAAGGAGGTAGGTATGGCACAGGTACCGACATGGGACGCACTCGTTGCCGAACTCCAAAACCAGACATTGGCGGAACGCATTGCGACACTCGAACACTACATCACCCTGCTCGATCGCCAACTCGAAAAAACCCCCACCGATGAAGGCATCGCCTATCTGGAACACCTTGCCGACCTGCATCATGCGCTTGTGCAACGCGCCGCCTTTCTGCACCACCCCGACGCTCTGCTGGTGGTCGAGTTTCCGGCGGACTATACCGGACCCGTGGGCGTGCGGTGGGAGGAACTCCCCGACGGGCGCATCCGCACTTGGCTCACACGTGATGAACTCGAAGCAATTGTCTGGGCGAACGAAGCCGCCTATACTGCTCTGCTGAACAGACTCGCCGCCTAACCAACCAGCGGAGCCATCATCATGTGCGGACGCTACACGCTCACCGCCGACGCGACACAAATTGCCGAACGCTTTCAAGCGCGGTTTCCCCAAGCCGACGCCTGGCAACCCCGCTACAACGCCGCGCCGTCGCAGCACTTGCCCGTTGTGCGCTGGCAGGAGGAGCGTCTGATAGACCTGCTCCGCTGGGGGCTGATTCCCTCATGGGCGGACGACCCGCGTATTGGCAACCGTCTCATCAACGCCCGCGCCGAAACCATCTTCAGCAAACCGAGTTTTCGCGCCGCCGCACGTCGCCGACGTTGCCTCGTGCCCGCTGATGGGTTCTACGAATGGAAGAAAACCCCCGAAGGCAAACAACCCTATCGCATCGCACTCAAAGACGGCGGCTTGTTTGCCTTTGCCGGTCTCTGGGAACGCTGGCACGACCCGCAAACCGGCGAACCGCTCGACACATTCACCATTCTCACCACACAACCCAACGACCTCGTCGCCACACTCCACAACCGCATGCCGCTCATCCTGCACCCGGAACACGAAGCCGCCTGGCTCGACCCCGCCACGCCCGAAGATGAACTCCGCCTGATTCTCACCACCATCTACCCCGCCGACCGCATGACCGCCTACCCCGTTTCGCGCCGCGTCAACAACCCACGCTACGACGACCCCACGCTCATCCAGCCACTCACCTGACGCAATACCACCAATCTCCCTGCTTGAAGAGAACGCCATCTTACGGTATGCTTTGGCACGCATCCGAACCCAAGGCAACGACGCCGGAGGATATCGTCTCATGGAAGTCCTGGAATCACACATCAACCCAAATGATGAGCGTTTCAAAGCTAATGCCGAACATAACCGCGCCCTGGTGGCCGAGTTGAACGCGCGGCTGGCGCAAGTCCGCAAAGGTGGACCGCCCCGCGCCCACGAACGCCACCGCGAACAAGGCAAACTCTTCGTGCGTGAACGCATCGAGCGCCTGCTCGACCCTGGTTCGCCATTCCTGGAACTGTCGCCGCTCGCGGCGTGGGACATGTACGACAACCAGGCTCCCGCCGCCGGCATTGTCACCGGCATTGGGCGCGTCTCAGGGCAAGAAGTGATGATTGTCGCCAACGACGCCACCGTCAAAGGGGGCACCTACTTCCCCATGACGGTCAAGAAACACCTGCGCGCCCAGCAAATCGCCGAAGAAAACCGCTTGCCCTGCATCTACCTCGTGGACTCAGGGGGGGCGTATCTGCCCATGCAGGATGAAGTCTTCCCCGACCGCGAGCACTTTGGGCGCATTTTCTACAATCAGGCGCGCATGAGCGCCAAAGGCATCCCGCAAATTGCCGTCGTCATGGGCTCATGCACCGCAGGGGGGGCATACGTGCCCGCCATGAGCGACGAGACCGTCATCGTCAAAGGGACGGGCACCATCTTCCTGGGCGGTCCGCCGCTGGTCAAAGCCGCTACGGGTGTGGAAGTGAGCGCCGAAGAATTGGGGGGCGCTGACGTGCATACACGCATCTCAGGCGTCGCCGACTATATGGCCGAAAACGATGAACACGCGCTCGAAATCACGCGCGGCATCGTCGAAAACCTGAATCGGCGCAAACGGGTTGAACTGGACATTGCGCCGCCAGAAGACCCACTCTACGACCCCGAAGAACTTTACGGCATCGTGCCGCGCACTCTCAAAGAAGTGTACGACGTGCGCGAAGTGATTGCGCGCATTGTGGACGGCAGCCGCTTTCGCGAATTCAAACCACGCTACGGCGAAACGCTGGTCTGTGGATTCGCCCGTATCTACGGCTATCCCGTCGGCATCATCGCCAATAACGGGGTGCTGTTCAGCGAGTCGGCGCTCAAAGGCACCCATTTCATCGAACTCTGCACCATTCGTAAAATACCGCTGCTCTTTTTGCAGAACATCACCGGTTTTATGGTAGGCAAAGAATACGAGCATGGCGGAATCGCCAAAGACGGCGCCAAAATGGTGCACGCTGTCGCCAACGCCGCCGTCCCCAAACTCACCGTCATCATCGGTGGCTCATTTGGGGCGGGCAACTACGGCATGTGTGGCCGCGCCTACGACCCCCGTTTTCTCTGGATGTGGCCCAACGCCCGCATCAGCGTGATGGGGGGCGAACAAGCCGCCAACGTCCTGCTCACCGTCAAGCAAGACCAACTGGCGCGGCGCGGTCAGCCGCTCATGACACCCGAAGAACAGGAAGCCTTCAAGCGTCCCATCCTGGAGAAGTACGAACGCGAAGGCAACCCGTACTACTCGACCGCCCGCCTTTGGGATGACGGCATCATTGATCCCGCCGACACGCGCCGCGTGCTGGGGCTGGCGCTTTCAGCCTGTCTGAATGCGCCCATCGAAGAAACAACCTACGGTGTTTTCCGAATGTAAATCTGTTTTCAAACCAAAGCAGGAACGTAGCCAACGACACTATGAACATCCTTATCACACTCAGTATTCTCACCATTTTGATAGCGATCAACGCCCTGTACGTGGCGGGCGAATTTTCTTTTGTCAGCGCCCGCCACTCACGGCTTGCCCAAATGGCCGAAGAAGGCAACCGCCTCGCCGCCAGCCTGCACCGCTTTCTCGAAGACCGGCGCAACCTCGACAACGTGGTCGCCGCATGCCAGTTGGGCATCACCGTCTCAAGCCTCGTGCTGGGGTACTACGGGCAAGCGCAACTCTCGCCTATCGTCGCCGACCTCTTACTCAAAGTGGGCGTTGAAAGCGAAGCCGCCGCCATCTCCATCTCGGCGACGGCGATTTTGATTGTGCTGACCATCACCCAGGTCATTTTTGGCGAACTGGTGCCCAAGAACATCGCCGTGCAATACCCGGAACGCCTCGCCCTGGCCACCTTTGTGCCCTTGCAATGGTCGTTGCATCTCTTCCGCCCACTCATCATCATCTTCAACGGAAGCGGCAACCTGCTCTTGCGTCTTATAGGGCAAGAACCCGTCAGCGAATCCGCCAGCCACCTACACTCGCCCGACGAACTGCTCATGCTGGTGGAAGAAAGCAGCGAAGGCGGCGTGCTCGACAAAGTTGAACGCCATTTGCTGCTGAACACCCTGCGTCTGCGCGAACTCAACGCGCGGCAGGTGATGATTCCGCGCACACGCATTCTCGCCGCGCCCGCCTCGTTGACCGTGGAGCAACTGTTTGAGCGACTGGCGGCGTCGCCCTACTCACGCATGCCGCTCTACGAAGGCTCCATTGACAACATCGTGGGGCTGGTACACCTCAAAACGCTCTACTGCGTCAAGCGCGAACGCCCCAACGCGCGCGGCGTTGACATCATGCAACCCGTTCTGATGGTGCCCGAAAGCATGGACGTGGAAAAACTCTTCCTGCGCTTGCAGAACCGCAACGAATCCGTCGCCATCGTCCTCGACGAATATGGCGGCACCGCCGGCATGGTCACGCTGGAAGACATCCTCGAAGAAATCTTTGGCGAAATCCAGGACGAATTCGACACCGAAATTCCGCCGGTTTTTGTGGACAAGGAGCACAAACGGCTCTTCGTGCGCGGCGACGTGCTCATCAGCGACCTGAACGAATGGCTTGACCTCTATCTCGATGATGAAGAAGTGGACACTATCGCCGGCTATGTGCTGTGGCAATTAGGGCGTCTTCCCCAGGAAGGCGAACTCATCCCATTGGGCGAGAAGCAAGCGCGCATTGAAAAAATGGAAGGGCACACAGTCTTGCAACTGAGCATCCCACTTGACGACGACGAACTCCAAAAAGTTGAGGACATTATCCCATGATGACCTACCTTGTGCCCATTCTCATTATCGCCATCCTCATCGTGCTCAACGGCTTGTTTGTCGCGGCGGAATTCGCCATCGTCGCCGCGCCTCGCGCCCGCATTGCCCAACGCGCCGAAGCCGGCGACCCACGGGCGCGCTGGGTGCTCAGCGTTCTGCGCGACCCCGAACGCCAGACGCGCTACATCACCACCGCCCAGGTGGGCATCACCATCGTCAGTTTGGGGTTGGGCATGTATGGCGAGCATACACTTGCCGCCTGGCTCGTAGGTCCCCTCGAACACCTGGGGCATCTCGCGGAACCCGCTGCCCACACCATCGCCACCGTTGTGTCGGTCGGCTTTCTGACATACCTGCACGTCGTCATCGGCGAAATGGTGCCCAAATCGCTAGCACTGCAAACCGCCGAGCGCACCGTGCTCCAACTTGTCTGGCCCATGCGCCTGACGGAACTGCTCTTCAAGCCGCTCATCCTTGTGCTCAACACACTGGGCACCGTTATCACCCGCGCGCTGGGCATTCCCGCCGCCAGCGCCCACGAACGCCTGATGACCATCGAAGAACTTGAATACATCGTTGAAGAGAGCGAAGGCATCTTTGAAAAAGCCGAACAACTCTTCCTGGAAAACATCTTCGACTTCGCCGAGCGGACTGTCGGCATGATTATGACGCCGCGCACCCGCATCGTCGGCATTCCCGTGCACGCCACATACGGCGAAGTCGTCTCGCTCATCTGCGAAGCCGGCTATTCCCGTTATCCCGTGTACGAAGGCACGCTGGATACCATCGTTGGCATTCTCTACGTCAAAGACCTGGCGCGCTACGAAGCCACCAAACCGCAACCGCCCTTCAACCTGCGCGACATCGCCACGAAACGCAAGCCGCTCTTCGTCTTCGAGTCGCTTTCTCTGGAAGATATGCTCATCCGCTTCCGCGAAGCCCGCACCCAAATCGCCATCGTCCTGGACGAATACGGCGGCACCGCCGGCTTGATTACCATGGAAGACCTCATGGAAGAAGTCGTCGGCGAAATTGTGGACAAATTCGAGCGCGAGCGCGAAACCGCCCCCTACGAAATCGAGCAAGAAGGCGTCATCCTTGTGCGCGGCGACCTTCTGCTGGACGAACTCAACCAGCATTTTGACCTTGACATTGAACATGAGGACGTGGACACGGTTGGCGGGCTCATCATGGCGCTGCTGGAACGCGTGCCCCAGGAAGGCGACCGTGTCGAATGGCAAGGCATCACTTTTGAAGTGGTGGAAATGGACGGGCGGGCTGTGCGTCGCGCGCGGCTCATTTTGCCGCCCAAAGCAGAACCAGAACTTTCAGCAGAAGAAAACGAAGAGGACGCATAACACTATGCAGTTTGCCATCAACTACTCGCCCGAAGCCGCAGAACTCTACACCGAAGGGGCAATCACCTTCGACATGTTCAAATGCCCCGATTGGCCTGATTTGATTGCCCAAGCCCAACAACTCGCCCCGACCTATGTGCATTTTCCACTGCACGCCGGGCTGACGGCAGACGACCTGAACGCCCGTGCCGATGACATCGCGCACTGGCTCAACACCACCGACACCTACTTTGTCAACACCCATCTCCACCTGCCCGACGAGAGCGGCGTCAGCCCAGCCGACGCCGAAACCGCCTTGCGCGCACATCTGCATACGCTGGTCGCCCGTTGGGGGCGCGAGCGCGTCATCGCCGAAAACATCCCGCACAAGCCGCACGAAAGCCCCCTGCGCCGCGCCGTTGTCGAACCAGCCACCATTCGGCGCGTGGTCGAAGACGCCGATTGCGGCTTCCTGCTCGACCTCTCGCACGCCTGGATTACCGCCCAAACCCTGGGCATCCCCCCCCGCGATTACATCTCGCAACTGCCGGTTGAACGCCTGCGCGAATTGCACATCACCGGCATCATGTGGCTGGACACAGAGACCTACGAGCGCCTGCTCAAAAACACCAACGTCCACGTGGACTGGACGGGCGAGCAATGGGTTGACCACATGGCGATGACCGACAACGAATGGGACTTGCTCGCCTGGGCGCTGGACAACATCCGCCAGGGGCGCTGGGGCACACCGCGTACCATCACGTTTGAATACGGCGGGGTTGGTTCGCTCTTTCGCCTGTTCAGCAAGCGCGACGTCATCGCCGCCCAGGTTCCGCGCTTCATGCAAATGATTCACGGCACACCCACCTTGCAACACGAACCGCACCCGTGAACGACAAAAGAGGAGTAGTCAACGATGACGAACCCACCTTTTGAGAAAATTCTCATCGCCAACCGCGGCGAAATTGCCGTGCGCATCATTCGCGCCTGCCGTGAACTCGGCGTGCGCACCGTCGCCGTCTATTCCGACGCGGACGCACACGCGCGCCACGTCTTTCTGGCAGACGAAGCCGTCCACATCGGCGCCGCCCCCGCTACTGATTCCTACCTGCGCGGCGAGCGCATCATCGAAGCCGCCCTGCAAACCGGCGCCCAAGCCATCCACCCCGGCTACGGCTTCCTCTCCGAAAACGCCGACTTTGCCGAAGCCGTCAACGCCGCCGGATTGGTCTTCATCGGTCCACCGCCCGACGCTATCCGCGCCATGGGGAGCAAAACCGCCGCGCGCGAAACCATGCAGCGCGCCGGCGTCCCCGTCGTCCCCGGCTACCAAGGCGGTGGCGCGTTTGAAGACTACGCCGCCGCCGCCGAGCGCATCGGCTACCCCATCCTGGTGAAAGCCGCCGCCGGTGGTGGTGGAAAAGGCATGCGCATCGTTGAACACCCCAACACCCTGCGCGACGCCATCGAAGCCGCCCAGCGCGAAGCCCAAAAAGCCTTTGGCGACGGGCGCGTCTATCTCGAAAAATACGTGCGCGAACCGCACCACGTCGAAGTGCAAGTGCTGGCGGATACCCACGGCACGGTACTGCACCTCTGCGAACGCGAGTGCTCCGTCCAGCGCCGCCACCAAAAAATCATCGAAGAAAGCCCATCCCCCCTGCTCGATGAGGCGCTGCGTGAACGCATGGGCGCGGCTGCTGTCGCCGCCGCCCGCGCCGTCGGGTATGTCAACGCGGGCACGGTTGAATTCCTTGTGGACGCCGACCGCAACTTCTACTTTCTGGAAATGAACACACGCCTGCAAGTCGAGCACCCCGTGACCGAACTGGTCGTTGGGCTGGACCTCGTGAAGTGGCAATTGCGTATTGCCGCCGGCGAACGCCTGCCCTTCACACAAAGCGACATCCGTCAGCATGGGCACGCTATCGAATGCCGTATCTACGCCGAAGACCCCGCCAACGGCTTTCTGCCCGCCACCGGCACCATTCTGAAAGCCGTCGAACCGTCCACGCCCTGGGTGCGTGTGGATACCGGCGTGGGCACGGGCGACACCATCACCCACTACTACGACCCCATGATTGCCAAACTCATCGTGTGGGGCGAAACACGCACCGACGCCATCGCGCGCATGGAACAAGCCTTGCGCGACTACACCCTGCTGGGCATCACCCACAACATCCCCTTTCTGCTCGACGTGCTCCACCACCCGGATTTCCAGCATGGGCGCGTCACAACCGATTGGGTGGAAAAAACCATGCTCCCCTGGACACAGACATGCCCCCCCATCAACGACGACGTGCTGATCGCTGCCGTGCTTGCCGATTTTCTGGAACAAGCATCGCCGGTCTCGGGGGCGTCCACCGCCGCCGACCCAACAGGCGACCCCTACAGCCCGTGGAACATTGCCGACCGGTTCGGCAGATGAAGAAAATTCGACAGCCGCCGGCATCGCAACACATCAACTTTTCATGCTGAACATGTAGAACCAAACACGAGCCAAGAGACGGGGATACCATCATGGAACGGTATTACGAATACAACGGCGAGATTTACACCGTTCGCATCGAATCGCTGGGCGAAACGTTTCGCATCACGATTGGCGACCGTCAATACACGGTCGAAGCCGCGCTTGTCGAAACGGGACGCCTGCGCGCCATCGTTGAAGGGCGCCACCTCGACATCGTGACGGCGCGCCAGAACCGCAACCGCTACGTCGCCCTGGACGGTGAAACGTACCACCTGCGGCAACTCGCCAGCAAACGCAAACGACGTGTGGGCGAACAAGGCGGGGGAAGCCTGGAAGCACAAATGCCGGGGCAAGTGGTGAGTGTGCTGGTAGAAGAGGGGCAAGCCGTGCAAGCCGGTCAGCCGCTGATCATTCTGGAAGCGATGAAAATGGAACTGCGCATCACCGCCCCCGCGGACGGCATCGTGACCAAACTCTATTGCCAGCCGGGGGACGTGGTGGAACGTGGTCAAAAACTGGTGGACGTCAGCGATGAAGCCTAACGCCCTTTGGAAAGCCGTCCTGTTCCTCTGCGGCGTGCTGTTCATCATCAGCACCCCGCACATCCACACACGCGCTGAATCGCCCGCCCCCCAGGCGACGACGCCCGAAGAGCAATTCGAGCAAGCGGCGGGCGTCATGGGGCGCAACGAGGCTTTTTTCCGGCTCGCCAACGCGCTGAGCGAGCCGCTTGCCGCGTCCTACCGCGCCCCCGCTCCACCCACCCCCTCGCTCAACGCGCACCATGCGCCGCTCGGCGCTACCGACACCGCCGTCTATCTGCCGTTGGTCCGCAAAGACGCCCCCGCCGCCATGGTGGAACGCCGCGCCATCTGGTTGACGCGCTTCGACTGGACCAGCGCCGCCCGTGTTGTAGGTCCCGCCGACCTGGATACCGCCCTCGACAACATCGCCACCGCCGGCTTCAACACCATTTTGTTCCAGGTGCGCGGGAATGGCGACGCCTTCTACACCCCAGGGTTGGAGCCGTGGTCGGCGCGGCTGACGGGGAGTTACGCCGCCACACTGGGGCAAAACCCCGGTTGGGACCCGCTGGCGTACCTCATCGAAAAAGCGCACGCCCGCGGTATCGAAGTCCATGCGTATGTCAACACCTATCCGGCGTGGCTTCCACCGCCTGAAGGGCAAGGCGACCTTGCGCCGCCCGCCACAACACCGGCGCACATGTTCGACACCTTCACCTACGGCCCCGACTACAACGCCCATCCCGGCGTCTATGGCATGGGGTACAAGTGGCGCGTACACGACACCAGCGGCACCCCCATGCCCCTGCAATGGAGTGAGTATCTCTGGGCAAGCCCCGGCGTGGATGAAGTGCAACAACACATCCTCAACGTCATCACCGACATCGTGGCGCGCTATCCAGTGGACGGCGTGCATCTCGATTTCATCCGCTACCCCGGTCCATCGTACTCGTTCGACCCGTACAGCAACGCCGCCGCAGGCGACACCCATACCGCCGCCCGCGACCAATGGCAACGCGACCGCATCACCTGGATGGTCGCGCAAACCTACGCCGCCACGCGCACCTACCGCCCCAATGCGTGGGTGAGCGCCGCCGTCTGGCCCTACTACACCGACCGCGGATTGCTCCCCGGCGCCGCCTGGTTTGGCTACGATCACTACTTCCAGGATTCGCACGGCTGGCTGGCAAGCGGCGTGATTGACGCCATCATGCCCATGCTCTACGGCGGCTATTCAGACACCTACGACACATGGGTGGCGCTCATGCACGACCATCTCAACGCCGCGGCTGGTCGCCACGTCTATCCCGGCATCGGCGGCTACAACATGACGGACTTCGCCGACCTGGCGCAACGCATCGAAGCCGCACGCGCGGCGGGCGCACCGGGGCACGCCATCTTTTCGTACGACGTGCTCGCGTACCGCGGCTGGTTCGACGACCTCGCCAACGGTCCCTACGCCACGCCCGCCGTCCCCCCGCCACGCTCATGGTGAAGCCATCAGCAGCGTGCGGCGCACAACATCAAGCGCACGGTTGCGCACCCAACTGAGCGAGTGCTCATCGGCGCCGCCCAGCCCCAACGCCTTGCAATGCACCTGCTCGCCCAGCGCCAGCGCGACCACCGTTTCGCCACGCTGCTCACCGTACAACCCTTCATTCGCGCCTGCTGTGCCCAGCACCACCAGCGCCCACGCCGCGCCGTGCGCCTCGCGCGCATCCTGCGCCCAGCGCTCCGCTTCCGCACACGAGACCGCCTCAGGCTGAACCACCTCGGCGGCTTGCACCACCTCGGGCGCGACCGCCCGCAACCGCGCCGCAATCTCGCCGCGCGTGTTGCTTTCAATCACCACGCCGCGCCCAAAACGCGCCAGCGCCTGCGCCACGACACCTTCCAGCGTCTCATCGTCCGCGCCATAAATCGCATCGCCCAGCCGCTTGCGAATCACCCGCTCCACCTGGGCAATCATCACATCGGCTTGCTTCTCATTGGGGGCGCGTGCGGTAATGCGCACATCAACCTGCCCGCTATGCGCCGCCAGTCCCACCGTGGGGTTCGCGCCCTCTTCCAAATCGGCAATCTGTTCATCAATCAGGCTTTCGCCCACGCCCACCGTGTGCAACACGCGAATTTTGATGACCACATCTTCACCCACCAACCGGCGCAAAAAGGGCGCGACCTGCTCATCCATCATGCGCTTCATCTCGCGCGGCACGCCCGGCATGGCAATCACATAACGCCCGTCGTGTTCCACAAGCAAGCCCGGCGCCGTCCCAATGGGGTTCGGCAACACCTGCGCCCCTTCGGGCACATCCGCCTGACGCAAATTGTTGGCGCTTGGCTCGCGCCCCCAGCGCCGAAACAGGGCGGTAATGTGCGCCACCAACTCAGGGTCGCGCACAAGCAGGCGTCCCGTCGCATCGGCTATCGCTTCGCGCGTCATATCGTCCACCGTGGGACCCAATCCGCCCGTGGTCAACACCACATCGGCGCGCTGCATCGCCAGCCGAATGGCGTTGGCAATGCGTTCGCGATTATCCCCCACCGTGGTTTTGTAATAGAGGTTGACCCCCAACGCCGCCAAACGCTGCGCCAGCCAGGCGGCGTTCGTGTCCACAATCTGCCCCAACAACAACTCCGTTCCAATGGTGATGATTTCAGCATTCATGCAGGCTCGCTCCAAAGTGTTGGCATTGATTTTGTTCAATGCTATTCTACGCATAACATCGAAAGAGCAACAGACGAGAGGAGGCCCCCATGAACACCCACATCACCGCGGCGGTTGTCCAGGCTTCATGGCGGCGGCTCGCCGACGCCGACGAGGTGCGCAGCGAACTGAAACGCTATTTGCGGCTGGTGCGCAACAAAGGCGCCGACCTCGCCGTCCTTCCCGAACAATTCGGCCTCATGTTGGCTATTCCATTGGCAAGCGGGTTGCGCGGCAGTTTGGTGAAAAAAGCCATTGGCGGGCGTGGTTTTTGGGGGAAACTGGTGGGGGCGCTCAGCGGTGGCGCAGCGGAAATACTGGGCGGCTTGCCGGCGGTCCTTCCGCGGCTTATCGCTGAACAGAGCGACGTCATGCGCGATACGTATGTGGAACTGCTCAGCGCCGCCGCCCGCGAGCACGCCGTCTATCTCGTCGGCGGCTCGCTCTACCTGCAAGATGAAGATGGGCAGGTGCGCGCCATGAGCCCCGTGTTCGACCGCACGGGCGACTTGCTGGGCTGGCAAGCCAAATTCCACCTGGACCCCATGGATGAAGCCTACGCCATGCCCGGCGACACACTCAACACGTTTGAAACCGAGTTCGGGCGCTTGGGCGTGCTCCTGGGGGGCGACATCCTCTACCCCGAACTCACCCGCGCGCTCGCCTACCGTGGCGTTGTCGCGCTGGCAAACCCCGCCCTGGCGACAACCCCCGCCGAATGGCAGCGCATGCGCATTGTGCTGAACGCGCGCGCGCAAGAAAATCAGATTTTTGCGGCGCAAGCCTTCCTCATCGGCGACAACGAATTTACCCCCGAAATCGGCGATACGTTTGAAGGCAAATCCGGCATTGTGGCGCCTGTGGAACTCACGCCCCGCACGGACGGCATCCTCGTCGAAGTCGGTTCGCCCAAAGCCGAAGGCGTCGTCAGTGCGGCGTGGGATTTTGCGGCACTCCGCCATCTGTGGGAAACGGGCAGCGCCCAGCCACGCCGCACCATGCGCAGCCACATTTTCCACGATTTGCTGCACTTTGATTACCAGAGCGGCGCAACCATCGAAGAACGCTTCCACGCCATTGAGGAGACGCGCCGGCATCCGGTGTTGCCCGCGCCTGAGCCGACGGTCTTGCGCCCCGAAGGTGAATGGCCCGGCGAGGCGGAAGCCAAGCGCATCGAAGCATACGAAGTTCCAGAGGAAGAGATTGCCCCCACAGGCGACCTGATCGCCGACGTGAGCGCCGAAGCCGACGCGCTCACGGGACCGCTCAATGCAGAGGAGACCGCCGAGACTGAGGAACAGCCGTCGGACGAATCGGGGGAACAGAGCGCGTAAACCGCTCAGCCACACAGAAAAAGGGGGCGAAGCATCGCCCCCTTTTTTTGCGCCTTACGAACGTGCAGGCGTCCCGACCGCTTCACGCAATTGGCGCACAAACGCCTGCGCGGCGGCAATCGCATCGTCAGCCGCGCCAATGGTGCGCAACAACGCACTCCCCACAATCACACCATCGGCAATCTGCGCCACCATGGCGGCTTGCTCCGGGCGCGAGATACCAAACCCCACCGCCAGCGGTAAATCGGTCGCGCGGCGCACCCGCGCCACAAAATCCGCCAGGTCGGGCGGCAACTGGTCGCGCGCACCGGTGACGCCCGTCAGCGAGACCAGGTAGATGAACCCCTGGGCGCGCTCGGCAACCAGGCACACACGCGCATCATCCGAAGTTGGCGCCAGCAAGAAGATGAGCGCCACGCCCTGCGCCTGCAAGGCGGCGCGTAATTCGTCGGCTTCTTCGGGGGGCAAATCGGGAACAATGACGCCGTCAGCCCCTGCGCGGGCGGCTTCTTCGGCAAAGCGCGCCACCCCCATTTGCAAGATGGGGTTGTAATAGCCCATCAGAATCAACGGCACTTCCACGCCCCGCGCACGCAACGCCGCCACCTGTTCCAGACAGCGCGCCAACGTCATGCCGTTTTCCAGCGCCTGTTGCGACGTTGCCTGAATTGTTGCGCCGTCCGCCAGCGGGTCGCTGAACGGCACGCCCAATTCGATGAGGTCTGCGCCCGCTTCAACCAGCGCGGGCACAAGGTCGAGAGCGCTTTCCAACTCAGGGTAGCCCATGGTGATGAAGGGCATGAGCGCGGCACGCCCTTCACGGCGAACACGGTCGAATGTAGCAGTGATACGGTTCATACGTCCACCCCCAGAGCCGCGGCAACAGTGTGCATGTCTTTATCGCCCCGCCCGCTGATGTTGACAATCATGATCTGGTCGGGGCGCATGGTCGGCGCGCGTTTGATGGCTTCGGCGACGGCATGGGCGCTTTCCAGCGCGGGGATGATGCCTTCGAGCGCGCTCAGACGCTGCAAGGCGTCCAGGGCTTCGTCGTCCGTGGCGTAGGTGTACTCGGCGCGCCCCGTTTCGCGCAACCACGCATGTTCGGGACCCACCGCGGCATAATCAAGCCCCGCCGAGATGCTATGCGTAAGCGCAATTTGCCCGTGTGGGTCTTGCAACACGTATGTTTGCGTCCCGTGCAAGACGCCGACACGCCCCATCTTGGGGTCGGCAAAGCGTGCGGCGTGTTTTCCGCTTTCAATGCCTTCACCGCCCGCTTCAACCCCCACCATCTGCACCCCTTCGTCCTGGATGAAGGGGTAGAAAAGCCCAATCGCGTTAGAACCGCCGCCCACACAGGCGATGAGCATATCGGGCAGGCGTCCCTCGGCGGCAAGAATTTGCTCGCGGGCTTCATCGCCAATCACCCGTTGAAAATCGCGCACGATGCGCGGGTAGGGGTGCGGTCCCAACGCCGAGCCGAGCAGGTAGTGGGTGGTGCGCACATTGGTCACCCAGTCGCGAATGGCTTCGTTGATGGCATCTTTGAGCGTGCGACTGCCGGCGTCCACACTGCGCACTTCCGCGCCCAGCAGTTTCATGCGAAAGACGTTGAGTTTCTGGCGCTCGATATCCACAGCCCCCATGTACACCACGCATTCCAAGCCCAACAAGGCGCACACGGTGGCGGTAGCAACGCCATGCTGTCCGGCGCCTGTTTCGGCGACGATGCGCGTTTTGCCCATTCGCTTGGCGAGCAATGCTTGCCCCAAAGCGTTGTTGATTTTGTGTGCGCCGGTGTGCGCGAGGTCTTCGCGTTTGAGGTAGATTTTGGCGCCGCCCAGGGCTTCACTGAGCCGCCGCGCAGGCGTCAGCGGGGTTGGACGCCCCGCATAGGTGCGCAACAACGTCTGAAATTCCTCGCGAAAGGCGGGGTCGGCTTGGGCTTCTTCGTAGGCGGCTTCGAGTTCACGCACCGCCGGCACCAGTGTTTCGGGGATGTACGCGCCGCCGTAGGGGCCAAAGCGCGGTCCTTGCGGCCATTCAGTCATGGAAAACTCCTTTCTGTTGGATGGCGTTCTGGCTGAGGAAGAAGCGGCGCCCTTGCCACTTACGCCTGGCGGATGTTCGCCAACGCGGCGCGAATGCGCGCGGCTCGTTCCGCCATGACTTCCTGGGGTTCATACTTGGGCGGTTTACCGAGACGACCATCGTTCTGCCAGCGGGGGATGAGATGCATATGCACGTGGAACACTTCTTGTCCCGCTGCACGCCCGTTGTTCTGCAAAATGTTGATGCCGTCGGGTTGCAACGCCTCGCGCAGTGCCTGCATGAGTGGGCGCGCAATGACGCCCATATGCGCCGCGTGCGCTTCGTCCAATTCCCACCAGTAGGGCACATGAACGCGCGGCACAATCAGCAAATGCCCCGGCGACGCCTGATTGATGTCCAGGAAAACCATGACCAACTCGTCTTCGTGCACCACATGGGCGGGGGCTTCGCCCGCCAAAATGCGGCAGAAAATGCACGATGCATCGCGCATAGGCTTCCCTCACTCCTGGTCGGTTTGCTGCTCAGCCAGCGCGGCGTCGGCGGTACGCACGGCTTCCACAAAGGCGCGCAGGCGCGCGTGGTCCTTGCGCCCCTTCTCGCGCTCCACACCGCTCGACACGTCCACGCCCCACGGTTGCACACGTGCGATGGCGGCGCCGACGGTTTCAGGCGTCAACCCACCCGCCAGCAAAAGGCGGTAGGAACGCGCCAGCACCAACCCCACCGCCCAATCGGCGACAATGCCGGTGCCGCCCACTTCCCAGGGGTGGTAGGCGTCCATGAGGAATTGGGGCACATGCGCCTCGCGCGGCATGACGTGGGCATACGCGGCGGTGGTGGCTTCGGCATCGCCGCGGGTTTGCGGGCGAATGGCTTTGAAGGCGCGCGGTGCGAGCATGCGCACTTCGGCGGGGGGTTCGCTCCCATGCAACTGCGCCAGGTCAAGCCCGGCGGTATCGAGAATGGCACGCACGCGCTCAGGCGCTTCGTCCACAAAGACGCCCACAAAGCGGGGGGCGTCTGCGCCGTAGGTGGCGCGAACTGTTTCGACAATTCGCGCCACCGTTTCAGGCGTGACGTAGCGCGGGCTTTTGGGGTAGAAAACAAAGCCCAAAAAGTCTGCGCCCGCTTCGGCAGCCGCCAACGCATCATCCTCGTTGGTCAAGCCGCATATTTTGATGAAGGTGCGTTCAGCACGCTGCGTTGGTATGCGCATCGCTCACTGCCCCAGAACTTGCGAACCGTACAGCAACAGTGTGCCAACAATGCAAAGCGTCAACACGATAGCCAGTGCAATCACGCCGGCGATAATTCCGCTCAACAATCCACCTTGTCCTTCCATGAAAAGCCTCCTTGCTTGTGATTGTTTTTACGCCTTGGGCAAGACAAAGCCCACACGGCGCTTGACCTCTTCGGCTTTGGGTTCAGCGACGGCACGCGCCCGCTCTGCGCCAATCGCCAGCACGCGGTCCAATTCGGCGGGATCTTGTGCATAGACTTGGTAGCGTTCCTGAATGGGGCGCAGCGCCTCGATGATGACTTCGGCGACTTCTTTCTTCAAATCGCCATAGCCCTTGCCGGCAAAGTGCGCTTCGATTTCTTCGCGGCTCTTGCCGGTCAGCGATTCGTAGATTTGCAAGAGGTTGTTCACGCCCGCTTTTTCGGGCGCATCGCTGAAAATGATTTCGCGCCCGGAGTCGGTGACGGCGCGGCGCAAAACTTTGCGAATGCGGTCGGGCGAGTCGGTGAGATAGACGGCGTGATACTCGCCAACTTCGCTCTTGCTCATCTTCTTGGTCGGGTCGTCAAAGCCCATGACGCGCGCGCCGCTCTTGGGAATGACCGCCTTGGGCAACTTGAAGGTCTCGCCGTAGAGATGGTTGAAGCGCTGGGCAATGTCGCGCGTCAATTCAATGTGCTGTTTCTGGTCTTCGCCCACGGGCACTTCATCCGCATCGTAGAGCAAAATATCAGCCGCCTGCAAAACGGGGTAAGTCAACAACCCCGTGCTGACGCTTTCCTGCTTTTCTTTTTCGGATTTGGCTTTGAACTGCGTCATGCGGTAGAGCCAGCCCAGCGGTGTGACACAGCCCAAAATCCACTGCGTTTCAGCATGGGCGCGCACGTGGCTCTGAATGAACAGCGTGCTTTTCTGCGGGTCAATGCCACAGGCAAGCAACAATGCGGCTAACTCGCGCGTTTGGGCGCGCAACTTGTCAGGGTCTTGCCAGACGGTGATGGCGTGCAGGTCAACAATGCAGAAGTAGTTTTCTTTTTCATCTTGCCCCTGCACCCATTGGCGAATCGCCCCCAGGTAGTTGCCCAGGTGCAAACGCCCAGAGGGCTGAATCCCCGACAAGACACGGACTTTGTTGCTCATACCGATGTTCCTCCTTCTCGACGTTGAGCGTTATGTCAACTTTTCATGTTTCTGCTTGGGCACACCAACAAACTCGCGCACTTTTTGCGCCACGTTTTTGGCGCGCATCAGCGATGTTCCCACCAGAATCGCGTCAGCGCCCATGGCGGCGACCCGTTCCACGTCGGCGCGGGTGTGAATGCCGCTTTCAGCGACGAGCAACACGTCGTCGGGAATGTGTGCGCGCAGGCGTTCGGTCGTCGCCAAATCCACCTCGAAGGTGCGCAAATCGCGGTTGTTGACGCCAATCACGCGCGGTGAAATCGCCAGGGCGCGTTCGAGTTCGGCTTCGTTATGCACTTCCACCAGGGCTTCCATGCCCAATTCGCGAATGAGGGCGTAGAAATCGCGCAGGTCGTTATCGCCCAGAATGCCGACAATCAGCAAGACCGCATCCGCGCCGGCGGCGCGCGCTTCGTAAATCTGGTACGGGTCTATGACGAAGTCTTTGCGCAACACCGGCAACCGCACCGCCTGGCGTACCGCCTGCAAATGCCCGATGTTGCCCTGGAAAAAGTGCTGGTCGGTGAGGACGCTCACGGCGGCCGCTCCTTCGGCGTCATAGGTGCGCGCGAGCGCCACCGGGTCGAACTGGTGGCGCAACAACCCCTTGCTGGGCGACGCCCGTTTGACCTCGGCAATGAGCGCCACATGGTCGCCGCGCAGGGCGGCGGCAAAATCGCGCGGGGGCGGCGCGAGCATCATTTCGGCGCGCACTTCCGCCAGCGGGCGTTCCCGCCGGTGCCGCTCAACTTCATCCACCTTCCAGCGCACAATTTTTTCCAAAATGGTTTTGGGTGCCATCGTTCCGCTTCTCTCCACTTCTTGCCAGTCGCTACACACCAACCCGTTGGCTGAAGGCGATGAGCGCGTCCAGTGTACGCAAGGCGGCGCCACTGTCAACGCTTTCCGCCGCTCGCTCCACCCCTTCGCGCACGTCGGACGCCACACCACCCGCCACCAGCGCCGCCGCCGCATTGAGAAGCACGACATCACGGCGCGGTCCGCGGTCTTCACCTGCCAGAATAGCACGCAAAATGCGGGCGTTCTCTTGCGGGTCGCCGCCGCGCAGGGCTTCCAGCGGGGCGGGCGTAAACCCGACGTCGCGCGGGTCGAGCGTCTCCGTCACCACCGAGCCGTTGGCGTCGGGCGTGCCAAAGCGGCTGACGCGATTGGGGGCGGTGGTGGTCAATTCATCCAGCCCGTCGCCATGCACAACAAACGCCGCACGGCTGCCCAACTGCTGCAAGACACGCGCCAGCATCTCGGTCAGCCCGGCATCGAAGACGCCCAGCAACTGGGCGCGCGCGCCGGCGGGGTTGGTCAACGGTCCCAGAACGTTGAAAACGGTACGCACACCGAGTTCGCGGCGCGGACCAATGGCGTGGCGCATGGCGGGGTGCAAGTTGGGCGCGAAGAGAAAGCCAATGCCGATTTCGTCAATGGCTTGCGCCACGCGCTCAGGCGTCAAATCGAGGTTGACGCCCAGGGCTTCGAGCACATCGGCGCTTCCGGAGCGGCTGGATACGCTGCGATTGCCATGTTTAGCTACCGCCAGCCCCGCCCCCGCCACAACAAACGCGGTAGTTGTGGAGATGTTGAACGTGCCGGCGCGGTCGCCGCCCGTTCCGCATGTGTCAATCACATCCTCGCGCGAGGGGCGCACCTGCACAGCGGCGCGCCGCATGGCACGCGCAAACCCCGTAATCTCGTCCACCGTCTCGCCTTTCATGCGAAGCGCCACCAGAAAGCCGGCAATTTGTGCGGGCGTGGCTTCGCCGTGCATGATCGCGTCCATGACCTGCTCGGCTTCCACCGCCCCCAACGATTCACCATCGAGCACCTTTTGCAAGGCTGTGCGCACCACTTCACTCATGGCATCCCTCCTCACTCATTTGACGGTTTGCGGGTTGCGCCGGCGTTTGCCGCCGATTCCAACGGGCGATAGCGGGTGATGAAGTTGCGCAGCAAATCATGCCCGTATTCGGTGAGAATGCTTTCGGGGTGGAATTGTACGCCAATCGTCGGGTATGTTTTGTGCTGCACCGCCATCACTTCCCCCCGCGCCGTGAAAGCGGTGACTTCAAGGCACTCAGGAAGGGGTTCGTATGCCACCAGGCTGTGGTAGCGAGTCGCCTGGAAGGGGCTGGGAATGCCTGCGAAAATGCCGCGGCGGTCGTGGTAAATCTGGCTGGTTTTGCCATGCATGAGCCGCTCCGCGCGGTCAACTTTGCCGCCAAACGCCGCGACGATACATTGGTGCCCCAGACAGACGCCGAGGATGGGGGTTGTTTGGTGGAAAGTGCGAATGACATCCATGGAAACGCCGCCATCGTAGGGGTCGCCCGGTCCGGGGGAGATGACAATATGCGTGGGCGCCATCGCGCGAATGTCATCCAGCGTGATTTCGTCGTTGCGGCGCACCACCACATCAGCCCCCAATTCAGCCAGGTACTGCACCAGGTTGTACGTAAACGAATCGTAGTTATCAATGACCAGGATCATGCCGCCCTCCTTGTGGGTGTTTACAAGCCTTGTTCCGCCATTTCGATGGCGACGCCTAAGGCGCGCCCTTTGTGCAAGGTTTCTTCCCATTCGCGGGTCGGGTCGCTATCGGCGACCACGCCGGCGCCCGCCTGGACGTAGGCGGTATCGCCCAACATGAGGATGGTGCGGATGGTGATACAAGTATCCATGTTGCCGTTGAAGCCGAAGTATCCCACCGCCCCGGCATAAGGACCACGCCGCACGCCTTCCAGTTCTTCGATGATTTCCATGGCGCGCACTTTGGGCGCACCGCTCACGGTTCCCGCCGGGAAGGTGGCGCGGAAGAGGTCGAACGCATCCTTTTCAGGTCGCAGGACGCCCACCACACGGCTCACAATGTGCATCACGTGGGAGTAGCGTTCAATGGTGAAGAAGTCGGGCACGCGCACGGTACCAGGCACACAGACGCGCCCCAAGTCGTTGCGCCCCAAGTCCACCAGCATCACATGCTCGGCGCGCTCTTTGGGGTCGCCCAGCAGTTCCGTTTCCAGGGCTTTGTCCTCTTCCTCGGTGCGCCCACGCGGGCGGGTGCCGGCAATGGGGTGCGTCTCAGCGACGCCATCTTGCAAGCGCACCAGCATCTCCGGCGATGACCCAATCAGCGCCAGGCGCGGGTCGCCGCCAAAGTCGAGATAGAACATGTAGGGCGACGGGTTCAGGCGACGCAGGGCGCGATAGATGCTGAAGGGGTCGGCGAGGGTACGGCGCGAAAGCCGTTGGGAGAGCACCACCTGGAAGATATCGCCGGCTGCGATGTATTCTTTCGCCCGGCGTACCGCCGCTTCAAAGTGCGCTTGCGTGGTATGAAGCCTGAAATCTTCGCCAGAGCGACCGGGCGGCGCCGGGAGCGGCGGCAAGGGGGCGCGCACACGGGCTTCCAGCGCGTCCAGCCGCGCCACGGCTTCGTCGTAGGCGGCATCCAGGTCGGTGCCGGGGGGCACATGCGCGTTGGCGAACGCCAGCAGGCGGTGGCGCACATGGTCGAAGATGAGCAAGGTGTCGGTGATGAGGAAGGACGCCAGCGGTGTGCCCAGTTCATCACGGGCGGTGGCGGGCAAACGCTCAAAGGCGCGCACCATGTCATAGGCGACGTAGCCCACCGCCCCACCGTAGAAACGGGGGATGTCGTGGCGCACCGTGTGCAAGGGAGCCACAGGCTGGTAGCGCGCCAGTTCGTCGCGCACGACGTGCAGCGCATCGCGTCCTTCTTCCAGCGGGATGCGGCGGCTGTGCCCATTATCGAACACGTCCACGGCATCTGCGTATGCCACAAGGCGGCGGCGCGCATTGACGCCTAAAATGGAATAGCGCCCGACCTGCTCGGCCTTCTCGACGCTTTCCAGCAAGAAACTGGGCGCATCACCGCGCAATTTGAGATAGACCGAAACAGGAGTTTCCAAATCCGCCGGCAATTCGCGATAGACCGGCACTAGGACGCCTTGTTGGGCAAGTGCGTAAAACGCCTCACGTGTCAAGTGGTCCACAAGCACCTCCTCATCTTTTGGGTTCATGCCAATAAAAAACGTCTCATCCCCTCCTGGGGACGAGACGTTGAAAGTCCCGCGGTGCCACCCCTCTTGGGCTGGAAACGAAAAAACGCGCTCGTGAGCGCGTTTGTGAAAGCCAGCCCCACTCGTTTCAGGTACGGCTCGCGCGCCAACACGGCGCAGCGAACGATACCCTCGCCGGATAACGGCGGCGCACCCGGCCAGCCCTACTTGCCCGCAAGCGTTGAGGCTGGCGGCTCCCCGGCCCATTCACACGTGCCGCTTGCGAGTGGACTTCCAGAACAGTCTCCTCAGGAGACAGGTCCACCTCTCTGGCGCGCGCTCACGTGCTACTCTTCCGGTTCACAGCCTTTCGCCAATGCGATTGTGTGGGCGAGTATATGCATTGTCGGCGGTGTTGTCAAAAAATTGCTAGGCAATATCAGATTCGGAGTAGGAGACCCACTGGATGGAGTGCTGAAGGCGACGGCTCTCTTCTAAACGCCCCAGCGCGCGCAAGATCATGGCGACACGTTTGTAACTGAGTTCCGGGCTTGCAAAGCCGGCAATCGGCGTCTGTTCGGCTATCTGCAAGAAACGGTCCACAAACGCTGTGGCGGCGTCGCGGTCCTTCTGCTTCCAACTGACATACGCCAAGCCCGCCAGGCCTTCCAATGCCACTTGCGGGTAGGTTTCCAGATACTGTACGGTTTGTTGATACACCTCTCGTGCCCGCTGCCATTCGCGTAAGCCGGCATAGGCATGCCCCTGCGTAGCTAATGCTGTAAGATAGACCCACTCCTCCTCAACCATCTCAGCCAGACGAATCGCGTGCTGTGCCAATTGGAGCGCACGATGATATTTCTTCCACAAGACACACAATCGCGCCCATCCTTCAAAGACATTGCCTTGCAGCGCAAGAAAATGATGCTTTTCAGCGCTCTGCAGTGCTTGGCGAAAAGAGGCTTCCGCGGCGGGAAAATCTCCCTGTTCTCGCAAGGCGTCGCCAATGTTGTTGTATAAAAGGGCCATCATGTATTCATCTGCCAAATCAATCGAAATGCGCAATGCCTCGCGCCAGTGCATGAGGGCTTCTGCGTAACGCCGGTTCTGAATGCCCACAGCGCCCAAAAACACAGCGGCATCTCTTTTGAGCAAGATATCATCCACACTGCGTACAAGTTCGAGAATGCGCGGCATAAAATGCCCATCGTAGTTCCGCAACATTTCAAGAGAGAGCAAGCTTCTGAGAATGATATAGGTATCGCCAACCTCCTGCGCCAATTGCACCGCCTCTTCGTAAAATGGTTGGCATTTGGCCAACACAGGCTCCTGGAAGTAAAGCATTTTGCCTTTCAAGAATGCCCACTGTGCCCGCTGGTGTTTGGTCAACGGTGCATCCGCCAGAAGGGTTTCCAAAATGGTGTTCGCCTCTTGGTGTTTGCCACGTTGTATGTAGAAGTGCGCCAACGCCAAATACATATCGCGCGCCAAAGATGTGTGTGCAACAGATGCAACGGTTTGTTGCAACAGGGCTTCGCCCTCCAGCAACAAGCCGCTCAACTGATAGAAACGCACCAGCACAGGCAATGCTTTCGCCAGCAAGGCGTCTTCGCCATGTGTCGCCGCCCAACGCCATGCGCGTTCGATGTTGTACCGCTCAAGCCGTATGCGTTTGACAACCAACGATGGCTGCGCCCCAAATAGCGTCTTTTGCTGGGCCACAAGCCACTGAAGATAGTAGGTCGCATGCGCACGTTCAATCGTCTGGCGAGCGTCGCTTTGTTCCAAATGGCGAGCGGCAAACTGGCGAATCAGTTCGTGAACGGTGTAGCGCTCTTCCCGATGAGTCAATAACGCGCGATCAACAAGAAGTGCAAGGTCTTCGAAACGCGCCCCTACGATTGCTTCAAGTGCCTCTGCTGTTGCACCGCCTTGAAAAATGGCAAAGCTCTGCAAAATGTGTTGTTGATTGGGGGTGAGCAGGGCATATGTGCTCTGCAACACGGCTTCGATACTGCGCTGGCGAGCAGGTATATCGGGCATTGTGGTTCGCAATACATCAAGCGTATTTGCGACGGTATGGGCGATGACAGGCAACGCCAGGCGATTGCCCCAACCAGCCGCCAGTTCTAAGGCGAGCGGCCACCCTTCGAGTGCGTTACAAATGTGCGCCACAAGCGTCCGTGTTTCGGCTGCATCATCCACTTTCCCGCCGACACGCTGGAAACGTTCAAGGAAGAGCGCCACGCTCGACGTCCGCTCATCCGGCGTGCGCGGCACAGGGAGCCCTTCGAGCAAATGAACGGTTTCGATGAATACCCCCAACGGTCGTCGCGATGTCGCCAGAATTTTTAGGTGGGGGACAGCCTCCAGAAGCCTGGAAACGAAATGCTGTATTCCCGGCAAGTGTTCCAGGTTGTCAAGTACCAACAATGTTGGAGAGTGTTGCAGATATTCAACCAGTGTATCAAACGCCGACTCATCCGCGCGAGTGGGTCTGCCTATGGCATGCAAGAGGAAGTCGGCAAGCGTTTCGTGGTCCGATGTCGTCGCATCCACCAGCGAAACGAACCAGACGCCACCGGGGAAACGCGGCTCAATAGCGGCGAACGCTGAAACAAATTGGCGCGCAACGGTGAGCGCCAGCCGTGTTTTCCCCACCCCTCCCAAGCCGGTAATCGTCATGAGACGATAGTCAGATGCGGCAAGGCGCATCAGTAAGTCTTCTTTTTCTTCCTCACGTCCATAAAAGGGAGACATCTCGGCGGGGAGATTGTGCGGAATGGGGCGCACGATGTGCGTTTCATTGGTCAGCGCCGACACCCCTTGCTCGTAAAGGTGTTGCAGTGCGGCTGAAGGTGGAAGAGAGACCTCTCCATCCTCGCCAAAGTTGGTTTGGTAATGCTGCACTGCTCGCGCATTTTCTTGTTGCGCCAACCAAGCACGCATCAATTGGCGATGCGCCACCTCGCTTTCGGGGTCTATCAGCAGCTGGCGGCGCGCCAACGCCTCCATGCGGTGCAGACGTCCCACGTGCGCCTCGTACTCCGCCAAACGCGCCAACACCGTCATTATTTGCCGCTGATACTTCTGGCGCCACGGGAGAAGCCACGCTGCATAGAAGTCATTCAACAAGTCGAGGTCTTGCAAGAGGTTGCCGGTGTAAAGGTCGCTCAGGCGTTTCAACAGTTCCAGTGCGCGGTATGTTGTTGGGGCATCCCACGTCGGCAATGCGGATTCCAGATCGCACATGAGGGCGTCGAAGCGGAAGACATCAACATCAATGGGATAGTTGGGATTCCACTGTAGCGTATTGCGTTGCGTCAAAATAGCTTCATACCCATCCCACGATTCGGGCAACACCTTGCGCAAGCGCAAGAGGGTTTGCCGCAAATTGCGCCGCCCTTTCTCCTCAAGCAGATCAGGCCAAAGCAAGGTGGCTATCTGTTCGCGCGGTTGGGGCGTTTCGCGTTCCAATAAGAGATACGCCAGCAAAGCCGCCGCGCTTTTGGTTGGTAAGGCGATTGGCTCGTCATTCCACCATACATGCAAATGGCCAAACAAAGTGCAACGCAACATGGTTCTCATTCACTCCAAATCGAAAAAAGGCGGAATACCACAGCGTTTTGTGACGCTTTTGTAACGGTTGAATTGCTACAATGATGCCACGCAAGCCCAATTCCAGCAACTCGTTGCCCATGCCATGCCGTCTGGGCGACAGGGGTATGCGCGATGCACGGGAACGCAGTAGGCCGGGATGCACCAAGTGGCAAAAGCAAGGAGGTGGGCGATGGAAAATCTTTTGTGAAGCAGAACAGCCGTCAAAGGAGGTTTTCGTGCGACACAATCAGCAATCAGAAAGGAGACACATTTCATGAAACGCTCTTTCTTGTTTTTCCTATCAATATCACTCGTATTCCTTCTGGCACTCGCGGGACTCATCTCCCTTTCCACCGGCTCGGTGCATGCCGCCGACGGCCCCCTTTGTTACGTAGACGCCGATGCCACTGGCGCGGCCAACGGCAACAGTTGGACCGACGCCTACACCACCGTGCAAGACGCCTTGGCCGACACCGCCTGCAGCGAAATCTGGGTGGCGGCCGGCGTCTACTACCCCGACGAAGGCGCTGGGCAGACCAACGATGACCGCAACAGCACCTTCCGACTCAAAAGTGGCGTGGCGCTCTACGGTGGCTTTGCGGGGACGGAGACCGCCCGCAACCAGCGCGACCCGGCGGCTAACATCACCGTTCTTAGCGGCGACATTGACAAGAACGACACGACCGACGCCAACGGCGTGGTGACCGACACGGCCAACATCCAGGGCAACAACGCCTATCACGTCGTCACTGGTGACGGTGTAGACAACACCGCCGTGCTGGATGGTTTTGTCGTTACCGGAGGAAAAGCGGAGGGGAGCAATCCAAATCACCTTGGCGGAGGAATGTTCAACTCGAACAGCAGTAACCCCACCCTTGCGAACCTCACCTTTTCTGGCAATCTGGCCGTCATCGGTGGGGGAATGTACAATTTCCAGGGAAGCAACCCCACGCTAAATAATATCATTTTCGATAGTAATACCGCAGACATCGGTGGGGGAATGTACAATTACCAGGGAAGCAACGCCACACTTACGAATGTGGTCTTCAGGGACAACACCGCCAACTCATTCGGTGGCGGCATGTGGAATGGCACCAATAGCCACGCTACATTGATCAATGTCACTTTCACCCGAAATAGTGCGGCAATTGCCGGCGGGGGGATGGAAAACGCGCCCGACGGCAATAGTCTGCTCGTTGATGTTTCTTTCGTGGCTAATTCCAGCACCTATGGAGGGGGGCTGAGAAACATCCTGGGGAGCGCAACCATCACAGGTACCACTTTTTTCAGCAACACCGCTACCAACGATGGCGGCGCCATGGCCAACTACACCAGCACCGTCACCATCACCAACACCACCTTCCTCACCAACACCGCTACCAACGATGGCGGCGCCATGGCCAACTACACCAGCACCGTTACCATCTCCAACACCGCCTTCCGCGGCAACACCGCCAACCAAAACGGCGGTGGCATGCTCAACGACAACAGCAGCCCCACGCTGACCAACGTCACCTTCTCCGCCAACAGCGCCAACTTTCTCGGCGGCGGGATGTACAACAACAACAGCAGCCCCACGCTTACGGACGTCACCTTCTCCGGCAACAGCGCCACCTTCGGCGGTGGGATGAACAACAATCCCAACAGTAGCCCCATACTTACCAATGTGACCTTCGCTGGTAATTCGGCCACCAACGGCGGTGGAATGGAAAACGTCGATAATAGCAATCCAACTTTGGTAAACGTTACTTTTTCTGGCAATACAGCTAGCGGTAGCGGCGGTGGACTCACAGCATGGAATAGTACTCCTTCACTTACCAATGTCACCTTCTCCGCCAACAGCGCCCAATATGGCGGCGGGATGTTAAACTACAATAGCAGCTCCACGCTGACGAACGTCACCTTCTCCGGCAATAGCGCCACCACCGCCGGCGGCGGGATGTTAAACGACAACGGCAGCAGCCCCACGCTGACCAACGTCATCATCGCCAACAGCACCGCCGGCGGGGATTGCGTCAACGTCAACGGCAGTTCTATCGCCCCCAGCTCGGCCAACAACATCATCGAAGACAGCACCAATGCCTGCGACCTGACGAATGGCGTAAACGGCAACATCATCGGCGTGGACCCCAACCTGGGCGCGCTGACCGACTTTGGCAGCCCCGGCAAACAGGTCTTCCCCTTGCTCTCCGGCTCCCCGGCCATCGACGCCGGGACCAACACCGGCTGCCCAGCCACCGACCAGCGCAGCGCAGCCCGCCCCACCGATGGGAACGGTGATGGCACCGCCACCTGCGACATCGGCGCCTACGAAACAGACGCCGCGGCACTCGTCACCCCTGGCGTAGGCGGCGGGGACGGTCCCGGCGGCGTGGGCATCACCAACGGCAGCAGTTCGCTGGAGCTGTGGCTGAAGGCCGATGCGGGCGTGACCACCAGCGGCAGCAGCGTGAGTACCTGGGCCGACCAGTCCGGCCATGGTGCTGATGTGACACAAGGGAGTGCCACCTCTCAGCCAACACACGTCACCAGTCTTGCCAGCCTCAACAATCAACCCGCCGTGCAGTTCGATGGCAGCAACGATTACCTGAACATCCCTGCCAGCGTCATCGAGGGGAAGACCGCCTTCAGTTTCTTCACTGCTTTTCAGTGGAATGGCGGCAACGCTTGGCAGCGGTTGTGGGATTTCGGGTCGAACACCACATACAATGGCTTCGTCACCACGCGTAACGATACAACAAACACTCCCCGCTTTGCCATTACAACGAGTGGCCAACCCAACGAAGAACGACTGACCTTCAACAACGCCCTGCCTGCAAACAGTGGTCAGATAGTAGATATCGTGTGGGGTGTCCCCAACGGCGAGGGCTGGCGCAACGGAGCATCGGAAGCTTCAGGGTCAGGTTACACCTTGACTCCCCAAGATGTGGGAACCATCAGCCAGCATTACATTGGCAAATCCATCTACACTGTTGACCCCTACCTCAACGCCTACATCGGGGATTACATCGTCTTCTCCGCCGCCCTCAACGATACGGAACGTATCCTGGTGGAAAACTACCTGAGCGCCAAGTACAACGTCGCCCTCTCCGCCAACGATGTCTATGACGGCGATGACAACGCCAACGGCGATTTCGACCTGGACGTGGCCGGCATCGGGCAGTACGGCGGCAACAAGCACACCCAGGCGCACGCCGCCGGGATGATCGTGGTAGACCGCACCTTCCTCAACGACGACGGCGACTGGCTGCTCTTCGGCCACAACGTGGCTGCCAACAGCAACGTCACCACCGACCTGCCCACCACCGGCGACTGGGCGACAGCCCCCACCCCACAGCGCTGGGCGCGTTCCTTCTACATCGACGTCACCGACAACACCGCCGGCGTGGACTGCGCCACCCCCGGCACCTGCCTGGTGGACATCATCTTCGACTTCAGCGAAGGCGGCATGGGCAACGGCAAGTCCCCAGCAGGGCCAGCCAGCAACTACCGCTTGCTGAAGCGCACCGGTACCACCGGCCAGTTCAGCGACATCGCCACTGCCACCGCCATTGTTGGCGATCAGGTGCAGTTCCTGGGCGTGGATGTCTCCCTGCTGGGCAGCAACTTCACCCTGGGCACGCTGGATGCGGGGACGTCGCCGACGGCCGTCACCTTGAATGACTTTGAGGCGCATGTCACCGGAGCTTCCAATACCTGGCCGCTGGTGGGGATGAGCGCCGTACTGCTCGGCGTCGTCTCTCTGGCACTTGTACGCAAGCGACGACAATAACCATCCATCACTTGCAAGCGTGTTGTGAGTGAAGCGAAGAGATAGCCAGGATAACGGAAAGGTTCGGGCACAGGAGTGGGACGTCCACGCAATCTGGGTGCCCTGAACAGCGCCTTCCTGAAAACATCAAACCTGGGGGCGGGGATTGTTCCCCGCCCCCTTCCACACTGAAAGGAGGTACAATGACCACACAACGCATTCTCGCCGTGCTGCTTTTGTTCACTCTCTGGCTGGCCGCATGTAGCGGCGCAACGCCATCCACAAGCGAACCGGCGGAGCCGGCCTCAACCGCCATCCCCACGCAAGCCAGCGAGCCAACCGCCGCCGCCACATCCGCCCCGGCGCCAACGGAACCGCCACCGCCAGCCTCCCCCTCCCCTACGCCGGCTGAGGCTGAACAACCATTGGGCACCGAACCGTCCGGTTACGAAGTGAACGTTTACACAGGCAATGGATTCTCCATCGTCTATCCACCCGGCGCGGAAATCCGCTCGACGATGGTCGAAAATAGCATCGCCATTGTGGGACCCATGCTGGCCGTCCGCGCCCCCGATGTGGATTGGTTGTACGAGGGGCCGGGCTATACCCTGACGGTAACCCCCTTCCCCAATCCCGAAGGCGTGGATGTGGAAACCTGGACGCGCAACTTCTTGCTGCAATCCTGGCAAGAAGCCAAAACCAGCGGCTTGACGCCTCCCGAGATCTACCCAGTCACCGAAGACGGTCGTCTGATTGAAGAAAATCTGCACCCCTCTGTCGTGCGTGGGCAACCGGCCATGTTCGTGGAAAACGCCGCTTTCGGCATGCTGGATCTCGCCTTCTATGTCGCCTGCCCCAACCAGGTTGTGCAGCTGCAATTCCAGTTCAGCGATGAGCCCGCCGCGGGGACCAACCCCTTGTTTTCGATTCAGGAAGCCCTCTACACCTTCCTCAAAGAGGGGTTCTGGTGTCACGATGGAGACGCCCCCTCGCTGCTGACGACACTGTCGCAAAACAGCGCGCAAAGCGAAATGGGCTATACGCTGCGTGTGTACAGCGGTGAAAACGGCCTCTTCGGCATTGCGTACCCCGCCACCGCGCAGGTCGTGCCCTCCAAAGACGGCTCCGGCGTCACGATTCTTGGCCCTGACGTCGCCGTTCGCCCAGCAGACGCAGACTGGACATACACCGGCCCCGCCTACGCGCTGGATATGGCCACGTTCGAGATGGACAACACGTCAGCGGGGTATGTGGCGGAAACGTGGGCGCGCGAGTATTTGCTCCGCCTCTGGGAGGAGGAGAAACAGCAAGGCGGGCCCACAGGATCGCTCCCCGTTTCGGAGGATGGTGTCATTGACGAAAGCCGCGTGGGCGTGATGCTGCTCGACAATGAACCGGCTTTCTGGGTGCAGTACTTCCAGTTCGACGCCATGTACCGCGCCTTTTATGTGCGATGTGGCAACTCCATCGTGCAGTTGGGGTTCCGCGAAGAAATCCCGGCCAACCAGCCGCTGGCAGACCTTCAACGAGACCTGTACAGCCTCATGCTGAATACATTTGAATGCGTCCCCAACCTGGCATCATCAGCAATTCCTGCCGGCGAGGAAAGCGCGGCGCCAGCACCACAAACACTGGTTGTGAACGCGAACGCGGCGAATAGCGGCAGTCTGCTGCTTGCTCCCGCGTCTCCCAACAGCTCGGCATCCTACCTGGTCGGCGACGACGCACTCGACGGCACATGGATCACGCTGCTTGATTTTGGCATGGCCGATATCCAATCGCCGACGATTCACAACGCCCACCTTGAAGTAGCGTGCGCAGTGCTCAATGGCGATCCGTTTACTCATCTGGGCGGCATTGATGTTTACAGTTCGGCATACAACATTTTCGATCCTAACACACTGTCCGACCCCGCCAACATACCGGTTCTGGAACGTTTGGGAACAATAACGGACTGCACGCCAACATCGCTCGACATCACCGATTCCTTGCAACGGTTCTTTGCAAATGCCGCTGGTGGACAACCCTATCAGATCGTGCTTTCCCCCACATCCAGCACGAATAGCAATGGCGCCGAGGATATGGTGGAATTCACCACAGTTGAGTTGGTACTGGAAGCATCACCCTGAGCATTGTTCTCGTCTTGTCACAAGGCGCTCCACATCAACCAACAAAATGGCGTGAGGCGCCTTGTTTGTGTATCGATTGTTATGATGAAAGAGGAGGGTATATGTCCCAGCACTCTGCAGATACGCCGCCTCAACACCCCTTGCGCAGCGTTTTCACCAGCAACCTGCCCGCCATCCTCACCCAACTGGGCATCAGCCTGGCCGTTTCCACCTACCAGGCGGGGCACGTCATCCTCGTGCGCGCCGAGCCGGATGGCGGCCTCAACACCCACTTCCGCAGCTTCCACAAGCCGATGGGCATCGCCCACAACCCGCGCAACGGCAGCCTGTCCATCGGCGGCGCCAACACCGTCTGGACGTACCGCAACGTCCCCGCTGTGGCGCCCAAAGTGGAACCCCAGGGCAGACACGACGCCGCCTACCTGCCCCGCCAAATTCACATCACCGGCGACATTGACATCCACGAGATGGCCTACGACGCCGACGGGCAGCTCTGGGTGGTCAACACCCGCTTCTGCACCCTCTGCACCCTCGACCCCGACCACAGTTTCAATCCTGTTTGGCGGCCTCACTTTGTGACGGCGCTGGCCCCGGAAGACCGCTGCCATCTCAACGGGCTGTGCATGGTCAACGGCCGCCCCGCCTACGTCACCGCCCTGGGTGAAACCGACACCCCCGGCGGCTGGCGCGAGAACAAGAAAGACGGCGGCATCCTCATGGATGTGGCCCAAAACCGGGTGCTGTTACGCGGCCTCTCCATGCCCCATTCTCCCCGCCTCTACAACAACCAACTCTGGCTGCTGGAATCGGGCGAGGGGAGCCTGGCGCTGGTGGATTTGCCCAACCGCACCTGGCACACCATCACCAAACTGCCCGGCTTTACGCGCGGCATTGATTTCGTCGGCCCGTTGGCTTTCATCGGCCTCTCGCAGGTGCGGGAGAGCGCGGTTTTCAGCGGCATCCCCCTGGTGGAACGACTGGAAGAGCGCGTCTGCGGCGTCTGGGTGGTCAACATCCAGACCGGCGAGACGGTGGCCTTTTTGCGCTTCGAGGAAGGGGTGCAGGAGATTTTCGCCGTGCAGGTGCTGCCTGCCCGCTATCCAGACCTGCTGGAATGGAACGACCCGCTGGTGATGACGTCCTATGTCGTTCCCGATGCGGCGCTGGCCGATGTGCCGCCGCCGTTGAAATCGTCATCGGTGTAGGTAGGGGCACGGTACACCCTGTCCCACTGCCCCAATGATGTGTGTCCATCCCCACCCCGGATTGTCGGGAAGGGGATACAAACAAGATCTATTCAAGGAGGTTTCTCATGTCTCGAAAACCACCCAACCCCACCCCGCAAGACCTGCAAGCCGCCCTGGCGGCATGGCGGGCGCAGGTGGCGCAAGCCCAAAACCCCTGGCTGGCAGCCATCCTGCTCAAACAGTGGGAACGTTTCCTGCGCCGCGTGGTCTACTACTACCGGCAGCTGCGGGCGCTGCCGCGCAAAGCCCGGCGTGCCTGGCAAAAGAAGCTGGCGACCACGCTGGCGGGGGCGGCGCTGCTGCTGGCGCTGGCCGGGCCGTTGGCCCCACCCGTCCACGCCGCCACCATCACCGTGGATGGCACAACCTGCACCCTCGCGGAAGCCATCACCTCGGCTAACAACGACAATGCAGCCGGGAATGGGTGCGTGGACGGCAGCGGTGCGGACACCATTACCCTGCAAACGGACGTGACGCTGACGAGTGCCCTTCCTAACATCACCAGCCAGATCACCATAGAAGGGAACGGCCACACCATTGACGGCAACAACGGCGTGTACCACGTGCTGTATGTGGCCAACACCGGCGACCTGACGCTGAACAACGCCACCATTACCGGCGGCAATGCCAATGGGAGTGGGTCCGATGGCAACGGCGGCGGCATCTTCAACGATGGCATGCTGACGGTGACGAACAGCACCATCAGCGGCAATTCGGCCAAGCACGGCGGCGGCATCTACAACCACAATGGCACGGTGACGGTGAGCAACAGCACCATCAGCAGCAATACGGCCAGCGGCGACGGCGGTGGCATTGACAACGAAGACACGCTGACGATGAACAACAGCACCATCAGCGGCAATTCGGCCACCAACAAGGGCGGCGGCATCTACAACAATTACATGGCAACGGTGAGTAACAGCGCCATCAACGGCAATTCGGCTTACTACGGCGGCGGCATCTACAACCACAATGGCACGGTGACGGTGAGCAACAGCACCATCAGCAGCAATACGGCCAGCGGCGACGGCGGTGGCATTGACAACGAAGACACGCTGACGGTGAACAACAGCACCATCAGCGGCAATTCGGCCAATCTGGGCGGCGGCATCTACAACGGTGACACGCTGACGGTGACCAACAGCACCATCAGCGGCAATTCGGCCACCAACACCGGCGGCGGTATCTACAGCAATTACATGGCAACGGTGAGTAACAGCGCCATCAACGGCAATTCGGCCAACAATTCTTTCGGCGGCGGCATCCACAACTACGGTGACATGACGGTGACGAACAGCACCATCAGTGGTAATAGGGCTTTCTTCGGCGGCGGCATCTTCAACGATAGCATGCTGACGGTGACGAACAGCACCATCAGCCGCAATTCGGCCACCACCAACGGGGGCGGCATCTGCAACGGTGACACGCTGACGGTGACCAACAGCACCATCAGCGGCAATTCGGCCACCTTCGGCGGCGGCATCTTCAGCGAGGTTGGCACGGCAACGGTGAGCAACAGCACCATCAGTGGTAATAGGGGCGTTTGGGGCGGCGGCGGCATCAAGAACTTAGGCACACTGACGCTCAACCGCAGCCTGATCTCCGGCAACACGGCTGCAAGCAGCGGAAATGAAATCTATAACTCGGACACTTTCAATGCCAACAACTACAACCTGTTTGGCCACAGCGGGGAGAACAGCGGCCAGGCGTTCGATGGTTTCACGCCTTGTTCTGGAGCCGGTTGCACCGACATTACCGCCACCAGCGACGGCACAAATGTGGCGCTGGCCAGTATCCTCAATCCGGTGCTGGCGTTGAACGGCGGTCAGACCAAAACACATTCCCTGGTGGACGGCAGTCCGGCGTTGGATGCTATCCCTGCCGGCTCCTGCGGCGGCCTCACCCAGGACCAGCGCGGCTTCACCCGGCCAGTCAACACCAACTGCGACATCGGCGCCTTTGAGCTGCAAAGCAATGAGACCAGCTATTACGCCAACAGTTTCCCGGCTACCAACATCGGCGGCACAAATGTGAGCGTGACACAGGTAAACAGCGGCTCGCCAGGGCAGGTGAATGTGCTCAAGCGGGCGGGGGTGTATCCCGGCGGCAGCCAGACCAGCGGCGAGTTCCCCGTCATCTGGGTGCTGACGGCGACCGGCAGTTCCTTTGATGTCAAGCTGCGTCTCTGCTACACGGCCGCAGAGCTCACCAGTTCCGGCGTCACTGACGAAAACACCATCACCGCCTACCGCTGGGATGAGACCAGCGGCAGTTGGGTGGCACAAGCAACAACGCCAGACCCGGTGAATAACTGCGTGGATGTGAACAATGTCACTGCGTTCAGCCCGTGGACATTGGTGGGAGATGGTAACACGCCGACAGCCGTTACCCTGCAAAGCCTCACAGCCAGCAGCCGCGGCAGCAGCGGCGGGCTGGCGGCGGTGTTGGGGGCGGTATCGCTGGCACTGGGCGGCTTGTGGCTGCGGCGGCGCAAGTCATAACGTTTCCATCAGGCAGGATAAGCATGCCGCCACCCGCTCTTCTTGAGGCCGGGGAAGAACCCTTCCCCGGCTTTTTTCTGCTGTGTTGATCTCCCCGCTTGCCTTTCCTCACGACTGTTGTAGCATCTCCCCCACCACGCAACGAGACGCAAGAACCATGAACCACCGTATCAGCGACATTGGCGAATTCAACCTGATCGAACACATTGCCCGCATTGTCGGTGTGCCCACCGCCGATGACATCATCGTCGGCATCGGCGACGATACCGCCGTCTTGCGTTGGGACGCCGAGACCTGCCTGCTCGCTACCATTGACGCTCAGGTCGAAGCCATCCACTTTCAGCGCGACTTCCTCACCCCTGAAGCGTTGGGGCACCGCGCGCTGGCCGTCAACCTGAGCGACATCGCCGCCATGGGCGGAACACCCTGGCTGGCGCTTGTCTCGCTGGTGGCGCCGCCGGAAACCCCCGTGGCCTTCATCGAAGCCCTCTACACCGGCATGCAACGCCTCGCGGCTTCGGCGGGCGTGGCGATTGTTGGCGGCAACATGAGCAAAGGTGCGCATCTTGTCATTGACATCGCCGTGCTGGGACGTGTCGCACGTCGGCATCTGCTCTTGCGCCGTGGTGCGCGCCCCGGCGATCTGCTCTGCGTCACGGGCACGCTCGGCGACGCTGCCGGCGGCCTGCAGCTCCTGCTCAACCCCACCCTGCCGCTGGATGAAGAGAGCCGCCGCCCCTTGCTGAACCGCTTTCGCACGCCCACACCACGCCTGGCCGAAAGCCGCTTGATTGCTGCGAGCGGCCACGCCACCGCCATGCTCGACATCAGCGACGGACTGAGTAGCGACATCATGCACCTCTGCCGCGCATCCGGCGTTGGTGTGCGCATTGACGCGGCACGCTTGCCCATTTCACCCGCCCTGCGACCATTGGCGGCGCACATTGACACGCCGGCCTGGCATCTTGCCTTGCACGGCGGCGAAGATTACGAACTCTGCTTCACACTTGCGCCGCACGCGGTTGAAAGTGTGGCGCATCGCGTCTTCACAACCACCGGTACGCCTATTACGGTTATTGGTGAAATTCGCCCCGCCGAAGAGGGGTGTCTCGTGCGCACCCCCGACGGGTGCGAAACACCGCTTGAACCCAAAGGCTGGCGGCACTTCTAGTCAATCCCCGCGCAAACCCAACACAGGAGGCGCATCATGCCACGCGAGATACCCACAGACGTGCGTCAAAAACTGCTCGAACGGCAGCGTGATGAAATCACCGAGTATCACATCTACACGCGCCTGGCGCAACAAACACGCGACGCAGAAAACCGCGCCACGTTGCAACGCATCGCCGAGATGGAACGCGCGCATTACGAGACCTGGCGGGCGTTGAGCGGCACTGAGGTGCCACCGCACCGCTTCAAAGTCTGGCTCTATGTCCTGCTGGGGCGCATTCTGGGGCTCACATTCACCTTGCGGCTGATGGAACAAGGCGAGGAAAAATCCCAAGCCGCCTACGCGGAATTGGCGCGCATCTTTCCCGAAGCCGAGCGCATCTGGCAAGAAGAACAGGCGCATGAAGAAGAACTGCTTGCCATGCTCGATGAAGATATCTTGCACTATGTCGGCTCAGTTGTGCTCGGCTTGAATGACGCCCTGGTTGAATTGACGGGGGCGCTGGCTGGGCTCACCCTGGCGTTGCAAAATGGGCCACTCATCGCCCTGACGGGGTTGATTACCGGCATCGCCGCCGCGCTCTCGATGGCGGCGTCCGAATACCTTTCCACCAAAGCCGAACCGGAGAGCGGGAAAAACCCACTCAAAGCCGCGTTTTACACCGGCGTGGCGTATCTTTTCACAGTGGCTGTGCTGATTTCGCCGTACTTGTTCAATTTGCATTACATCATCAGCCTGATCTTGACGCTGACACTCGCTATTGGCATCATCGCGCTCTTCAACTTTTACGTCAGCGTGGCGCAAGGCGGCGATTTCAAGCGCAGTTTCCTCGAAATGAGCGTTCTGAGTCTCAGCGTGGCGGCGTTCAGTTTTGCTGTGGGCTACCTTCTCCGCACACTCTTCGGAATTGAGGTTTGACGGGCGTAAACAGAAGCAAACACCGCAAAACAGAAAGGCGGTGCGATTGCTGGGCGCACCGCCTTTTTTCGCCACTCTCACGCGCTCCATTCAGAGCGTGGCAAACAGCTCCCCGCCGCAAATGGGGCACAGCCCCCGCACGCCCTTATGCTCATCATCGGGCGCTGTCTCCTCGGGGTCAACCAGCGGGCGCTGGGTGCGGCATGTTGGGCAATAGGCTTCCACGTAGAGAAAGAGCGGCGCCGGAACAGACTCGGCGGCGTCTGCGGGTGATTCAGACGGCGTGAGCGTAAGCGGCTCATCCTCAGCCGGTTCGCCCTCGTCCACTGCATGCACAGCAGGCTCGGGCGCGGGCGGCGTCACAACGCGGGCGGCTGGCTCTTCGCTCGCCTCTTCCACAATCTCAATCACCGACGCGGCGGAAGCCGCCTCTTCGTCGGTGGGCGGCGGCGCGACTTCTTCGGCGAGCACATCCGCATCCAGCACCTGCTCCTGGGGGAGCACGGGTGAAGCCGCCGGGAGACGCAGCCAACGCTGGGCGGCGCGTTCGGGAAGCAGGCGGGCGCGTTCAACCATTCGCACCACCACACGCGGCGGGGTCAGGGGTTCAACCGTCACCCAACCGCGTTGTTCAAAATACCATTGGACACTCCACCGAATGACGAGCCAGGCAATCAACACACCAACAATAAACGCTGTGGTCAATGGTCACGCTCCGATGCTTGTTGACTTCTGTTTGCCCTTTCAGGCGTCCAACCGATACCCTTCACCACGCACTGTTATCAAATAGCGCGGTTCGCGCGGGTCGGGCTCAATTTTACGCCGAAGCCGCTGAATCGTCACATCCAGCACCTTGTTATCTTCGTGCTTGTTCCACACATGCGCCAAAATGGCTTCGCGGGAACAGGTGCGCCCACGGTGCGCGAGCAAAAACGCCAGCAAACGATGCTCCGTCTTGGTCAGCGCAATCGGGGTTTCTGCATGCGCCACATACACCTGCATTTCTTCCAAACGCAAGGCGCTTTCCTGCTCAACCGGGGACATATCGCGCACGTATTCGGCGAACAATGGGCTGAAAACACGCCAACCTTGCTCCGTCTCGACCAAAACGCCATCGCGGCGCAGGATTTCACACACACGGGCATGGTCCGGTGAGCAGGCTTCCCGCTCGCCCTGGGCAATCATCCGCACGACTTCGCGCTCCGATTCATCAAGCGCGTTCCAAATGCTCATGAAAGTTGGTTCGCCTTGCAAACGCACATGGTTGAGCACTTCTTCAAGTGAGAGTGTGGCGCGTTGTTGAACCACCGAGAGGTCCCACAACCGCTCACCCGCCAGTTTCACTAGTGAAGGATGCCCCCCTGTGGCTTCAACCAGCGCCGCCAGAAGCGGTTCATGGTCAGCCATCCATGTCGGCGACAATTCGCGCCGCCCAGGGTCGGTGAGCAAGGTGTAGGCTTCATCAGACGGCAACGGGCGCAGGTAGCGGTAGGAAAGCATGTTGTAGAAGGGGGAATTGTAATTTGTCGGATCGTCCAACCATTCAAGCAGCGAGCGGTGGCTGGCGATGACAAACGCCGCGCCATATTGCATGGCAAACGAACGCAACACCTGCCCCACTTCAACCGGGAAACTCTTTTTTTCGACCTCATCCAGGTAAAAGATGACCCGCCGCTCACGCAACGCCAATGTGTCCAGGGCGTCTTCCAGTATTTCGGCAAGCCAGTCGGATTCTTCCACTGTTTCCCACGCCGGCAATTCGATATCGAGATGCTCATGGTGCTGTTCGCACGTGTGCAACAACGCCCGCAGCAAAATGCGCCAAAAACGGGGGGCGGTGGTTTCGTCGCCATCATCCTGCGAATGAAGCAGACGGCTGGCGTCAACATAGACGTGCAGATGAGGCCAGCCAAGCGCAAGCAGGTTGCGATACGCCGCCCATTCAGTGGTGACTTTTTCATCAATGATATCGGGATGTTGAAAGGCGTGCCGCACATAATGCAAAAGCGAGGTCTTGCCAATCCGGCGCGGTCCGGCGATTGCCAAACTATCGGGATAGGGTTTGGCAAGGCGCTCAATCATCCAGCGCACATCGGCGGCGCGCCCGTAGAACATTTCGGGCGACGCCGGTCGGTTTTCAGCATATGGATTGCGAATGAACAACGCAGGTGTTCGTGCCATACAAAACTCCTTCACTCAGAAAGCCCTGTTTTTTTGACGTCGTTTGAGCAAGAGCAGGTCTAGCGGATAGGTGCGGGCAAACCACCGTCCAAAGAGGGGCACCTGGAAGATGTACACCACATCGCTCTTCGAGGTGGATTGAATGCGGATCAACGTTTGGCGTTCGACAAGCAGGCTCAGCGTTTCGGCAATGCGCTGTTCGCTCACATCGGGGGCTTGTTGCCGCAAACGCCCCACGATGGTGTGCAAGGGCAACGGTTGGCGCAAACGGTCGGCGGCGAGGATAGCCAGCACAAGCGTTTGTACATCATCTTGCCGATTCCAGAGATGGTAGAACTGCGCCCCATTCGATGTTCGTACAAAAGCCTCAATGATGTGCTCGACATCGGCTTCCGAGACCTTGCGCCGCTTCTGCTGGTTGAGATAGTCTACCAGTTTTGCGCCCAAAATTTGCAGGTAGAAGGGATGCCCGCCGGTTTCACGCGCCAACATTTCCAGCGCGCCGGTGAAGAAAAAGACTTCGCCATGCAACGGTTCCGCAATCAGGGCGCGCGCCTCTTTCTGGGAGAGAACGGTCAGGGCGATGTGGTCGGTTACGTTGAGCAGGTTATACACGCCCACATGCTTGAGGAGTTCCACAATGCGGTCGCTAGTCGCCAGAATGAATGCGATGCGTTCTTCATGCTGGATGAACGAACGCAACCAGTTGAAAAACGCCGCACTGGTCGCCTCGTCCTGGCTCCATTCCACAAAGACGCCCAACTCATCGAGTTTGACCAGCAAAGGGTATTGGGCGCGCGGCAACACATCCCGTTCCAGCCATTCCGAGAAACGTTCAAACACCTCTTCGCCGTGCCCCAAAGCGGGCGTGGTGCTGACTTGGGGCACCTGGCGCTTGATTTCGCGGCACAACAAGCGCAAAAACGCCGCGGGGGAATGGGTGGTTGTGCGCGCCAGGTCAACGAAAACGTGCGTGTACATGCGCCGCAACCCAGGCAAATGCGCCAAATACTTCAGCAAAGATGTCTTGCCAATGCGTTGCGGCCCGTGAATGAGCAGGCTGCCGGGCGCTTTTTCTGAACACAGATAGCGCTCGATTTTCCTGGATTCTTGCTTGCGCCCAACAAAATAGTTCGGATTGTCCACAGGACGACTGGCGCTAAACGGCATGCGTAGCAACGTGGGCGCGGTATTCGCAAAGCGCCTGTGCTCCTCGATGCGCTCATCCAGCAAGGGGGTATCGGTTTCCACGGTGTTCACGTATTCCAACGTGCGTACAAGCTCATAAAAATGGAAGAGTGCGTGCTCCCTGTCGCTTTGCAAAGTAAACACAAGCCGCGTAATGCCCGGCGTCTGTGTTTCCAACCGCAAGTTTGTCAACGCGAGCGCGTGTTTTTCAGCCTCGTGTGCAATGCGGTGAACCAAAGCCGCCGCCGGCAGGCTTGCCGTGACGGTGAATGTCACTTCCTGCAAAGCGTCATGGGCGCGGTGATAGACCAGGCGCACACGGCGATTGGGGGGAATATGCGCGGCAAGTTCGCAGCGCATACTATGCACAATCACACGGCGCGACGAGCGGATTTCGCCGACAAAGGGCAATATTTTCCGCTCTGCCTTGCCGATATCTTCTTGCAAACGCTGGTGGCAACATTCAGCAAAGCGGTACACCGGCTCGCCCCAATCGCGGTAATGCTCCTTTTCGCTTGGGTCAAGGTCGAAGCGGTAAACAGCGGGGGCTGTCTCAGGATAGCAGATGCGCCGCGCGACTTCCTGGGCGTTGAGATGATTGGCGGCAATGGCGCGATACAAATCGTCAAGCGATTGCATGCCATACGTGCGGGCGAGCGTTGCGGCTTGGGCTTGCAAACGGCGGTCGAAGGAGCGCCCCATGCGCCTGAGCGCATTTTCGAGGCGTTTTTCACCAATGCGTTCGGGGCGTTTGTTCAGTTGGGCGCGGATTTTCCGTCGAGCACGCTCGGTTTTGACTAACTGCAACCATTCTTCATCAGGATATTGGCGGTTTTCATCGCGATGAATGTGGATGATATCGCCATGCTGGAGCTCGTAGTCAAGCCCGACTTTGCGGCCGTCGTTGACGGTCGCCCCGCTGGTTTGCCGCCCCAGCTCAGTATGCACCGCATACGCGAAGTCCAACAAGGTTGCCCCCACCGGGAAGCGGTGCGCTTCGCCCTGCGGTGTAAACACCACAACCTCGTTTGCCCGCACAGCACTGCCTTTGAGCGCCTTCAAAAAATCAGCGAGCGCCGCCTGTTCAATAGGCGCCCAATCTTCGGGAAGAATGCCGGTTTGATACGCGCGATAGACGGGTGGCGCGGTAATCCCAAACTGATTGAGGGCGCACAGGTTCGGCGTTTGGATGAAAATGCGGCACGTGTGCAGGTTTTCAACCGTCACAGCCGTGCGCAAACGTGTATACAAAAGCGATGGTGAGCGCGCCAAATGGTCGCGAAAATCACCACTCAAAGCCGGATAGCAGCGGTGAATTTCCATGAGTGCCACATACGCCATCCACGGTTGGGGCACCAACACCCGAATATGGTAAAGCCAGCGCGTATCCAGCGCCTCGCGTGTGCGGACTTCGCGTCGTCTGGTTTGCAAATGGCGTTGATAAATGTAATGCGCGTTTTCCCAACGTGGCGCAACCGTCAACTGCTCGCCAATGCTCGCTTCACCGACAATCTCAGCCAACACTGCCGCGATGCGCTCGTGAAGTATCGCGCAAACCTCAGCAACCTGCGGTTCCAACTCAAAACGCACACTCGCCACCAATTCGCTCAGATGGTCAAACGCCTGGGGGTCGCGAATCTGGAACGCGCGTTCTTCCATTTCGGAATAGACGTTCCACATGCGCAAATGGCGCAAAAGGGGCAAGAAGAGTTCTTCGGTATTGCGTTGGGTAAAATCGCACACATCATCGCTCAATGAACGATAAAATCGCAAGTTATGTAAACGGCTTGCGATGCGGATCAGAATAACACGAATGTCTTCCAACAAATTGTGGTAAATCGCCTGGCGGTGCTCCTCATGCGAGGCGTAGTGCGCCAGCGGCTCTTTGGAAGCAATTTCGTTGGCTTTCTTGGTCAGTTCAGCAACTTCCGGCGAAGGGATGTTCCATTCTTCGGGTTTTTTGAAAGCGGGATGTTTGCGAATGTCATGCAACAAACCGGCCAGGACCACGCTCGGCTCCACATTCCAATCCAGCAGGATGTGCGCCACACCAAGCGGATGAAGGATGTAGGGCAAACCATCAGCGTAGCGCTGTTCACCATGCGCCTGCTCGGTCAAGCGCCAGACGGGGTCCCACAAGTCAATCGCTGCGGGGTCGTGTTGGTGGCACGCATCGCAGTAGCGTCGGTACACAATCTCGCGAAGTTCGAGGGGGTCTGTTTCCGGGAATCGCACAGACATGGCTCACCCTTTCAAAGTGCATACACGCCACCAGTTCATGCTTTTTAGAGTATAACAATTTTGTTGCCAAAAAGCAATACGTTTTTTGTTTTCAAACTCTTGCCACCAAAAAACCGGTGGGGTGAGGTCCCCACCGGTTGTGTATGTTTGCACGGCAAGAAAAGCGTCAAATGGTCAGCGCATTCTCGCGGATGACATCACGGTACCAATACGCGCTCTGTTTGGGAATACGGCGCAGCGTTTCATATTCCACCCGCACCAACCCAAAGCGCCGACTGTACCCCCGCTCCCATTCAAAATTATCCAGAATGCTCCACACAAAATACCCCTGCACGTTCGCACTGTCCTGGATCGCCTCGTGCACTTGCTGCAAATGGGCTTTGAGGAAGAAAATACGGTTCCAGTCGGCGACAAAGCCATTTTCATCCGGCTCATCGGGCATGGCGCACCCGTTTTCGGTGATGATGATTTTGGGATTGTCGTACCGTTCCACCACGTTCATAATCTCACGTTTGATGCCCGGCGGGTTGATCCCCCACCCCATCTCAGTTTGCCCCCACCCCGGCGCGGAATAGGGAACAGAACGCACTTTTAGCCAATGGGTGCTCATCACATCGTAAAAAATAAGATCGGTGTTGTAGTGATTGATGCCCAGGAAATCAATCGGCGTGTGAATGATGTCAAGGTCGCCGTCGCGCACGTCGGGCGCTTGGGTCCCCAGCCACGAGAAAAGCGCTTCGGGATACGTCCCCCGAAAAACGGGGTCGAGGAAGAAACTGTGGGTTTCATCGTACAACCGTTGGGTGGCTTCAATGTCTTCCGGGCGGTCGCTCCCCGGCAACAAGCCGTTGAGATTGAGCACGTAGCCAATTTCGCCCTTGTAGCCCCCCTGGCGGAAGAGTTGCACAACTTTGCCATGCGCCAGGTTGAGATGATGCGCCGCCTGATACGCCTGCGCCGCATCCTGAATGCCCGGCGCATGAATGCCCATGCCGTAGCCGATGAAAGCCGCCACCCAGGGCTCATTGATCGTCGCCCAGAGGTCAACGCGGTCGCCCAGCGCGTCGAACACCACACGCGCATAGTCGGCAAACCAATCGGGACAGTCGCGGTTGGGCCAACCACCTTCATCCTGCAAGACTTGCGGCAAATCCCAGTGGAAAAGCGTCACTTTGGGGCGAATGCCATGCTCCAACAGGGTGTCCACCAGGCGATTGTAGAAGTCCAGCCCCTTCTGGTTCACCTGCCCGCGCCCTTCCGGCAAAATACGCGGCCAGGCCACCGTAAAGCCATAGCAGGGAATCCCCAACTCCGCCATCATGGCGACATCTTCGGGCATGCGATGGTAGTGATCACACGCCACGTCGCCAGTGTCCCCGTTCAGGGTACGATAGGGTTGGTGGGAAAAGCGGTCCCAAATGCTTTCACCACGTCCATCCTCGCGCGCCGCACCTTCAATCTGGTACGCCGATGCGGCAACACCCCACAAAAATCCATCAGGAAACGTCAAGCGCATGCCTCTTCTCCTTTCGGTTGATTGGAAACGTCATTCAACAGATATGAAAGCGGTTTCTTTTGATACCAAAAAAAACGGTTCGGCACACTTTCTCCATGCCGAACCGTCGGCACCCGTTGTTATTGCTCCGAAACGTCACCCCTTCACCGAGCCCGCCAGCAAGCCGCGCACAAAATAGCGTTGAAGCGAGAAGAAGACAATCAGCGGCAAAATCATGGATACAAAGGCGCCGGCTGTCAGCAAGTGCCAGTCGTTCCCGCGCGACCCCACCATCTCCGCAATGCGCATCGTGAGCACCTGGACATCGGGTTTTGCGCCAATAAACACCAGCGCGACCAGGTAATCGTTCCAGACCCAGAGAAATTGGAAAATGGCGAAAGAAGCCAGCGCCGGCACAGAAAGCGGAAGCACCAGGCGCGTAAAGATGGTGAAATGCGACGCGCCGTCAATGAACGCCGATTCGAGAATGTCGCGCGGCAAACTGCGAATGTAGTTGAAGAGCAAATACGTCGCCAAGGGAAGCCCAAAACCGGTATGCGCCAGCCAGACCGCCAAAAAGGTCCCGTTGAGGTTGAGTTTGACGTAGTCTTGCAAAATCGGCACCAGCGCAATTTGCAAGGGCACCACCAAAAGCGCCACAACAATAATGAAGAGCACCCGCCGACCGGGGAAATTCATCCAGGCGAAACCGTAGGCGGCAAACGCTGCAATCAAAATCGGGATGACGGTGGATGGAATGGCCACCGTGAGGCTGTTCAGAAAAGCGCCAATCAAATTGTCGCCCTGCACGGTGATGGTGCTGCCATCCGGCGCCTTGAATTCAAAGGTTTTCCCCAGCAGCACCGCGCGGTAGTTGTCCAGCGTAAAATCGGTGCGCATCGTCCAGCGCAATTCCTGAATTTGAATTTTGCCCAGGCGCTTGTTGCCAATCCAAATCACGCGGCGGCCGTCCGGTGTTTCAATGCCCTGTCGAAATTCATCGAACGTGCCGACAGCGCCGGCAATCTCCATCACACCGTCGGGGTCAACCGTCTCAGGCTTGGGGAATTCCTCGACCACCACCCATTCGCGGTGCGGCAATACCGTCCACCAGCCCGAGGTTTGGATATCCCACGGCGTGCGGAACGAGGAGATAAACACCCCCAGTGTGGGAATGGTCCACAACACGACAAGGAACAACAGCGACGCTTCGACGAAAAGTTGCCCCCACAATTTTCGCCAATTGCGGCGCCGCGCGCGTGCTTTCAAAACCGGTTGTTGCGCCGCCATTAGAACGCCTCCTCTTCGCTAAAATGCCGCAGGTTGTAAATCATCACCGGAATGACGGTTATCAACAACACAATGGCAATCGCCGAGGCATATCCTTTGTTCTGATTGGTAAACGCCTGCCGATAAAACTGTGTCGCAATCACATGCGTGCCAAACTGCCCGCCGGTCATCACCTGCACAATGTCGAAGATTTTGAGCGCGAAGATGACCACCGTTGTCAGCACTGTGATGATGGTGCCGCTGATGTACGGCAACATGATACGGAAGAAGACCTGTAATTCGTTCGCCCCGTCCACACGCGCCGCTTCGAGCAACTCATCGGGAATGCCTTTGATAGCCGCCGAGAAAATGACCATGGCAAAACCGGTTTGCATCCAAATCATCACCACAATCAAAAAGAGATTGTTCCAGGGCTGAATGAGCGCCGTCCACGCTTGCGGTTCGCCCCCCAGGGCTACAACAATCGCGTTGAGCAGGCCAATTTGGGGGCTGTTGATGTCGCGCACTTCATAGATAAAATTCCAGATGACGCCCGCCCCAACCATGGAAATGGCCATGGGCATGAAAATGAGCGACTTGGCGATGTTTTCAAAGCGGCTACGGTCGGCAAGCACGGCGATAATCAACCCAAACACCACCGTGAATGTCGCGCCGAACAGAATCCACAACAAATTGTTGCGAAACGCCTCAAACATGGCGCGCTCGGTAAAGACCGCCACGTAGTTGGACAAGCCAACAAATTTTTCGCCGGTGCGGTCGTGCAAACTCAACCAAAAGGTGCGAATGGTCGGCACCGCCAAATACCATCCCAAAATCGCCATCGCCGGCCCGACAAAAACATACGGCTGCAACAAACGCATCAAATTCGGCGGCAAACTTTCCACCACAAAATTCATCACGACGTACAACAGGGCGGTTCCCCCCACACCCCACACAATCGCCACCAGGGACAACAACGCCTTTTGCGTGTTGGATGACGGCGTTTGTGCCCGCAACCACTGGAAGCCCAAAATCATCACCCCAAACACCACAATGGGGATCACAATAGAAACCGCCAAACGCCCAAACGTCGCTACCAGCCAATCCAGCGGGGTTTTGCGTATTTCGCCTTGTGTGCTCATAAACTCCCCCACAATGTTGCAGGTGGGGCGGCCTTGCGCGCAAGGTCGCCCCACCGGTCATGTGTGCTTAGCGCGGCCAAGACGCATCAATTTCAGCCAGCGCCGTATCCAGGTCCACCGTGCCGGAGACCCAGTCGGTCATCGCTTTCCAGAACGAACCAGCGCCGACTTCGCCCGGCATCAAGTCCGAACCGTCAAAGCGGAACGCGGTGGCTTCCTGCACCAATTCGGCAATGCGGCGCTCCACGGGGTCGCCGTACCAGTCAATCTGTGCATCCTTGTGCGGCGACAGCGCGCCACCAGCCGCCAGCCACCCTTTCAGCGCTTCACCACGCGTGAAGTATTCCATCACTGCGCGCACTTCGGGGCGGTCGTTGAACATCGCCATGATGTCGCCGGCCACCAACCACGGTTTGCCGTACTCTTCATCAATGGGCGGGAAGTAGAAGAAGTCGTAATCCACGCCCGCCTGCACGCCTTCGGGGAAGAACGAGGTAATGAAGTTGCCCTGGCGGTGGAGCCAGCACTTGGGCGGTTCCTCGAACATGGGCGCGGGCGCATCACCAAAGAATGTCGTGGCAATCGCCGCACGGCCACCGTACACATACCCATCCGTGAACCAGATTTGCGCCATCAATTCAGCGGCGCGCTTCACTTCCGGCGAGGAGAACGGCAACTCGCCGCGCACCCACTTGTCATAGTTTTCCAACGACGTTGTGCGCAGCATGATGTCTTCCATCCAGTCCGTCGCCGGCCACCCCGTCGCTGCACCGGATTCAATCCCAATGCACCACGGCGTATCCCCATCCGCCTTGATTTGGTCCGACAACGCAATCAATTCATCCCACGTCGTCGGAATTTGATAGCCCGCTGCCTCGAAATCATCCTTCGGATACCAGACCAGGCTCTTCGCGTTGAAGCGGTGCCACACACCCGCCATCACAGGCCCATCGGGACCTTCAAGCGTCGCCATGTCCAGCCACGATTGGTTGTACTGCTGTTGCAGGTACTCTTCGCTCAGGAATTCGCGCACGTCCACCACTTTGCCCTGCTTGACGAACGTGCCCAACAAGCCAGGTTGCGGGAAGTCCACAATATCCGGGGCGTCGCCGGCTTCCACGCGGATTGAAATGGTGGCTTCAAATTCTTTGGAGCCTTCGTATTGGATGTCAATCCCTGTGGCTTCCTCAAATTCACGCACCGACTCGTTGAACTTGACGGCGTCTTCATCGGTGAACGGCCCCGTCATCGTGACGACAGTGCCTTTGAACTCGCCGGCCAACGCGCGTTCGTAATACGAACCTTCGCCGGCCATCTCACCGCCACTTTCACCGCCACTCTCGGCGGGGGCGGTTGTGGCTGTGGGGGATGTTTCGGCGGGCTCTTCGGTTTGGGTGGTTTCTTCACCACCACCACAAGCCGCCAAAGCCATCAACGCCACCAGCAAAACAGCCAAAAATGACCACTTCCGGGATTTGATACGCATATACACTCCTCCTTTTCAGGTCAATCAACATACAACGCCATGTGTAGGATGGGGAACAGCAGGCTACGCGGGCAAGCAAAGTGTACACGTTCCCATAACCAAGTGTCAAATGCCATGTGTCATAGTGGGAACGCTCCCAAATGTCCTGCTAGAACGAATTTCACCACATTCGGCATACCGACAACAGGCTTTGACAGAGTTCCTTCACCTCCTATAATCGCGTGCGGCTGTGGCGCCCGCTACAGACTACCCAATCGAAGGAGCGAGAGAAGCCCGGTATGACACGCGAACGTTTGGTTGAATTGCTGTTGATTGCCCTCATTGGTGTTGCAGCCATCTGGCTGGCACTCCCATCAACAACCACGCTCACTATTACAAACCCATTGACTGGCGAAGTTATTTTTTCACGTGATGTGAGTTATCGGCGCGGGCTCGACCTCGCCGGCGGCCTTCACGTGGTGCTTGAAGCCGATGTCCCGGAAGGGACCGAAGTGTCGAGCGACCGCATGGAAGCCGCCCGTGAAATCATCGAGCGCCGTATCAACGCCCTCGGGACGACCGAGCCGATTATTCAGGTTGCCGGCAACAACCGCATTGTGGTGGACATTCCCGGTGTCCAAAACCCCGACGAGGTGATCGCCACCTTTGGGCAAACCGGTTTGCTTGAATTCATTGACGCCGGTACGGATACGCTCGTGCCGGGGCAAGAAGTCGTCACCGACTACCCCGAACCGCCCGCCGATGTGCCTGAGGGTACCAAAGTGTACCACACTATCCTCACCGGGGCTGACCTGGAAACGGCGTCGGTTGGGTTCCACCCTGAAACAAACGAACCCGTGGTCTCCTTCAAATTCAAAGACGGCGAGCCAACACAAAAACTGCGCGAGTTTACCCGCAACAATGTGGGGCGGGTAATGGCAATTGTGCTCGACAAGCGCGTAATCAGTGCGCCCGTCATCCGTGATGAAATTCCAAACGGGTCGGGCATTATCGAAGGGAACTTCACGCTGGAAAGCGCCCGTGCACTCGAAATCCAGTTGCGCTATGGTGCCTTGCCTGTGCCGCTCAAAATTGTGCAGGTGCGCACTGTTGGCGCAACACTGGGTGAAGACTCGGTGCAGCGCAGTGTGCTGGCCGGCTTGATTGGCGTCATTTCGGTGGCCATCTTCATGCTGCTCTACTACCGCCTGCCCGGCTTGCTCGCCAACCTGGCGCTCATCATCTACGGCGCGGTCTCTTTGTCGCTTTTCAAACTTCTTCCCGTGACGCTGACGCTTGCTGGTATCGCCGGCTTCATTCTTTCGATTGGTATGGCGGTGGACGCCAACATTCTCATCTTTGAGCGTATGAAAGAAGAACTCCGCAGCGGGAAATCGCTGGGCGCCGCCGCACGCATTGGTTTTCGGCGGGCGTGGCCCAGCATTCGCGATTCCAACTTCTCAACGCTCATCACCTGCGCCATTCTGTTCTGGTTTGGGGCAACATTTGGCGCCAGTATCGTGAAAGGCTTTGCCGTCACACTGGCTATCGGTGTGATCGTCTCGTTCTTCTCAGCCATCTTTGTCACGCGCATCTTCCTCGAAACCGTCATGGGGCTGGGGCGCGTGACCCGCGAGTGGTGGTACGGTGTATAAGAGACATTCGGATGAACACGAACGCAATGGAAGGAGTTTTCAGGTATGGCTCGCGGATTGAACAAAGTTATGATTATCGGTAATGTCGGGCGTGAACCTGAATTGCGCTACACCCCCAACGGAACCCCGGTGGTCAATTTCAGTGTGGCCGTCGGCCGCCAGTGGACCACGCCCGATGGGGAACGCCATCACGCGACCGAATGGTTCAACGTGGTGGCCTGGCGCGAACTGGCTGAAATCTGCGCCCGTCTGCTCAGCAAGGGCAAGCGCGTGTACATTGAAGGAAGTCTGCAAACACGCAGTTGGGAAGATTCACAAGGGCAACGCCAGTATCGCATCGAACTGGTTGCCGACCAAATGATTCTGCTCGACCGCCCTGCAACGAACGACACCGACGAAGAAGACGAAGACGAAACCGACACTTACTCGCCCGCAGAAGGCGAAACTGTCTAAAACGGCAAAGGAGCGATACCCGTGTGGGACATTATCGGTAAACGCAAATTTTTCTTCACATTTTCGGCCATCGTGTTGGGACTGGGCATCCTCGCCATGCTCGTCTGGGGGGTGCGCCTGGCGATTGACTTCACCGGCGGTACACTCCTGGAAGTCGAGTTCACGAACTTGCAAACCGAAATCCAGCCCGCTGACGTGGTGAGCATGCTTGAAGAGATGGGCTACAAAGGCGCGATTGTGCAAACTGTCGGCGAAAGCGGTTTGCTGCTGCGCCTTCCGCCCCTGCAACCCGAAGAGCGCCGCCCCATTCTGGACGCCTTGCAAGAAAAGTATGGGCCGCTTGTTGAACAGCGGTTTGAATCGGTGGGGCCCGCCGTCGGGACGGAGGTGACGCAACGCGCCATCCTCGCCGTCGCAATGGCTTCGGTGGGGATCTTGCTCTATCTGGCGTTTGCGTTCCGCAACGTGCCCAACCCCTTCCGCTACGGCGCGACGGCTATCGTGGCGCTCGTACACGACGCGCTGGTGGTGATTGGGACCGCCGCCATCATGGGCAAGTTCTTCGGCTGGGAAGTGGACGCGCTCTTCTTGACGGCGGTGCTCACGGTGATTGGTTTCTCGGTGCACGATACCATCGTCGTGTTCGACCGCGTGCGCGAAAACCGCCTCAAATACCGGCTCGCGCCGTTTGAAGAGGTCGTCAACCACAGCGTCATCCAGACGCTTGACCGCTCGATCAACACGCAGTTGACGGCGCTCTTCACACTGACCGCCATTCTCCTGTTCGGCGGCGTCACAATCCGCCAATTCATTTTCTGGCTCATTGTTGGCTTTGTCAGCGGGACGTACAGTTCGATTTGCATCGCCGCGCCTCTGCTGGTCGCTTGGGAGAAAGGCGAATTGAAACGACTCATCCCTGGGCGCGCCAACGGGAAAGCCGCCGCGGCTTGACGATCAACGCAATCGCACAGCCCACACAAGCGCCTGGATAGTTTCCAGGCGCTTTGCGTCTCAATCAATCCAAGGAGCAAGCCCGATGAAAGCCATTTTTCTGGAAAACGGCACCGTCAGCGTGCGCGACATGCCCATGCCCGAACGCCCGCCCCATCACGCGCTCTTGCGCATGCGCCTGGCCGGCATCTGCGATACCGACCTGCAATTGCAACGCGGCTACTATGGCTTTGAGGGCGTGCCGGGGCATGAATTCGTCGCCGAGGTGGTAGAAGCCCCCGATGAAGCGCTTATCGGGGCGCGTGTTGTCGGCGAAATCAATCTAGGGTGCGGCGCATGCGATTGGTGCCGCCGCGGCATGCAACGCCACTGCCCCAACCGCACCGTGCTGGGCATTGTCAACCATCCAGGGGCGCATGCCGAATACCTGACCTTGCCCGTGGAAAACCTGCACCGCGTGCCCGACAGCATGCCCGACGACGTGGCCGTGTTCACCGAACCCGTTGCCGCCGCCTGCGAAATTCTTGAACAGGTGCACGTTGCGCCCACGTGGAACATTGCCATCGTCGGCGACGGCAAACTGGGGCTCCTGATTGCGCAGGTGTTGCGACTCACGGGGGCAAATGTGCACCTTCTGGGGCATCACGCCCACAAACTCGCGCTCCTCGAGGGCACAGGGGTTCAGACACACCTGGTGCATGAGGGAGAAGACCTGCCACTGCCGCGCCACTGGGCTGACATGGTGGTCGAAGTCACAGGCAACCCGTCGGGGTTCGCCACAGCGAGGGCGCTGGTACGTCCGCGCGGGGTCTTTGTGCTCAAAAGCACCTTCAAAGAGCGGCTTGACCTCTGGCTTGCCGACATTGTGGTTGATGAAATCACGATCGTGGGGTCACGGTGCGGACCGTTTGACACGGCGTTGCGCCTGCTGGGGGAAGGCCTGGTGAATGTGCGCCCACTCATCGAAGCCACCTACCCACTGGACGCAGGCGTCCGGGCTTACGAACACGCCGCCACACGGGGAGCACGCAAAATTTTACTGAGACCTTCGGGGTGAGTAGCTGGGGAAAATTTCTATTGAAGGCGTCCACGGCACAGCGACGTCTTCTCCATAAGAAACGCAATAACATGTGCTACTCAGCTACATCATTCGCTCAAGGACAACAAACCGTTCGCCATCATCTTCTCTGCGAAAGACGTGCTTCACTTCAAACCCCGCTTTCTCACATACTCTCAACGCTCGCGTATTAAACGCGGCTACCGTAACACGCATGGCACTCGGCGAAAATGTTCGCCTGCCAAAATCAATGACTGCCTTTACATAGGAGAGACCATTCCCCTTCCCTGTCAGATCTGGACGTAAGCCCATCCCAACATCAAGAGCGTCAGAGCGATAATCCCCACCTTTTACCCGCGCCTCTGGTCCAAAGCAACAGTACGCAACAACATTCCCTTGCTCATCAGTCATGCTGTAATAGGCATTCTTCGGATCGAGGAAAATTTTGAGATCTTCACTCACATCATCGGAGTCTGGGTTGTAAATATCGTAGGGGGCTTCGTAGCGCCAACTGAGCACAAAACGTGCGTTTTCTTCATTCATTGGCTGAAATAGGAGAATCATAGACATGTGCATCAAGCCTTTTCTTGGTATCGAGGAAGAGAATACGCAAAGATGACAGAGCAAGCAACGTTCTCATCAGCACAACATCCCCGCCCAAATCTGGCGAGTGGATTCCTTCCGCTTCTCCATATCAGGTGCCAATTGCTCGTTCCTTCGGTGTGCCGTACAAAAGCCGAGGAAACATCGCCAAAGGGCTCATGCCACATACACAAACCCACCTACCGCTTGCGCACACGCCGCACAGGGGTTGGCACACGCACGGGGGTTGGTTTTGGGGAAGGCGTCAACGCTTGCTCGATCAACTTGCGCAGTTTTTCCAGCCATTGCTGAATATTCATGGCATGCTCCTCTCCCGCACAAAGGCGCAACATGAATGACACGGTCTGCCTTCTATTGTAGCCCATCCATCGCAAAACACAATGGGCATTCTGGACTATTTCCGCCCGCCGCTCATGCGACAAAGCGCCATTCGCACACGCGCATAACCCATTTTGCCACACCCTACAACCCACAGTATCATGAACACATTCACACGCCCCAAACAACCAACATCAAATGGAGCCAGCCATGGAGACGCCCAACATCTCACGATATCGGCTCTCACCCGACCGTTTACGCACGCCCTGCACGCCCGCAAACTTTGCCTTCTCAACAACCGATGACATCCCCCCCATCCGCGAATTCATCGGGCAACAACGCGCCATCCGCGCTGTTGAATTTGGCCTGGGTATTCAACGCCCCGGCTTCAACATCTACGTCATGGGTCCTGAAGGGAGCGGCAAAGAAAGCCTGGTGCGCCAATTCCTCGCCCAATGTGCTCAGAACGCCCCCACGCCCGACGATTGGGCCTACGTGCACAACTTCCACGCTCCCGACCACCCGCGCGCCCTGCGCTTCCCCGCCGGAAGCGCCACGCGCTTCGCCAACGACATGCGCCGCCTGCTCGACGAAGCCTTGCCCGCCCTCGTCGCCGCCTTTGAAAGCCCCGAATATCGCCAACTGCGCAAACGCCTGGAACGCGAAGTGGACGCCCCACGGCGTCGCGCTTTTCAGGACCTGCAACAAGCCGCCAATGCGCAAGGATTGGCGATTGTGGAAGGCGATGAAACGCTGGAAATCGTCCCCATCCACGAAGGGGACGTGATGAGCCCCGAACAGTACCGCCAACTTCCGCCACAGGAGCAAGAACGCTTGCGCCAGGCGCAAGCCGACATCGAAGCCCAACTTGAAGAACTGCTTGTGCAAATTCCAGCCTGGCAACGCACATTCCGCCAACAGGAACGCGCCCTCATGCGCCAGGTTGCCGAAGTCACCCTCACCCCCTTGTTCGACGACCTGCGCGAGGCATACGCCGACCTGCCCGACGTGCTCGACTATCTGGACACCGTCAAACGCGATATGCTCGAGCACATCCCCACCCTGCTGAACATCGGCGCACGCGACCCATTCACCACCGAAGGCGCTGAGGCGCTCCAAACACAACTCTTCCTGCGTCGCTATGCCGTCAATGTGCTGGTGGACAACAGCCAACAACAGGGCGCCCCCATCGTCACGCTCATGTTCCCATCCTACTTCCAACTGGTTGGGCGCATTGACCAAATCATGCAGAACGGCTCCATCATCAGCGATTTCACCATGATTCACGCCGGCGCATTGCACAAAGCCAACGGGGGCTACCTGCTCATCGAAGCCGACGACCTCTTCCACGAACCCTACGCATGGGACGCCCTCAAACGCGCTTTGCGGCATGGGCATATCCACATCGAAACGCCCGACGCCATGCTGGACCGAAACGCCGCCAAAACGCTCGAACCCGACCCCATCCCGCTCAACACCAAAGTCATCTTGCTGGGCGAACGCGGGTTGTACTACTTCCTGCGCGACATAGACGATGATTTTGGCGAACTCTTCAAAGTCGTCGCCGATTTTGAAAACGATATGCCGCGCACGCCGGAAATGGAACAACAGTACGCCAAACTCATCGCCACCCTGGTGCAGAAAAACGGCCTGCGCCCCGCCACCCGCGCCGCCGTGCTGCGGCTCATCGAAACCAGCGCACGCTGGGCGGGCGACGCCCAACGCCTCTCCGCCCAACTGCGCGACGTCGAAGACGTGTTGCAAGAAGCCGACTACCACGCCGCGCAAGAAAACGCGCGCCACATTCACACACGCCACATTCAGCGCGCCCTTGCCGCACGTGAAGAACGGCTCGCCCGCTACCGCGACGCCGTCTGGCGCGACATCCTGGACGGGCTGACCCGCGTCCAGGTGCAGGGCAAAGCGGTGGGGCAACTCAACGGCTTGGCAGTGCGCGAAGTGGGGGGCTACGCTTTCGGGCACCCCTCGCGCATCACCGCCCGCGTCTGGATTGGGCACGGCAATGTGGTGGACATTGATCGTGAAACCAACATGGCGGGTCCTATCCACAACAAAGGCTTGCTCACCATCCTGGGCTTGCTCAACGGGCGCTACGCCAACGAAATTCCACTTGCGTTCAGCGCCAGCCTCACCTTCGAGCAATCGTATGACGGCATCGAGGGCGATTCGGCGTCTGTGGCGGAACTCTGCACCCTGCTCTCCGCCATCACCAATGTTCCCGCCAAACAGTCGCTCGCCGTCACAGGCTCCATTGACCAATTCGGCGTCATCCAGCCGATTGGCGCTGTCAATGAAAAAATCGAAGGCTTTTTCGCCATCTGCAACGCGCTCGGATTGACCGGCGACCAAGGCGTCATTATCCCCAGCGCCAATGTGCGCCATCTCATGCTCAGCGACGAGGTTGTGCAGGCAGTTGAAGCAGGGCGCTTCCACATCTACGCGGTCGAAACGCTGGAAGACGTGATCGAACTGCTCTTCGACATGCCCGCCGGCACACCCGATGAACACGGCGCATACCCCGAAGGCACGTTCAACGCGCTGTTGGTCGAGAAACTGACCGAATTTGCCCGCAAACGCGCCACGTATGACAAGCGCTTCCACCGTGAGGACGAAGAGGAAGAGGAGAAGAAAGAAGAATGGGGCGCTCACCCCGCCGAAGAAGACGACGAGCAAAGTGACACCCCCAAAGGCGCGCCCGAGAGCGACAAAGACGAAAACGACCCCCAAGAGGAGGCAACCGCATGAACCTGCAAGAAATGCTCGCCACCATTCACGATTTTGTTGAACGCGAGTTGATTCCGCTGGAAAGCCGCTTCCTGCACGAAGGGTTTCGCGCCATCCTGCCGGAATTGCAAGCCAAACGGCGCGAAGTGCAGGAAATGGGCTTGTGGGCGCCGCATCTCCCCCGCGAATATGGGGGGCTGGGGCTTTCACTGCCTGAATTTGCACGCATCAGCGAGGAATTGGGACGCACACCGCTGGGGCATTACGTCTTCAACTGCCAAGCGCCCGACATCGGCAACATGGAACTGCTTTTGCTCCACGGGACCGACGAACAAAAAGAACGCTGGCTTTGGCCGCTCATTCGGGGGGAAATCCGCAGTTGTTTCGCCATGACCGAACCCAATTGCCCCGGTTCAAACCCCGTCTGGCTGGAAACGCTCGCCACGCGCGACGGGGACGAGTACGTCATCAACGGGCACAAATGGTTTGCCAGCAGTGCCGACGGCGCGGCATTCGCCATCGTCATGGCTATCACCAACCCCGATGAAGAAAACCCCTACCGCCGCGCCAGCCAAATCATCGTGCCCACCGACACACCAGGCTTTACGCTGGTGCGCAACATCCCCGTCATGGGTGAAGCCGGCGAAGACTACATGAGCCACGGCGAAATCCGCCTGGAAAACGTGCGCGTCCCCGTACAGAACCGGCTTGGTCCCGAAGGCGAGGGCTTCCGCCTCGCACAGGAACGCCTTGGTCCAGGGCGCATTCACCACTGCATGCGCTGGATTGGCATCTGCGAACGCGCTTTCGACCTCATGTGCCGCCGTGCCGTTCAGCGCCGCATCTCACACGACGCAACGCTCGCCGACAAGCAAACCGTGCAAGAATGGATTGCCGAAAGCCGCGCCGAGATTGACGCCGCACGCATGCTCGTGCTGGACGCCGCCGAGCAAGTCGAAGCGCATGGCTCGCACGGGGCGCGTGTCGCCATCTCAACCATCAAATTCTACGTGGCGGGCGTGTTGCAACGCGTGCTCGACCGCGCCATTCAAGTGCATGGGGCGCTGGGGATGACCGACGACACCCCGCTGGCGTTCTGGTATCGCCATGAACGCGCCGCACGCATCTACGACGGACCGGACGAAGTGCATAAACGTGTAGTGGCGCGCGCCATTCTCAAACACTACCGCCCCCCCCAGAAAAGCAGTTGATTTTTGGGAGAAACCCATTCTCGCAGGTATACTTTTCAGCATGAAAGCCGACATGTGAGAGAGAGCCCTATGCCTGCACGCGATTTCAAAAGTATTGATGAATTGCAAAACGCCCTGTTGGAGCACCGCTACGTTGCCGACCGCGCCCTCGCCACGGTGCTCTTCCTGACACTGCGTCTGCGCAAGCCGCTTCTGCTGGAAGGCGAGGCGGGCGTCGGCAAGACGCAGATTGCCAAAACACTCGCCGACCTGCTCGAACGCCCGCTCATCCGCCTGCAATGCTACGAAGGGCTGGACGTCAACAGCACCATTTACGAATGGAATTACACGCGCCAACTGCTTCACATTCGCGCGCTGGAAGCCACGGGGCAAACCGACGCCGCCGCCATCGAACACGACATTTTCAGCGAAGCCTACCTGATCAAACGCCCGCTCCTGCAAGCCCTGGAACTGAGCCACGACGGCGGCGCGCCCGTGCTCCTCATTGACGAACTCGACCGCGCCGACGAAGAATTTGAAGCCTTCTTGCTGGAACTGCTGAGCGACTTCCAAATCACCATTCCCGAAATCGGTACGATTCGCGCCGAAGAGCCCCCCATCGTGGTCATCACATCGAACCGCACGCGCGAAATTCACGACGCGCTCAAACGGCGCTGTATCTACCACTGGATTGATTACCCATCACCGCAAAAAGAGTATGACATCGTGCGGCTGAAAGTGCCCGACGCCCCCATCGTCCTGGCGCAGCAAGTGGTGCAATTCGCCCAGCAACTGCGCCAACTCGACCTCTACAAGTTGCCGGGCGTCGCCGAAACGCTGGATTGGGTGCGCGCGCTTGTCGAACTGGACGCCCAGCAACTCGATTTGCCGGTGGTGGAAGAAACGTTGGGGCTGCTGCTCAAATACCAGGACGACATCGAACTGGTGAAACGCGGTCCGCTGGCGGAACTGGTGGAGCGCATTCAGGCGCAAAGTGGCGCGAACAAAACCGTCACGGAGCAGGAAGCATGAAACGCCCACCCACTACCCCCAACGCACCGCGCGGCTATTTGCTCGGTCATCTCTTGCGCTTTGCGCGCCTTCTGCGCCGCATGGGGGTGGGCGTCAGTCTCAGCCAAGTGCTCGACCTTGTGGAAGCGCTCAAACATGTGCCCATCACCAACCGCCGCGATTTTTACTACACCGCGCGCGCCCTGCTCATCACGCGCCGCGAGGATATGCCCATTTTCGACGAAGCCTTTGCGCTCTTTTGGCGCATGGCGGCTTCCGAAACACCCACCACATCGGGAACGACGCGGCTCAAACGCCTGCGCTTGCCCGCCGAACCCCCTGCGGGCGATGAGCAAGAAAGCGATGAGGGCGAAGAGGTGATTCGCATCGAACGCCGTTTCACATACAGCCCCACCGAACGCCTGCGGCAGAAAGATTTTGAAGAAATGACGTGGGAGGAAATTCAGGAAGCCAAGCGCGCCATTGCCGCCATGTCCTGGAAATTGGGCATGCGGCGCACACGGCGCTACCAGCCCGCCCGCAAAGGCGTTCCATCACTGCGCCGCCTGCTGCGCGACAATCTCACCTTTGGCGGCGAACCCGTGCGGCTGGCGTATCGCCAACGCCGCGAAGAACCGCGCCCGCTGGTCATCCTCTGCGACATTAGCGGCTCGATGGAACGCTATTCGCGCATGTTGCTGCACTTTGCCCATGCGCTCACGCACGGCTTGAAAGAGGTTGAAACCGAGGTGTTTGTCTTCGGTACACGACTGACGCGCATCACCCACCACCTGCGCCACCGCGACGTTGATGAATCGCTCGACGCCGTCGGCAAAGCGGTGGAAGATTGGGCGGGCGGCACACGCATCGGCGACGCTATCAAAACGTTCAACTACGAATGGGCGCGCCGTGTGCTGGGGCGCGGCGCTGTGGTGCTCATCATCAGCGACGGGTGGGACCGGGGCGACGTGAGCATGCTGGCGCACGAAATGGCGCGTTTACAGCGCACCGCCCACCGCGTGATTTGGCTCAACCCCCTGTTGGGAATGGAAAACTACGAACCCATCCAACGCGGCATGGCGGCTGCGTTGCCCTACGTGGACGACTTTTTGCCTGTGCACAACCTCGCCAGCCTTGAACAACTGGCAGACCTGCTCGCCTCGGTCGGCGAGACCCGCCCCGTCAGGCGGCAACAGGTGAAGCGCACAAAGGAGGGGTCCCATGCGTGAAATCCTGGACGCGATTCAACGCTGGCGTGCCGAGGGGAAGAAAATCGCCGTCGCCACCGTTGTCAAAGCCGAAGGCTCAGCCCCGCGGCGCGAAGGCGCACGGCTGGCTGTCTCCGAAACGGGCGAATTGGTGGGCAGTGTCAGCGGCGGCTGTGTGGAAGGCGATGTCCTCACCAACGCGCTCGACGTCATCAAAACGGGGCAACCCCGCCTGCTCCGCTACGCCATCACCGACGACATGGTGTGGGATGTGGGGCTTGCCTGCGGCGGCGCGATTGAGGTGTGGGTGGAACCGTTGTCGGACGAAGGAGAAGCCTCATGAGCATTCAACGCCTGCTTGAAAACGCCGTCGCCGAAGGGCGCACGGTGGTGCACACCTTGCGGCTGGATGAGGGGCGCCCCGGTGCGCGAATGCTCGTCTGGCCGAACGGAGAACGCACGGGCACGCTCGGTTCCGCCACACTTGATGAAGCCGTCGCGCGTGATGCGCTCGCCCTGCTCGCCGCCAATCGCCGCGAAACACGCGACTACCCCGAAGCCGACGCGCGTGTTTTCATCGAACCCTTCTTGCCGCCGCCCCATCTGGTCATCTTTGGCGGCGTTCACATTGCCATCCCGCTGACGACGTTCGCCAAAACGCTGGGCTATCGCGTCACGATTGTTGACCCACGCACCAAATTCGCCAACCGCGAGCGTTTCCCCCATGCCGACGCCATCATCCCCCTCTGGCCTGACAAAGCCGTCGAGCAACTGAATATCACACCAAGCACAGCGTTCGTCATCCTGACGCACGACCCCAAAATTGACGAACCAGCCCTCAAAAGCGTAGTGGGCAAAGGGGCGGGCTACGTCGGCGCGATTGGGAGCCGCAAAACGCACGCCGAACGCTTTCAGCGCATGGCGCAACATGGGCTTTCGGTGGACGACCTGCGCGAAGTGTACGCCCCCATCGGGCTGGATTTGAACGCGGAAACGCCGGAGGAAATTGCACTCGCCATCATGGCGGAAGTGGTGGCTGTCATGCGTGGGGGGCGTGGCGGTTTCTTGCGTGAACGGTTCTGGGAAACCATGGGCGACGCCATCCTCGGCAATACGCCCACCTGAGCGCGAACAGCCCAAACGCCCCACGGGACATGTGGGGCGTTATTGTTCGGCAAGCACCGTTTCCAGGCGCTCTTTGAGCAACGCCAACAAACGGCGGTCGTCGTCGGTCAGTGTCTCAGGCGTCAGCAACTCCGGGCGGCGCACCAACGTGCGCAACAACGCCTCCTGGCGTCGCCATTCGGCCACCCGCGCATGGTGCCCGCTCGTCAGCACGTCGGGGATACCCCATCCGCGAAACTCTGCGGGGCGCGTGTAGTGCGGATGTTCGAGCAAGCCCATGGCGTAAGAATCCGTTTGCGCGCCCGTGGGGTCGCCCAACGCCCCTGGGAGCAAGCGCGTCACGGCGTCCACTACCACCATGGCGGGCAATTCGCCCCCGCTGAGCACGTAAGGACCAATCGTCAACTCGTCCGTTGCCAGATAGCGCCGCACACGCTCATCAAACCCCTCGTAGCGCCCACAAATCAGCGCCACACGCTCATGCTGCGCCAACTCTTGCGCCACCGCCTGGGTGAAAGGGCGTCCCTGGGGCGTCAGCAAGATGATGGGGCAAGGCGGCGTTTCCAGCGGTGCATCGGCGCGCACTTCGGGCAAGCCCAACACGGCTTCCACAGCGCGGAAAATGGGCTCCGCCTTCATCACCATGCCGCCGCCGCCGCCATAGGGCGTGTCGTCGGTCATCTTGTGCTTGTCGGTGGCGTAGTCGCGGATGTTGTGCAGATGAATCTCCACAAGGCCCGCTTCACGCGCCCGCTTGATAATGCTTTCGTCCAGTGGTCCCCGAAACATTTCCGGGAAGAGCGTAAAAATATCGAACCGCATGGCTCACGCGCTCCATTTTTCAAAAAAACGCGGTCGCCCCTATTCAGTCAGCACCAGGGGCGACCGCGCAAGCCATTACGCCGCGTTGACTTGTTCTTTCAACCACGCCTGAATGAAGGGGTCAAGGTCGCCGTCCAGCACGCCTTGGGCGTTCCCCACTTCAACGCCTGTGCGGTGGTCTTTGACCATCTGGTAGGGGTGCAGGACATACGAGCGAATCTGGTTGCCCCATTCGGCGCTGGTATGTTCCCCTTTGAGTTTGGCTTGTTCTTCTTCGCGCTTCTTGCGTTCCAACTCATAGAGCCGACCACGCAAAACACGCAGCGCCGTCTCTTTGTTTTGGGTCTGCGAACGCTCGTTCTGGCACTGCACCACAATGCCCGTGGGTTTGTGGATAATGCGGACAGCCGTGCTGTTCTTCTGCACGTGTTGACCACCAGCACCGCCCGCCCGGAAGACCTGAATCTCGATATCGTCAGGCTTGATTTCGATTTCGATGTCGTCATCAATCACGGGCATCACTTCCACCAGCGCGAAACTAGTGTGGCGGCGCTTCTGGGCGTCGAACGGTGAGATGCGTACCAGGCGGTGTACGCCGCGCTCGGCTTTGAGGTAGCCATAGGCGTAGGGGCCGCGCACTTCGATCGTCACCGATTTGATGCCGGCGGCTTCCCCTTCGGTCATATCCACAATCTCAACCGAATACCCTTTCGACTCCGCCCAGCGCGTGTACATGCGCAAGAGCATTTCCGCCCAGTCCTGGCTTTCGGTGCCGCCTGCGCCCGCGTGAATCGAAAGCAGGGCATCGCCGCGGTCGTGCGGACCGCTCAGCGCCAACTGGAACTCCTGGCGATCCACTTCCTGCGCCAGCGATTCGATTTCCTGACGCACTTCATCCAAAAGCGATTCATCCTCTTCTGCGAGGACGAGCAACTCCTCAGCGTCGCGGGCGCGGCGCTCCATCTCGCGCCAAAACGTCACCTGGTCGCGCAGCGCCGAAAGGCGGCGCATGGTTTCCTGCGCCGACTGGGGATCGTCCCAAAATTCAGGCTGTGCGGCTTCCTGTTCGAGACGCGTCAACTCCGCTTCTTTGGCTGGAATGTCAAAGACGCTCCAGGATGCCAAAGATGCGGGCCTGCGTCTCTTCAAGGAGTGTGTTCAATTCACTCATCGTCTCTCCTCCTTGCGAGTATTTAGGCCCCATTCTCGCCGAAGAGGGCATCCACAAACTCTTCGGCGTTGAACGGCTGCAAATCTTCCACGGCTTCGCCTGTCCCAATCCACTTGATAGGCAAGCCGTGTTCATAGGCGATGGCAAGCGCCATGCCGCCTTTGGCGGTGCTGTCCAATTTGGTGAGCACAACACCGCTCACGTCGGCAATTTCCTTGAATTTCTGCGCCTGCGAGAGCGCATTTTGCCCGGTGTTCGCATCCAGCACCAGCAAGGTTTCGTGCGGCGCTTTGTGCACTTGCTTGGCGCAAATGTTCTTGATTTTGGCGAGTTCCTGCATCAAGTTGTACTGCGTCTGCAAACGTCCGGCGGTGTCAATAATCACTACGCTGGCATCACGCCGCCCGAATGAGGTGCGGATGGCGTCGAAAACGACGGCGCCGGGGTCGCTTCCCGGTTGGTGGGCGATGACGTCCGCCCCTACACGCTCGCCCCAGATTTTCAACTGGTCAATCGCCGCCGCGCGGAAGGTGTCCGCCGCCGCCAACACCACACGGTCGCCGCGGTCTTTGTGCCACTTCGCCAATTTGCCAATCGTGGTGGTTTTGCCCGAACCGTTGACCCCTACCACCAGCACAACGTTGAGCATGCGCTGGCCCGGCAAGTAGGGTTGCTCGGCTTCCTTCAAAATTTCCACCATGCGTTGGCGAAGCAACTCGCGCACCTGGTCGGTACGCCACAAATTGCGTTCTTCGACTTGTTCCTGCAACCATTCCACAAGGTGCAACGTGGTTTTGACGCCCACGTCGCCCTGAATCAGCAATTCTTCCAGTTCTTCCCAAAAAATGTCGTCAATATCGCCGGCGCCAAACAAGCCGGCAACCTGCCCAAAGACGCTCTGGCGCGTTTTCGCCAGACTTTCCCGAATGCTTTTGGCACGCTTGAAAATCACGCTTTCGCCTCCGTCGTTCCACACAAAAATACGCCGTCAATCGGCGCTGCTGGAGTATAGCACAAAGCCCCACTTCTCGACAAAGCCCCAACGCGATGGGCGGGTTTCGCGCCTGTCGGCGCATCGAATACAATGCAGACAGAAGACCACCAGACGGAGGAAGAATCGTGCCCAGAATTTTGCTTTTGGTGACGCCACACACGTATCGCGCGCAAAGTTTTGCCGCCGCGGCGCGCAAACTCGGCATTGACCTGGTGTATGGCGTGGATTTGCCGCCCCAACTGGCGGAGATGTGGAATGTGCCGCTCGCGCTTGATTTTCGCCACCCTGAGAAGGCGGCTGACGAGATCGCCGCCTTTGCCCAACACACCCCGCTCGACGCTGTGCTGGCGACCGATGATAGCGGGACCCTGGTCGCTGCTTATGCCAACGCCCGCCTGGGCTTGCCCGGCAACGACCCCAAAGCCGCGCTGGCGGCGCGCAACAAGTACGTCATGCGCACGCTGCTCGCGGAAGGGGGAGTGCCTGTGCCGGCGTTTCGCCTGGTTCACGCCGACGATGACCCGACGCGCCTAGCGCAAGAGGTTGCGTATCCGGTGGTGGTCAAGCCCTTGCTGATGTCGGGCAGTCGGGGGGTGATTCGCGCCGACGACCCGGAGGCGTTTGTGGCGGCGTTCAACCGCTTGCGGCGCTTGCTGCCCGCGACGGAGACGCTGCCCGGCGAGCGCAATATCCTGATTGAAACGTATCTGCCCGGTGTGGAAGTCGCGCTAGACGGCTTGCTGATTGACGGCGTGCTGCACATTCTGGCTATCTTCGACAAACCCGACCCACTGGAAGGTCCTTTCTTTGAAGAAACCATTTATGTCACACCTTCGCGGTTGCCAGCTGAAACACAAGCCGCCATCCACACGACGACGCAACAAGCCGTCCGCGCGCTTGGTTTGCGGCATGGTCCCGTGCATGCGGAATTACGCATCAACGACGAGGGCGTTTGGCTCATCGAAGCCGCGGGGCGCACCATCGGGGGGCTCTGTTCCAGCATTCTGCAATTCGGGGTGGACGTCTGTCTGGAAGAGGTTGTCCTGTGCCACGCGGCGGGGCTTCCCCTTCCCCCGCTCGAACAAGCGCCGGGGGCTGCCGGTGTGATGATGATTCCCATCCCGCGCGCGGGCATTCTCCGCGGATACCGCGGCGTGGAAGAAGCCAAAGCCGTCCCGCTGATTGAAGATGTTGTGATAACCGCGCGGCTGCACTACCCGCTGGTTCCCCTTCCCGAAGGGGAGAGTTATCTCGGCTTTATTTTTGCGCGCGGCGAGACGCCGGAAGAGGTCGAAGCCGCGTTGCACCAGGCGCACGCTTGCCTGCATTTCGAGATTGAAGACCCCTTGCCGGTGCTGAATGAACCATTCCTGCCCACCATCTTGAACGATGAAAAAGAGGAATAAGCCTCAAAACCACCAGCGCAACCGCCACTGCGCGCCAAAGCACTTTGAGCGTATACCCCAATTGTTCGGCAACTGAAAGGCACGAACACTGATACATTCTAGAAGTATGAAAACGCAAAATGGACCAGATGGACCATCCCAAACGCCCAAAAGGGGCTTGTCATGCGCCTGGTACTCTGCTATCTTATGCACCGTCAACAAACAGATAAGCCAAACCGTGGGAAACGCCATGCTCGTTTTGCAAAGCATCAACAACATGTGTCTGTGTATCTGTCCGCAGCGGGGGCCTCGACGCCCGCGCGGCTGATGCACGGTACACCACGAGCATTGGCCTGAAACGCGCTCAAGGCCCCCGATACCAACCGGTGCGGGGGCTTTTTTCATACCCTTGGCAGGCAGCGCCCATGCCTCCGCACCATGCGGAGGCGTTTTGTTTGTTGACACGAGCCAACCAACACGTGCGGAGGATTTTGTATGACAACCACACCCTCAACCCTGCCCATTCCCACATGGGAAGAGGTGCTCAAACGCAACAGCATTGAACGCCTGAAGCAGGAAAAATTCCCGCTTGACATTATCAACGAACTGCCCGACATGATCGCCAAGGGCTACGAAGCCGTGCCCGAAGAGGATATCGTCTTGTTGAACTGGTGGGGGCTTACGCACGATAAACCCAAAATCGGGACGTTCATGGTGCGCATCAAGGTCCCCGGTGGGCATCTCACCCCACAGCAACTCCGCGGCGTTGCCAAGGTCGCGGAGCAATACGGGCGCGGCTATGCCGAATTGACCACACGCCAGGGCATTCAACTGCACTGGGTGCGGTTGGATGATTTGCCGGCGGTTCTGGAAGCCATTCAGGCAACCGGTTTGACGACCGTCGGCGGTGAAGGGGATACCGTGCGCAACGTAACCGGCTGCCCGGTGGCGGGTATCAGCCGCGATGAACTGTTCGACGTGCAACCCATCATCAAGGAGGTGGCGCGCTATTTCTACGGCAATCCCGACTACTCGAACTTGCCCCGCAAACACAAATTCACCATCTCGGCGTGCCGCTTCCAGTGCAACGCGCCCGAAATTCACGATATTGCCCTGATCGGCGTCATCAAAGATGGGCGCCCCGGTTTTACGGTGCGCGTCGGCGGGGGGCTTTCCATCCTGCCGCGCATTGCCCGCGACCTGGGGGTTTTTGTCCCCGTGGACAAGACCATTGACGTTTTGCGCGCCATTACCGACGTGTGGCAGGAAAACTTGCGCTACCGCCGTAGCCGCGCCAAAGCCCGCATCAAATTCATGATGGATGATTACGGCCCCGAGGGAGTGCGCCAGATGGTGGAAGAGCGCCTCGGGTATCGGCTGGAAGACGCCGAAGCGCCATCTCCCGAAGGTGAAGAGCATCACCTGGGAATCCACCCCCAAAAGCAAGAAGGCTACAATTACGTGGGCGTCCCCGTCCCCATGGGATGGTTCTACAGCCACCAAATGCAGCGCGTCGCCGATATCGTCGAAGAGGTGGGCGGCGACATTCGTTTCACCCGCCAGCAAAACTTCATCATTGGCTATGTGCCGGAAGAGCGCACGCAATGGCTGGCTGAACAACTCGCCGAGGTGGGATTGCCTGTGACGATCAACCAGGCATACGGCACTTCGATTGCCTGCACCAGCCATCAATTCTGCAACTACTCGGTTTCGGAAACCAAGGAAAAACTGAAAGAAATCCTGGAAGTGTTGGACCAGGAATTTGGCGATGCCATTCGCGGGCTGAAAATCCACCTCGATGGATGCCCCCACGCCTGCGCGCACCACTGGGTGGGCGACATCGGGTTGCAAGGCACCATGGCACGCCAACCCGACGGCTCACTGATTCACGCCTACGACATCACCCTGCGCGGTGGGCTGGGTATCCGTACCGCCATCGGGAAGCCCATCATCCGCCGCCTGCCCGACGCGGAAACCACGCCGGCGGTCGTGCGGCTGGTACGCGCCTGGCTACACGAACGCGAAGCGCGCGGGGGCGATGCTGCTTTCACCTTCTACGAATTCGCCCAAGCCCACACCGATGAAGAGTTGAAGGCTATCGCGCTGGGCGAAATTGAGAGCGCCCCTCCCGCAACCGAAGACGACGAACGCGCCATTCTTGTCCGCGTGCCCGGTCCGCTGCTGCACCTGAGCGGCGGCGCCAACATCATCCGCGCCGAAGGGCGTACCATTCGCGAGGTCTTTGCTCATGTGGGCAAAACCTACCCCGACCTGCGCGAATACGTGGAAGCCAACGGGCAAGGCGAATCACCATTGCTCAACATTTATGTCAACGAAGAAGAAATTGGCTACCTGCAAGGATGGGATACGCCTGTGAAACCGGGCGACCACATCGTCATTTTGCCGGCGCTTGCAGGTGGCTGAGCCACAAAACCAACCGTGAGGAGGAGTCAGATGCCGCAAATCACTTTCGACGACCTGGAATTGGGCGAAATCGCCATCGAACTTGACGACCAGGAGCCGCAAGACGTTATCCGCTGGGGGCTGGAAACGTTTGGCGACCGCGTCGCCATCGTCACCTCTTTCCAGATTGATGGGATGGCGGTACTCGACATGGCATACCGCATTCGCCCCAATGTGCGCGTCATCACCGTGGATACGGGGCGCCTGCCGCAAGAAACATACGCCTTCATCGAAGAAGTACGCGAACGCTACCCGGAAGCGCGCTTTGAAACCTTCTTCCCGGACGCCGCCGAAGTTGAACGGTATGTCAATGCGTTTGGCTTCAACGGGTTTTACAAAAGCGTGGAACTGCGCTTGCTCTGCTGCCATATCCGCAAAGTGCAGCCCTTGTTGCGAGCGCTCGCCGACGTGGACGCGTGGTTTACCGGGCTGCGTCGCGATCAATGGGCGTCGCGGGCGGCGATCCGCAAAGTTGAACTCGACCACGACCACAACGCCATCGTCAAAATCAACCCGCTTGCCGACTGGACGGAAGAGGAAGTGTGGGAATATGTGCGCGCCAACAACGTGCCCTACAACCCGCTGTACGATCAAGGGTACACAAGCATCGGCTGCGCCCCCTGCACGCGCCCCATTCAGCCGGGCGAAGACAACCGCGCCGGGCGGTGGTGGTGGGAAACAAACGCGCCCAAAGAGTGCGGTATCCACTGCCCCATCGAGACTGGCGGATTTGAACATGAAGTGCATGCGATTTTAGGAGCGAACGGCAATGGCCACCACTGAGACATCCACACCAGACCTGTTTATCGAAGCCGACGCGCGCGATCTTGTTTTGCGCGAAGTGGCGGCGTACTTTCCAAGCGTGCCGCCTGAACGGCGCAGCGTACTCGACCGCTTAGGGCAACATGTCGAAACGGGGCATGTGCCCCCTGAACTCCAGGGCTTGTTGGGTGAAATTCTGGGGGCGTCGCTCATGTCCGGACGCTCACGTCGGCTCTATACAGCCGAGGGCGAGCGGCTCTTCACCGAGATTTTTCGACAAACCCCGCAGGGGCGTGAAACAAGTTCGCAACTTGCATCCATCAATCGGGCGTTGAAAACACTTTCGGGACAAACAATCACCTCGGTGCGCGTGAACATGCGCACATTGGGGCATTTTACCATTACCATTGGCACCCCCGTCGCTACCATCACCCTCGCGGTGCGACCAAACGGGGTGGAACTCGAAAGCCTCAACGTGGGCGGTTAGGCGCAACCGCGCTGTTTCATATCCTTCTCCTCCTTGTACTGGGCAGCCATCACATCGGTGGCTGCCTTCTCTTTTTCCGCATGACATTCTTCATACCTGTTTGATGACATTCATCAGCCCCCCAATTTGCGCTAGCGCAAACTGCTTGTGCCGTCAAGCGGATACAGTAGATAGGTGAGGCATGTCCTCAGCAACCCAATTTACACACACCAAGGAGTGGAAGGTATGACTGTCCAAGATTCTCGCCAGAAGTACACACCGTACCTTGTCGCTGCGTTGGTGGTGGTTGCGGTGCTGGCGGTTGTCTTCCTTATCATCCGCAATCCGGCGGAAGAAACAACCGCTGAACCGACCACCGAAGCGCAAACGGGGCAAGTCGCCCTCAGTGGTGACGCCCAGGCGATTGCCGAAGCGAGAGGGCTTTCGCCTGACGATGTCGTCGCCGCATTGAAAACCTACGTCCCCAGTGGTCAACCCGACGAATACGTCATCTTCTCCTCGGGCGGGCACTCCGGGCAGGTGCTCGTGATTGGCGTGCCCTCCATGCGCCTCCTCAAAGTGATTGGCGTCTTCACACCCGAACCGTGGCAAGGGTGGGGGTATGGCGCCGAATCCACAATGAAAGTGCTCGAAGAGGGGCGCGTCAATGGGCGTGATGTGCTGTGGGCTGATACCCACCACCCCGCTTTGAGCGAAACCAATGGTGACTACGACGGCGATTGGCTGTTCATCAACGATAAAGCCAATGCGCGCGTGGCTGTGATTGACCTGCGCGACTTTGAAACCAAGCAGATTGTCAAGAACCCCATCGCGCTGAACGACCACGGCGGCACCATGGTAACCCCCAACACGGATTGGGTCATCGAAGGTGGGCAATACGCCGCACCGTTGGGGTGGAAATACGCCAGCCTCGACCAGTATGCTGAAGAATACCGCGGCATGGTGACCTTCTGGAAGTTCGACCGCGAAAGCGGGCGCATCCTCCCAGAAGAATCCTTCGCGCTTGAACTGCCGCCCTACTGGCAAGACCTGTGCGACGCCGGCAAGAAAGTCAGCGATGGGTGGGTCTTCTGCAACTCGTTCAACACCGAAATGGCCACCGGTGGTGTGGAAGAAGGCAACCCGCCGTTTGAAGCCGGCGCATCGCAACGCGACATGGACTACCTGCACATCATCAACCTGAACAAAGCCGCTGAACTGGTAGCAGCCGGCAAATACGAAGAAGTCAACGGCTTCAAGGTCTTGCCGCTGGATGTGTTGACCGCCGAAAAGGTGCTCTTCTTTGCGCCTGAACCCAAGAGCCCGCACGGCGTTGATGTGGCGCCCAACGGTGATTATCTCGTCGTCTCTGGGAAACTTGACCCGCATGTGACGGTCTATTCCTTCGAGAAAATCATGCAGGCGATTGAAGCCGGCCCGACGGAAACAGACGAGTACGGCGTGCCGATTCTCAACTTCGATGATGTGGTGGAAGCGCAAGTGGAAGTCGGTTTGGGTCCGCTGCACACGCAATTTGACAACCAGGGCTACGCCTACACCAGCCTCTTCCTGGATAGCGCTGTTGCCCGCTGGACGTTGGGCGGCGACTACGCCGAAAAGAACCCCGATGAACCGTGGACGCTTGTCAGCAAGATTCCGGTGAACTACAACATCGGGCACCTGGTTGCCGCCGAAGGCGACACGGTGGACCCGGACGGCAAATACCTCGTGGCGCTCAATAAGTGGGCGATTGACCGCTTTGTAAACGTCGGTCCGCTCCTGCCGCAAAACTTCCAGTTGATTGACATCTCGCAACCCGGCACGCAAATGCAACTGCTGTACGACATGCCCATCGGTCTTGGCGAACCGCACTACGCGCAAATGATCAAAGCCGACAAACTGCATGCGTGGGAAGTCTACCCCGAAGTTGGGTGGGATCCGCACACGCAATCGAAGTCGCCCTATGCGACCATGCCGGGTGAAGAACGCGTGGAACGCAATGGCAACACGGTTGAAATCTGGATGACCGCCGTGCGCAGCCACTTCACACCGGAGCACATCGAAATCAAGAAAGGCGACCACGTCATCTGGCACATCACCAACATCGAACGCGCCAAGGACGCCACGCACGGCTTCGCGCTGCCGGGGTACAACATCAACCTGAGTATCGAGCCGGGCGAAACTGTCACCTTTGAATTCGACGCCGTCGAAGATGGCGTGTTCAGTTACTACTGCACCGAGTTCTGCTCGGCGCTCCACCTGGAAATGACCGGCTACCTGTTGGTGCAGCCATAAGCGCACACAAACGGGGGCGGCAAGCCATGCCGCCCCCATCTCACGCTTGAGGTTTCGTGTGAAAAACATTTCACGCGAAATCTCAGGGGTGAGCCATACCCCTTGATGCTGAGGAGGCAACAATGACCGAAATCGAAAAACTGTTGGGACCGCGCCCACCACGTGAAGTATTGGAACAAGAGCGTTTGCGCTTTTTGCTCCCCACGGTTCTGCTGGGCTTGGCGGCGTTCGTCCTGATTGTTTCCATCTTTCAGCCATACTGGCGGCTGAAACTGTTTGCGCCGCAATATCCGCAGGGGCTTCAGGTATATGTGTACGTCAATCGGCTGGAAGGCGACGTGCAAGAAATTGACACACTCAACCACTACATTGGCATGCGCCCACTCGAAGAAGCCGCCTCGCTTGAACGATCTCTGAGCATTTTCATTGTGGGCGTCATCTCGCTCCTCGTGATTGCGGCGATTTATGTGCACAATCAATATGCGGCGTTGCTCTCACTTCCTGCCCTGCTGTTCCCCTTCATTTTTATAGCAGACATGTACTATTGGATGCGCAACTTTGGGCAGAACCTGGACCCACACGCCCCGCTGCGGAACGCCATCAAACCTTTTGTGCCGCCCATTTACGGTGAAGGCTATGTGGGGCAATTCAAAACCATCGCCACCTTTGAAAACGGCTTTTACCTGGCACTCCTGGCTTCCATCCTGATTCTAGCGGGGCTTTATTTCCATCGTGAAGCCTACAAACCGCTTGTTGAACAAATGCAACGCGCCAACCAGGTGCCGCAAAAAAACAATGCGTGAATGAGGTCAAGAACATGAAGCCTTTGCGCCTCGTCTTCTACACCATTTTTCTCATCGTGCTGGGTGGGCGCTTTTCACTCCCCCCCACCCTCGCTGACGACGCCACCATCATTGTAGGCGGCGAAGGCGGGGCATGGCACGATCTCCAAGCCGCACTCGATGCGGCTCCTGAGGGGGCGCTTGTTGAAGTGCATGGCGGCACCTATACAGGACACATTGAAATTAGCAAGCCGCTTACACTGCGCGGCGTCAATTGGCCGGTGATTGACGGCCTCAACCAGGGCAGCATCATCTCAATCAGCGCGCCCGATGTCACCATCAGCGGGTTTGTTATTCGCAACAGCGGCTCCTCGCTCGATGAAGAGAACGCCGGCATCGAATCGGAAGCCCCGCGCACCGTCATCGAAAACAACCGCTTTGAAAATATCCTGTTCGGCGTCTATTTGCGCGAAGCCCATAACAGCGTTATCCGCGCCAACACATTCGTTGGAAAAGAGGTTGATTTGCCACGCCGCGGCGACGCCATTCGTGTCTGGTCCAGCCACAACACCACCATCGAAGGCAACCGCGTCAGCCGCGGGCGCGATGTTGTGCTCTGGTATTCGGAGCATCTCCTGGTACGCGAAAACATTGTTGAAGATGGGCGATACGGCTTGCACTTTATGTACTGCGATGACGCCGACGTCAGCCGCAACATTTTGCGCCATAACTCTGTCGGCGCGTTCCTGATGTACAGTCGCCGCCTGCATCTGCATCACAACCGCATCGAAAGCAACCGGGGACCAAGCGGGTATGGCGTCGGGCTCAAAGATATGGATGACGCCATCATTGAAGAAAACATTTTTGCCGATAATCGCATTGGCGCGTTCTTGGACAATTCCCCGCGCGAAGTGGATAGCACAATGCGCTTTGCGCACAACGTGTTTGCGTACAACGATATTGGCGTGGCAATGCTCCCCTCGGTCAAGCGCAACGAGTTCTATGCCAATAGTTTTATCGAAAATGTACAGCAAGTGGCAATTGAGGGGGGAAGTGGCGGCGATTTGAGCGGTAATACCTGGCAAGGCAATTATTGGAGCGATTACGCCGGCTTTGATGCGAACAACGACGGCATTGGCGATGTGCCGTACCGGGCGCAACGGCTCTTTGAAAATCTAACGGAGCGCAAGCCCGAAACACGCATTCTGCTTTACAGCCCGGTGATGCAAGCCGTTGAGTTTGCCGCGCGCGTCGCTCCGCTTGTCCAGCCACAACCGAAATTTGAGGACACCCAACCACGTATGCAACCCTCTTTCCCGCAAGGTATCCCCGCATTGCCGCCGCCTTCGCCCATCCCCATGCTCCTTTTGGGGGTCAGTTTGCTGAGTATCGCCGGTGGTATCATGCTGGTAGCCATGCCACGCCGAAAACAAACACACCTGCATATCGCACAGGTGGGTGTATAGGAGCAAGACAACCATGATTCAAGTCCAGGATTTGACCAAACGCTTTGGCGCCCTCACAGCCGTTGACGCCGTTTCCTTCGAGGTTCACGAAGGTGAGTCCGTTGCCCTCTGGGGCGCGAACGGCGCAGGCAAAACCACCATTTTGCGCTGTTTGCTCGGGCTTTATCACTTTGAGGGCTTCATCGCCATCGGCGGCTATGACATTCGCACGCACGGGCGTCAGGCACGCCGCCTGCTGGGGTTTGTTCCGCAAGAATTATCGTTCCATGCCAACATGAGCGTTACCGACACGCTCATCTTTTACGCACGCCTGAAAAAAGCCTCGGTCATTCCCGACACCTTGCTCGACCGTCTTGCGCTACGTCCCCACCTTGAAAAGCGCGTGGGCGAGTTGTCCGGGGGGCTGAAGCAGCGTCTGGCGCTTGCTCTGGCGCTCGTCGGCGACCCCCCGTTGCTTTTGCTTGATGAACCCACTGCCAACCTGGACGTCCGCGCACGCGACGACTTCATGCACCTGCTCCACGAACTGAAAGCGGCGGGCAAAACACTCGTTTACACGTCCCACCGCCTTGAAGAAGTGGCAACGCTGGCCGACCGGGTGCTCCTGCTCGAAAGCGGCCGCCTGGTCGCCGATGCACCACCGCATCGGCTAGCCGCCGAAATTGGGCATGAACTGTTGCTCCGCGTGTACGTCGCACCGCATCATATTGAGCAGGCCATCCAGGTTTTGCACGCCAAAGGCTTTACGGCGTCCATGAACAGCCACGGCATCAAAATCTTTGTGCCGGCTCTGCAAAAAGCCACTGTACTCGAAACCTTGCTCCATGCCAATATCGACGTGCGCGACTTTTCTTTGGAATGGGCATTCCACAACGAGCAGCATGATTGAAGGAGACCATCCATGTTCGACGGAGAAAGTTTCGGGTTGATCGCCCAAAAAGAGATTCGCGACGCCCTGCAAAACCGCTGGTTCATTCTGTTTGCCGCCATGTTCACCCTGCTCACCGTCGGGTTCGCCTGGATTGGGGTTGTAGGCGCGCGCGGGCAAGGGCTGGCGGGTTTCGGGCGCACCACCGCCACCCTCATCAATCTGGTGCTGCTGATTGTCCCGCTCATGGCGCTGACGCTGGGCGCGATGAGCCTGACCAGCGAACGTGAACAAGGCGCCCTCGCCTACCTCATGGCGTACCCCATCGGGCATGGCGAAGTCCTGTTCGGGAAGTTTGTCGGGCTGAGCCTGGCGCTCTGCGCCACCTTGTCGCTTGGGTTTGGCATCGGTGCGCTGATTTTGGTCTGGGGCGGCAATAGCCACAATGTGCGCGCCTATGCCGTGATGGTCTTCCTGGCGATGCTTCTGGCGATTGGCATGGCTGCCGTCGGCTTGCTGATTTCAGTCCTGAGCCGCCGCGTCGCGACCGCCGTCGGGGTTGCCATGTTCATCTGGCTCTTGCTGGTGTTCGTCGGCGACTTGGGCGTGCTGGGGACAGCATTCATCCGCACGCTTCCGCTGAGCACGCTGTTCACGCTCATCATTGCCAACCCGTTGCAGGTCTTCAAGTTGAGCGCCATCATGGCTGTACAAACCAACCTCGACGTGCTGGGACCCGCGGGCTTGTATGCAATGCGCACCTACGGCGACCGCCTGACATGGCTGCTCGCAAGCATCCTCATCGCCTGGACCATCATCCCGCTGACGCTTTCGTACACCATGTTCAAACAACGCGACATCATTTAGGAGGCACTATGCGCTTCTTGTGGAGCGTTTGGCTCATTCTGCTGACACTCACAGCGTGTGGCGGCGGGGTTGCCGCCGACCAACCGCCCGATATCCGCTACGGCGAAGACCCGTGCGATGAATGCCACATGCTCATTCAAGAGAAACGTTTTGCCGCCGCCTACATCACCGAAGACGGGCAATCCTACCGTTTCGACGATATTGGCGACATGCTTCTGCACATGCAGAAACATTCGCCGCAGATTGCCAGCGCGTGGGTACACGACTACGACACCGAAGAATGGCTGCGTGCCGAAGAAGCCTTCTACGTCCACGCTTCTTCCCTGCATACGCCTATGGGCTATGGGCTGGCGGCGTTCGCTACACGTGAACGCGCGGAAGCCTTTGCCAACGAACACGGGGGCATGGTGATGACCTTTGACGCCTTACGCGCCAAAGACGCCGACACCCTGCGCCGCGCCTCCGCTCCCGACGAAACAACTGAGCACAACCACGACCACTAACAAAACGGCTTCCCTCCTCCTTCAAAGCGGCCTTCCACCAGTATGGAAGGTCGCTTGTTGTTGTTCCCTTGCTCACATACGCGCTCTGACTACACTTGCCACCCGCATTCACCCAGAAAGAAGGAGTTGAACGTTTATGTACCGTCTCTGGACAACCATTTTTCTGCTCGCCATCATCACACTAACCGCGTGCAGCACGCCGCCAGAAACGCTCAATACCCCCACCCCCGCACCAAGCCAGACACCGGCCACCAGCCAACTTCCCGACCACATTCCGGGAACGTGGGTCTCGCCAAGCGAAAAAACGTTTGCCTTGGAGATTGCCCCTGACGGCACCGTCTCCATGCACGCCGACGAGACCACCATTGACATGCAATTGGTCTCGAACGATGACGCCGGCATTTTCGCGCTGGACGACGGGTTCAGCGACCCCTACTTTGCCACGTTCGAGAACAACCGCATGTACGTGTACCGCACCCCCGACACCCAGCGCCAACCCGCCTTTGTGCTGGCAAAAACCGACGCCCAGCAACGCATCCTGCCCCCAGAAGGCGACCCCGCCCCCCTGCCCAACGACCTCATTGGGACGTGGGGAATGCCCGGCGCGCGCGCCGTCTGGCAAATGCGCATCCACCCGGACGGCTACGCCACCTTTGGGGGCGAGGCGGGCGTGTTCACCGGCACGTTGAGCGCCAACACGCAAGCCATGCTCTTCCTGGACGACGGCTCAAACGCGCCTGTACCGGTCGAACGCAAGGGGAACCTGCTTCTCTTTGCGTCCCCGCTCGGTGATGAGAACACGCTTGGTTTTGTGCTTCAAAAGGTGGATGAAAACGGCACACCGCTCCCCTGGCAGCATGAAAGTGTTGTGCCGCTTCCACTTTTTGAACCAACACTCGCCGAGACGGTCATCATCACCCACACATGGAGCGGGCAAGCCGAGGAATCACCAATCCAGGGCGTCTTTGCACTCAGCATCACCCAAACAGGCGCAACAGGCACCGCCACATACAGCGTTGGCACAGGCGCAAACGCCATGACCCAAACAGTCCCCATCACCATCCCCGCCCCCGCCCTGAACAACCTGCTCAACGCCGCCGCCTACGCTCCCTTGCTTGACGAACCCTATCGCGCCGTCCTGCTTGCAAGCGACAACTACCCCTTCTACGGCGTCGAAATCAAAACCACCGACCGCACCGTGCGCTACGGCGCCTTGTCCCAACTCCCCATCCCGCTCCCGTGGCGCGTGACGCTCGACAACACCTCAACCGTGTACGTCACCTACACCACCGAGATGGGGCGTGCACTGTACGCCCTCGATGCCTATTTGCGGCGCGATATTCAGCAACAAATGGTGCCCTGGTATCGCCCCTGGCGCATCGCCGACGACAACTAGCACGCGAACTTGCCGCTCGCGCAACTCTTGGCATACTTGCCGCTTGTCATTCAGTCGTGAGAGGAGTTTTTTCAATGTACATGTATCTTGTACGCCACGGTCAAAGTTATGTAAATCTGAAAGAATGGGAACATGGCAACAGCGATGAGCCGTTGACCGAGTTGGGACGTCGGCAAGCCGAAGCGCTTGCCCGCTGGCTTCCCACGCAAGCGCCCCATATTGACGCGCTCTACGCCAGCACCATGAAACGCGCCCGCGAAACCGCCGAACCACTCGCACGCGCCTACGGTCTGCCCATCCGCTTCGACGACCGCCTGCGCGAAATTGGCAACAACCGGCTCGACCACACACCTTGGCCGGAACACGCCTTGCCCCGCGAGTATGCCGACTTTTGGTCGAGTGCGCGCCCCTTTTCGCCCACGATGAAAGCCACCGCCGACGCTGAATCGTACATGCATTTTCGCACCCGCGTGGGCATGTTCATCGAAGAAGCCGTCGAACGGCACGCCGGCGAAACAATCGTCATTGTCGCGCATGGCGGCGTTTTTGACGCCGTATTCGACCACGTGTTCAACATTGGTCCCTGGCGGCATTGCGAAGTGTGGGTGCACAATACCGCCGTCAGCAAATTCGAGCATGTGGACCACCCCTATCGCGAACGCTGGCGGCTTCACTTCCACAACAGCATCGAGCATTTGCGCGGTTTGGACGAATGAACCAGAGACGCCCGCCCATCGCCTATTACAGCGATACCTTCGTCTTGCCCTTGCCCGAAGGGCACCGCTTCCCCATGCAAAAATACCGCCTCTTGCGCGAACGGGTTATCGCCGACGGCATCATCCCGCCCGACAGACTTGCCGTCCCCCCGGCGGCGACCGATGAGATGCTGATGCGCGCCCACACCGCCGACTATGTGCACCGTGTGCAGCATGGCACGCTCAGCCGTCAAGAAATTCGCCGCATCGGTTTTCCGTGGTCGCCGCAAATGGTCGAACGCTCGCGCCGCTCAGTCGGCGCGACTGTCGCCGCGGCGCATGTGGCACTGCACTATGGCGTGGGCATCAACCTGGCGGGGGGCACGCATCACGCCACCGCGGATGAGGGGCAAGGGTTCTGCGTCTTCAACGACGTAGCGGTTGCCGCGCGCGCGTTGCAGGCGGAAGGGGTGGTACAGCGCGTGCTGGTGGTGGATTGCGACGTGCATCAGGGGAATGGCACCGCCGCCATTTTCGCCGACGATCCCACGGTGTACACGTTCTCCATCCACGGCGCCAAAAACTTCCCCTTTCGCAAAATCAATGGTGATTTGGACATCGCACTTGACGACAACACAGAAGATGACGCCTACCTTGAAGCCCTTGAACGTGGCTTGACACGCGCTTTTGAGGAAGCAAACGCGGAAATCGTCTTCTACGTGAGCGGCGCCGACCCTTTTGTGGGCGACCGCTTGGGGCGCTTGGCGCTCAGCAAACAGGGGCTTGCCCAGCGCGACCGCATGGTGTTTTCGTTTTGTCGCCGCGCGGGCTTGCCCGTTGTCGTCGTCATGGCGGGGGGCTACGCCGTTCCGATTGAAGAGACCGTGGATATTCACGTGCAGACGATTCGGCTGGCGCTGGAATACCTCTCCTTTGAGCGCCAGCCGCACTAAACCAGGTGCTCCATCTCACAGATTATGCGTCCTCGCCATCCAATTTTTCTTCTAGATCTCTTCTCTTTCTTCTCCCAATTGGCCGCTTAGCGATATGATACGGAGCAGCGAACTGGAACGGCTCTACTCATTTACTCATTGAGCCACCTGACCCACGCTTGGGCGCTTTCAGTTTTATCGCTGATTGCTCCTTGTTCCTCATCAAAAAAGACTGAGTCTCTGTCAATTGCAGGATAGCCCAGATTTGACCATGTGGTCATAAAATCTGAGAAGCCATACCCCACTATTGCTCGTCCACTCACAGAGTAGCCCCATTCGTGGTCTAAGTAGAGTATCTGGCATGGTTTTGTATCAAACCGCAATACCAGAAAATCAGCACCCCCGCCATAGAATGAATACAGAGGGAAGCAATATCGCAACACGCTTCTCGTCAACAGAATATCTTCGTGGTCATCAAATTCAGAGCGATAAATCCAATTGGCCGGACCGGTGAGAAATTCATCTTGAAACTCGCTATACACTTCCATGAGAGACTTTGTTTGAGAAACACCAATGAAGGGCGCTTCCCAATTGCCTCCATTCCAAGGAAATTTCCGATTCAAAAAGCAAGGCGTCTCATCCAGCGACCAAGCAAACCAAAAGCCACCAGCAAATTGTGTCACCATCTCTACAAAGTCTTCGGGAAGAGATACGCCAGTAAAGGAATGAAACGCCTCAACGTGCGCGAGGGGGATTGGAGAAAGGAGTTCCGGTTCCTCTACCTCACCTTCCTTTGCCAGAACCCGTTCTGAAATCCAATGCAGATTCGAGAGCCATGTATCCCAGGCTGCTTTCATGCCCAATTCCCCTATGCCTCCAACTTACAGCGGATGAACCTTGCTCGTATCAGGGCACGCCGCCAACAGTTCGGCGGCTGTTTTCCCCAGCACAGGATGCCGCCAGTCGGGCGCAATATCATTCAGCGGCACAAGCACGAAACGGCGTTCATGCAAGCGCGGATGAGGCACTTCAACAATGTGGTCTTTCTCAACACGTCCATCGTAATCCAGCAAATCAATGTCAATGATGCGTGGTCCCCAGCGCTCTTCCTCATCGTGGCGGCGCCCCATATCGTATTCAATCGCGCGGAAGAACCGTATCAGTGCACGCGGGCTCAATTCTGTTTGGGCGCGGCAGACCTGGTTGAGAAACCAGGGCTGGTTGATTTTCCCCCATGGTTCGCTCACATAAATGGGCGAGCAAACATCCAGCACCACCCATTGCCGGTGTTGCAACACTTCTTTGGCGCGTTGCAGGTTGTACAACAAATCTCCCTGGTTGCTCCCAAGTGAAATGTAAATTGTCGCCATACATTCATCCTCTTTGATTGACGCTTGACACACACGTGGTAGTATCTGCGAGAGTATCAGAAGAATGCTATGACGTCAACGCAACGGCGCACGTCTTTTCCCCCTTTTGTTGCCACAATGATGACCATCCAGCGTTGGAGAATTGGAGTGAGCACATGCCAAGGAACGTTTTTGCCGACAAACATATCGTGCTGGGCGTTACGGGTTCCATTGCAACCTACAAAGCCGTCGCGCTGGCGAGTGCACTGGTGCAAAGCGGGGCGCATGTTGACGTCATCATGACCGAATCGGCGACCAAAATGGTGCAACCGCTTTCATTCCAGGCGATAACGCACCGCCCCGTCCTGACCGACATGTTCTCGTTGATGGCGGAAACCGACATCGGGCATGTGACGTTGGGCAAAACCGCCGACGCGCTCTTGATTGCCCCCGCCACAGCCAATACAATTGCCAAACTCGCACTGGGGCTTGCCGACAATTTGCTGACCACCACCGCCTTGGCGGCAACGTGCCCCATCATTGTCGCGCCCGCCATGGAAACCAACATGTGGCGACACCCCGCCACACAAGCCAACATCGCCACCTTGCGCGAACGCGGCGTGCGCATCGTCGAACCCGAAGCGGGCTACCTCGCCTCAGGCGCTAGCGGCGTCGGACGCCTTGCCGCACCTGAGCGCATTCTCACCGCACTGCGGCGCACCCTCACCCCGCAAGATTGGGCGGGGCGGCGCGTCGTGGTCACAGCAGGGGGCACGCGCGAAGCCATTGACCCCGTGCGCTTCATTAGCAATCACTCATCGGGGGCGATGGGCTATGCGGTTGCCGAAGCCGCTCTCGACCGCGGCGCACACGTCACCCTGATTAGCACCGCGCGCCACATCCCCACCCCCGAAGGCGCAACCCTGATTCCGGTGGAAAGCGCGCGCGATATGCGCGAGGCTGTCCTGAACGCCATTCAAGACGCCGACGCCCTATTCATGGCCGCCGCCGTCGCCGATTACCGCCCCGCCGACGTTGCCGCGCAAAAAATCAAGAAGAGCGATGACGACCTGGTCTTGCGCCTGGTGCGCAACCCCGACATTCTCGCCGACGTGAAACAGGTACGCCCCGCCCGTCTCGTTGTAGTCGGCTGGGCGGCTGAAACAGACCACCTCATCGAAAACGCCCGCCAGAAACTGGAACGCAAAGGGCTCGACCTCATCATCGCCAATCCCGTGCCACAATCGTTTGGAGATGGGCGCGTACAGGCGACCCTCATTTCACGCCACGGCGAACCGCGCCCACTTGAACCGATGCCCAAAGATGCCCTCGCGCATCTCATTCTGGACGCCGTACACACGCTTGTACAACAACGCAACCAAACTGGATGAGAGGAGTTCTCACGATGGCACCAACACCTTCCCCACTCGCCGTCGCCGTAGACCTTGGCGGAACGCATTTGCGCGCCGCCCTCTTCACCGCCGAAGGAGCAATGCTTTCGCGCACACGTGTCCGTACCGAAGCCGAACGGGGACCCGACGCCGTCATCGAACGCATCGCCGACGTTGTGCGTGAAGTGATGGGCACAGCCCCCGGACAAGCAATCATGGGTGTCGGCGTCACCGCACCCGGTCCCGTGGATGAAAAGCGGGGCGTCGTCGCCAGCCCGCCCAATCTTCCCGGCTGGGCGGACGTTCCGCTGGCGGAACGTTTGCAGGCGTTGTTGGGTTTGCCCGTTTTTCTGGGGAATGACGCCAACCTTGCCGCGTTGGGCGAATACCGCTACGGCGCCGGCAAAGGACTGGACGACATCATTTACATCACGGTGAGCACCGGCATCGGCGGCGGCATCATCAGCAACGGCCGTCTGCTCACAGGGGCGCATGGCATGGCCGCCGAAATCGGGCATATGCCCATCGTCCCCGATGGTCCACTGTGCGGCTGTGGTCAGCGCGGCCACCTCGAAGCCCTTGCCAGTGGTCCGAACATCGCCCGCGAAGCCGAAGCCGCCTTGAAACGAGGCTGGCCAAGCCTACTCGCCAACCACGATGGTCCCCTGACCGCTGTTGAAGTGGTGCAGGCAGCGCAACAAGGGGACGCCACCGCGCGCCATGTGCTGGCACGCGCCGGCCACTACCTGGGCGTGGGCATTGCGCTGCTGGTGCATGTGTTCAACCCCCAACGCATTATCGTGGGCGGGGGCGTCAGCAACGCCGGCGATTTCCTGCTCGAACCAGCCCGGCAAAGCGCCCGCGACCACGTGATGAAGCCATACCGCGACACATTCGATATCGTGCCGGCGGCGCTGGGGGATGACGCCGGCTTGTACGGCGCGGGGGCGCTGGTTTTCGATACGTGCAGCGCTGGGTGAACGCTCACACCGGCGCAGTGCCCATGCAGCCATCAAAAAGCCCTGTCAGGACAACCTGACAGGGCTTTTGCCTGCTTCCCGAAGCGCTTTTTTATTCGTTCGGCAACGCGCCGTTTTCGGCAGGCTTTTCGCACACAACCGCCCTCGCGCCGCTGTCGGTATGAACGTACACCACATTGCCATCGCGGTCGCTAAACACAAAGCGATACCCCGGCGTCAACACCTGCGCGTACATCATATCCGGCTGTGGGCATCCCAAACTGCTATCCCGCCACGTGACGGCTTCCCACGATTCAAGCGTCAACGCATCCACGTTGAAGCCCTCACTTTGCAAAGCATTCAACGCCGTTTCAAAGGCGGGGCGCGCTTCTGCTGAAAGGTTCATGTTCCCCTCCACATCTGTTGTTGCAAACAACGTTGTCTCATAGAGCGGGGTCTGTGCCTCATCACACACAACCATGTGCCCATCTTGCCCCAAATGCACCTCATAGCGTGTCCCATCAGGCGCTTGCACCAGCAAACGCTCACCCGGCACAATCACCTCGGCGTATGCGTAGTCCGGGCGTGGGCACCCCAATGCTGTATTCGGCCATTCGACCTCTTCCTGTTCCAGCACCTGCAACTGCTCGCGTGATTCAAGCCCCAACCACTGCGCGACCACGTTCAAGGCAAATTCCGTCGTCGTCAGGTGGGACAACTCGGTGGTCGTATCCAATCCGCCGCGCGTGGCGTCGTCAGCGTTGGGTGAACAAAGCAGAGCCGTATCACCCGTAGCGTCCGTATGGACTTCGTACTCGGTTCCATCAGGCGCTTGAACGCGCACCAAATAGCCCGGTGTGATCACCTGCAAATACATTTCGCCGGGCTTCGGACATCCCAAAGAGGTATCCGGCCACTCGACTTCTTTGGTCGCAACAACCTGCAATTCAGCCGTACTGACGCCGCTCACACTCGCCACGGCTTCCAAAGCGGCTTGAATCACCAGGGCGGGCGGCTGTTCTTCCAGCCCCCGCTCCGGCGGCATTGGCGCAGGCGCTTCCGTCGTGGGCGATGAAACAGGTTCGGATGGTTCAGCCCCGCCACACGCTGCAAGCCCCATCAGCCATACCAGACAACTCGCCACAAGAAAACGTCGCTTCCACATGCGTCACCCTCCATATCGGTTGGTTGATTGGCACGCATACAACGCACCCGCGGCGGCAAATGTTCCCTCACGCCAGACAATTGCCCACATCTTGCAGGGTGACGCCCTCAATACGCACAATTTTGCGGCGTGCTGTGTCGCCTTGCACAATTTCGACGGCGCGCCGCGGTACACCAAACATCTCCGCCAGAAACGCACACAGCGCATCATTCGCGCGCCCATCCACGGGGGGCGCGTTCAAACGAATTTTGAGCGCATCGCCATGGACGCCGGCGACCTGTGTGCGCGCGGCGCGCGGTTGAACATGCACCGTCAACAACACACCGTCACCGTCCGAACGCGCAAACGGCAGGTCCATCATCAGTACCCCGCAAAGAGCGAGATGAGCAAGGTTTGCACCAACTGCAAGACCAAAATGGCCACAATCGGGCTAATGTCAATCATGCCCAGCGGTGGAATAATGCGCCGAAACGGCTCCAAAATGGGGTCTGTGAGCTGGTAGATGAGGCGCACAATCGGGTTGTATGGGTCAAGCCGTACCCCCAACGCGGGCAACCACGAAAGCAAAATTCGCAACAAAATCAGCAAGTAAATCAAGTTGAAGATGGTATCAATGAGTTGGACAATCATGCGTCAGCCTCTTTCTGTTTGGGTTCGTTGACAAGGCGAGGTCCAAAAATCGCGGTGCCAATGCGCACCACGGTTGCGCCTTCTTCAATAGCCACTTCATAATCGTTGCTCATGCCCATCGAAAGCACATCCCATCTGGCATGTGGAAAACGGCGCGCCAGGCGGTCGCGCAATTGGCGCGCCGCCCGAAACACAGGGCGCACCCGTTCGGCATCGGGAACATAGGGCGCCATGGTCATCAGCCCATGCACACGCAGCGCCGGCAACGCCAGAATCTGCGCCACGGCGTCTTCGAGGGCGAGCCTATCACTTTCGCGCACGGCGGGAAAACCGTACTTGCTGGCTTCGCCGCTCACGTTGACTTCCAGCAACACATCCACCCGCTCAACCCCGTACTGCTCCGCCATGCGCTGATAGCGCCGCGCCAGTTTGAGCGAATCGAGCGAATGGATGAGCACGAAACGCCCCACCACATCGCGCGCTTTGCGGCTTTGCACATGCCCAATCATATGCCAGCGCAGGTCGTCAAGGTCGGCAAGCGCCGCCTGTTTTTCCAGCGCTTCATGAACGCGGTTTTCCCCCACATTGCGCACGCCAAGTTCATACACCAGGCGAACAACCTCAGGCGGATGGGTTTTGGTGACCGCCACGAGCGTAATCTCCTCTGGCGCACGCCCGGCACGCACAGCCGCTTCCGCCATGCGGTTTTGCACCATTTGCAGGTTGTGAGCAATCGTTTGCGCATCCATAGGCACTTGCTCTCGTTTGTTGTGGGGCGTCGCCTTTACGATACCCCGTTTTTGACTGGCGTCAATAGCACACCAATGTGTGAAACACCCCCACTCACCGCATCCCTGACACCATTCATCCGCACTTCCCAAAAATACTTGCCTTCTCGGCACATTGCTTCTACAATCGTGCCGCTTTCCCAAAATTCCGGCATAAGAAGAAGAGAAAACGCAGGTGAGCCAATGAGCGTTCCAAAATCCAGCCACGAAATCCGACAATTGTTTCTCGATTATTTCAAGGAGCGTGGGCATGAAGTTGTGCCCAGTTCATCTTTGGTGCCGGCAAACGACCCCACGTTGCTGTTCACAAACGCAGGCATGAACCAATTCAAGGACGTTTTCCTGGGGCTGGAAAAGCGCCCCTACACCCGTGCCACATCCGCGCAAAAGTGCATGCGCGTTTCCGGCAAGCATAACGACCTGGAAAACGTGGGACCCTCGCCGCGCCACCACACATTTTTTGAAATGCTGGGCAATTTTAGTTTTGGCGACTACTTCAAAGAAGAAGCCATCGAATACGCCTGGGATTTCCTCACCAATGTGCTGCAACTCGACAAAAACCGTCTCTGGGTGACGATTTACCTGGACGACGACGAAGCCTTTGAATACTGGACCCGCCATGTGCCGCCGGAACGCATTTTGCGCTTCGGCAAAGAAGAAAACTTCTGGCAAATGGGCGACACCGGTCCATGCGGTCCCTGTTCCGAAATTCACTACTACTGGGGTCCCATCGAAGAGATGACGCCCGAAGGCGTCAACCGCGACGACCGCTACCTGGAACTCTGGAACCTGGTCTTCATGCAGTACGACCGCGCTTTGGACGGGACGCTCACGCCCCTTCCCAAACCGTCCATTGACACGGGCATGGGGCTGGAACGCATTACCTCGGTGGTGCAGGGCAAAACCAACAACTACGAAACCGACCTCTTCATGCCCATCATCACCCGCATTCAAACCCTGCTGGGGCATAGCGACGCTGAACGTGACGCGCACATTGTCGGCTACCGCGCCATTGCCGACCACATCCGCGCCACCACCTTCCTCATTGGCGACGGTGTGTTGCCCGGCAACAGTGGGCGCAACTATGTGCTGCGGCTCATCATGCGGCGCGCCATGCGCTACGGCAAGCAAATCGGCTTTGAAAAACCCTTCATGGCTGACCTTGCCGAGACCGTCATTCAGGAGTACGGCGGGCACTACACCGAACTCGCCGAAAAGCGCGATTTCATCCTGGAAGTGGTGGCGCAGGAAGAAGACCGCTTCCGCCAAACGCTCGACAACGGGCTGGCGCGCCTAGAAGCCCTGCTCGCCGACCTGGAAGCGCAAGGCACGCGCGTCATCCCCGGTGAGGAAGCCTTCCGTCTCTACGACACCTACGGCTTCCCCTACGACCTGACGCGCCAGATTGCCGAGGAACGCGGCTTCACCATTGACCGCGAAGGGTTTGACCGCGCCATGGCGGAACAGCGCGCCCGTGCCCGCGCCCATGAAACGTTCAACGTGGACGAACTTGTGGAACGCTACCGCACGGTAGACCTGCCCGCCACGCAATTTGTCGGCTACGATTACCAGCGCCTGACCAACGTCGAAACCACCATTCTCTACCTCGTCAAAGATGGTGAAGCGGTGCAATCGGCGGCTGAAGGCGACGAAGTGGAACTGGTGCTCAGCGAAACGCCCTTCTACGCCGAAGGGGGTGGGCAAGTCGCCGACACGGGCGTCATCGAAACCGACTACGGGCGCGTGCTGGTGCACGACGTGCGCCGCGCCCGCCCCAACCTCTGGGTGCATCTGGGCACTGTGGTCGCTGGCGCGATCAACGTGGGCGACCCCGCCTACGCAAGCATTGACGTGGATCGCCGCTGGGACATCATGCGCAACCACACCGCCACCCACTTGCTGCACCGCGCTTTGCGCAACGTGCTGGGTGAACACGCCGAACAGCGCGGCTCGCTTGTCGCGCCTGATTACCTGCGCTTTGACTTTGTGCACCTGCAACCCGTCACGCGCGAGGAACTGCAACGCATCGAGCAGGAAGTGCTCGCCAACATCATCGCCGATGAAGTGGTGGACTGGCATTACCTGCCACTGGAAGAAGCCCTCAACCAGGGCGCTATCGCCCTCTTCGGCGAAAAGTACGGCGAGACTGTGCGCATGGTCAGCATTGAAGACCCGCACACCCGCGCCTGGTATTCGCGCGAACTCTGCGGCGGGACGCATGTGGAACGCACGGGGCAAATTGGCCCGTTCGTCATCACGTCCGAAAGCAGCATCTCCGCCGGCGTGCGCCGCATTGTGGCGCTGACCGGGCGCAAAGCCGCCGCCTTCATCCGCGAGCGGCTCAACGCGTGGGATGACCTCGCCGCCGCACTCAACACGCCAAGCGAGCAACTTCCGCAACGTGTTGAAAAACTGCAAGCCCAACTGCGCGAGCAGGAAAAAACCATCGCCGACCTGCGCCGCAAACTCGCCGCCGCCCAAGTCAACGAACTGACGGCGCGCGTGGTGGATGTGGACGGGATTCCGGTGCTCGCCACTGAAGTGGACGCCCCCACAATCGAATACATGCGCGACCTCGCCGACCGCCTGCGCGAAAAACTGCCGTCGGCTGTCATCGTGCTGGGGGCTATCGTCAATGAAAAGCCGATGATTCTGACCACCATCAGCAAAGACCTGGTGGAACGTGAAAACCTGCACGCCGGCAACCTGGTGAAAGCACTCGGCGCTTACATCGGCGGTGGCGGCGGCGGTCGCCCCACCATGGCGCAAGCCGGTGGGCGCTTCACCGAAAAACTGAGCGAAGCCCTTGCCAACGTACCAGAAGAAATCCGCAAACACCGTGGCTGACCAACACCTGTTTCGGCTTCCCAAAGCCGCGCTTTTGCAAAGCACACCGCACAACCGCCGCGCGCTGCTCGACTTTGGGTCGAGCGGCGCGCGTGCTCTGTTGGTCTCGCTCACACCCGAAGGCGCATTGGTCTTGGGAAACGGGACGGCATCGGGAAACGCCGCACTTTTGGGCGAAACCCCAACCCTCTCGCCCAACCATCTCTCCTCACTGAGCGACCAGGCGCTCACCGACGCCGAACACCACGCGCACACCCTCACACAACAACCCGTCGTCGCCGACTATGGGCAAGCCGTCATCAGCGGCGCGTGGCTGAAAGGGTCGCTCTTTGTGCAAAAACAGACACGCGCCAAGCCGGCTGAATCGCTGGACATAGACGAACTGCGCCCTCTCATCGCGCGGCTCTCCGCCAAGGTTCACGCCTATGCACGCACCGAAAGCATGAAAACACAGGTGCGCCATACCATCTTCGACGCCGAACTTGTCGGGCTCTTGCTTGATTTGCTGCCGGTACAGCGTTGGGGTTCACGCGGGGGCACCACACTGGTGCTCGCGCTCAACGCCTGGTGTTGGCCTTCCACCGGGCTGGACGCCCTCGAAGAGATTTTTGCCCGCGTGGGGCTGGAACTGGAAGCGGTCAAAGCCGCGCCGCACGTTGTCGCCGCGCAACAACCCTACTCGGACGCTGTGCTCATTGACGTAGGCGTCCAGCATACCGACGTCGCTCTGGTGGAACAACGGCGCATTACCGCATTCGCATCCATGCCACACGGGCTGGCGCACATCGCCGCCGCACTTGATTGGCCACGCCCCTTACCCCCCCGCGCCGCCTGGGCGGCTTTCGAGCGCTACATGCGCGGTTTGGGGTCGCAAGAAGGGCGTGCGTTTCTCGAAAGCGCCTTGCCTCAGGCGCTCCAACACTGGCTGGAAACGCTTCAGAGCAACCTGCGCATCCTCGCCGGCAAAGAACCGCTCCCGTCGCGCGTGTGGGTCTATGGCGGGGGGGCGCGCTTGCCCGCCCTCTTGCACGCACTGCAAGCCTACGCCTGGCCGCACAGGCTTTTTGCGGGAACGCCCGTGTTCGACGTGCTCAAACCGGCGCGATTGCAACACCTGTACGACATGTACGGCTTGCTCACGGGTCCCGAATGGGTGAACATTGCCGCGCTTGCCGCTGAAATGGCGCGCGAACCTGAGACCGTCGAAGCCGATGTGTTGGAGATGTTTTGGCAAGAATCCAAGAGTCATCAAAATATGTAGGCTGATTCTTCAGACAACATTGGGTTTTCAGGAACGAATATGAGCACCGAACAGAGACCACCACAACCAGTTGCCAAAAGCACCAAAAGCGAGCAAGTCATCCACCTGCAAGGGGATGAAGATTTTCACGGCGTGCGCAGTCTGCTCACGCGCGTTCAGGCTGACCGTGTGATTCTGGATGTCCCACGCCAGCATCCGGCATTTCGCAACGAAGTCCGCCTGAAAGTGCTCGCCCGCCAAGCCTATGAAAACGGCTTTGAACTTGCTATCGCCACACGCGACCCCGATATTCGCGACCGCGCCAAAGCGATTCATCTGGCGGTGTTCCGCTCGGTGGAAGCCGCGCAAAAAGCGCACCGCTGGTCGCGCCCCACTTTCGAGACGCCCGCCAATGGGCATGAAACGCCACTGAGCACCGAATGGCTCACAGGACACCGTGCCCTGGAAGCCCGACGCGAGCAAATCGGCGCGCCCGCCAATTGGGCAGACCGCTTTGTTCTGATTGGTCTGGTGCTTGGCTTGCTGATTGTTCTGGCGGCGGGGGCGCTGTTGCTTGTGCCAAGCGCCCAAATTACGCTGGTGCCGGAGCAATCCCTGCTCACCATTCCTTTTGAAGCCACCGCCGACACCGACGCCGAAGGACCGGTGCGCAGTCAAATGGTCGTCCCCGCCGAGCGCTTTTCCATCATCGTGGAAGGCACGGGGCAAATGGCAACCACCGGCCGCCGCGACGTTCCCGACGCCAAAGCACGCGGCGAAGTCACGCTCGTGAACCTTCTGCCGCAAGATGTGACGGTTCCGCGCGGCACGATTGTGCGCACCAGCGCCGCCGTTCCTGTGCGCTTCCAAACGCTGGAAGATGTGGTTGTGCCCGCCAATGGGCAAATCACCGTCCCCATCGAGGCGCTTAACCCCGGCCTGACCGGCAATGTGGGGGCGCTGCTCATCAACCAGGTGGAAGGTCCGCTTGCCTCGGCATTGCGTGTTTTCAACACGAACCCCACCAGCGGGGGCACAGTCAAACAGGTCGCAACGGTGACGGTCGCCGACAAAGACCAATTGCGCGAACAAGTGGTGCAACGCCTCACACAAGAGGGGACGGCGGAAATCGCCAAGCAAATTCCCGAAGGCTACCTACTCATCCCCAACACGCTCACGTTCGACGCCGTGACCGAATCCTTCGACCATCTGGTGGATGAGCAAGCCGACACCCTCACGTTGCTCTACCGCCTGCGGGTGGAGGGCTTGATTGTGCGCCAGGAAGACGTGGAGTTTTTGGCGCGCCCCGTGCTGCGCGAAAACGTCCCCGCCGACCGCGAATTGCTGGCGGAAGGGTTCGCCGTGCGCATCGTGGACGGCGAGCGCCTGTCGAGCGACCAGGCGCGTTTCACCGCCGAAGTCGAAGGCTTTACCGCCGCCCGCATTGACGGCAACATGGTGCGCGATTTGGTGCGTGGTCTGCCCATTGAGGAAGCCGAAGTGGTTTTGAAGAACCGTCTTCCCCTCGCCGCCGACCCCGGCATCGAAATCAGCCCGGCGGGATGGGGGCGCATGCCCTACCTGCCTCTGCGCATCTACGTGCGCGTGGCGGCGCTTCCACCACAACAGCAAGGGGCTTCGCAATGACGTACGAGGTCGTCCTCGCGGTGGATTACGGCAAACGGCGCGTCGGCGTTGCCGCGGGCGTGGGCATGGCGCCCCGCCCCGTGGCTGTACTGCCGCACGGCTCGCTTGAATCGCTCATCGCGCGGCTGGTGGAACTCGCACGCGCCGAACAAGCCGCCAAAATCATCGTGGGGTTGCCGCTGAACACCGACGGCAGCGAGGGCGAGCAAGCCGCCCAATGCCGCGCCTTCGCCGAAGTCCTGGCGGCGCAAACTGATATTCCCGTCTATTTGTGGGATGAACGGTACACCAGCAAAGACGCCCAACAGCAGATGATTGCCGCCGGCACCACGCAAAAAGCCCGTCGCGAAAAACTGGATGCTGTTGCCGCTGCGGTAATGCTCGAACACTACTTCGAGCATCAGGGAGTAGGCGCTGAGCGCGTCATCCCCAAGTCCATTGAGTCGGAGCAATGAACAGATGAGCCATCAGGAACGCTTGACCGAAATCCAGCAACGCCTGCACGAGATTCAACAGCAACTTGCCGTCCTGGCGAAAGCCGCCGCCGAATTGCGCAATGCTTCATCCAAACAGGAGCGCGCCCACCTGCGCGAAATTGAATCCCAAATCGCCGATCTCCACCGTGAGCGCGCCGCCCTGCAAGATGAAGAACTCGCCTTGCGGCGTGCCGCACGTGGGCGTCGCACACCGCCCACCGCCCCCATGCCGGCGACACCACCATCCACCGCTCCTGCGCCCCAAAAGCGCAAAGTAAGCCGCGCACGTGCCCTCTTGGGAATGGGAATTGTGGTGGCGACTGTTGTCACGCTTGGCATGGTTGTCCTGCTGGTGTTCACCCAGATTCTTGTGCCGCCCCCCAGCACGGTCGAAGGCGTGTTGACCGAGGAAGAACTCGCCGCTGCCGAAAATGAACCCCAATCACTGGAACAACGCCTCACCGGGCTCTATCTGGCGCTCAATCGGGATAAAATCACCCAACCAGCCAGCAACGATGATTCGACCGTGGTCTTCACCATTGAACCGGGGGAAACCGCGCTCACTATCGCCCAACGGCTTGAAGATGAAGGGCTGATCACCGATGCGACATTGTTCCGCCGCCTGCTCGTCTATCGGGGCGCTGACCAAAAATTGGCGGCGGGCACATACCAGTTGCGCCGCAATATGACGATGGATGAACTCATTCAGGCGTTGCAGCAAGGGCGTGTGGAAGAGGTGTTAGTCACCATTCCAGAAGGCTGGCGGCGCGAACAAATCGCGGAACTGCTGGAAGCCAAAGGACTTGTCTCGGCGGGCGAGTATCTGGCGGCGACGGCAAGCGTGGAACCATACCGCGCCACGTTTGACTTTCTGGCCGATGCGCCGCCCGACGCGCCACTGGAAGGCTTCCTCTTTCCGGACACCTACCGTGTTATTCCTGATGAAACAACTGCGCAATCGTTCGTGGAAATGCAGTTGCGCACATTTGGGCAACGGCTTTCGCCCGAATTGCGCGCCGCCATTGCAGAAAAAGGGATGACGATTTACGAAGCGGTGACGCTGGCGAGCATTGTCGAACGTGAAGCCGTGGTGGACGAAGAACGACCGCTGATTGCCAGCGTATTTGAGAACCGCTGGCGCGACGGGACACTGCTCAACGCCGACCCGACGGTGCAATACGCGCTCGGCTATCAGGAAGAGACCCAAACATGGTGGAAGACGCCTCTTTACCTGGATGACCTGGAGATTGATTCTCCCTACAACACCTACAAGTATCCGGGGCTTCCACCAACCCCCATTTGCAATCCGGGGTTGGCGGCACTGCGTGCAGTTGCTACCGCCCCCCAGACGGATTACTACTACTTTGTCGCACGCGGCGACGGCACACATGTGTTTGCCAAAACGCTTGAAGAACATCAGCAGAACGTTGAGCAATACCGCCGCTAATGAGATTTGACCCTCAACAACAGAAGCCCGCGCACATGGCGCGGGCTTTTCGTTTGGCGGTTTAGGGCGTTTTAGCGAAGCACCACCGGCAAGAAGAGCCGCCGCATCACAGCGAATGCATGTTCAAGCATGGCGCTTGCGCCGGAAGGATTGACCACTTTGACTGTGTAGAGCCCACTGGGCAACGGCGCAAAGGTGGCTTTGAGTTGATTGGCGCTCACATAGACCACGTTTGTCGCGGTGATCGGCGTGTTGGCAGCATCCAGCAAGACCACCTGCGCACCAGGCAAGAAGCCGCTCCCGCTCACCGTAAGTGTAGTGGTTACCCCAGGTTCGGCGGCAACAGGCGATACACTCGTAATTGTGAGCGCTTGACTGCTCGACACGAGGTCGGCATTCACTGCCCAGACAGTGCGCGTGAACATGGGGTCTTGCACCACCTGGAACGTGTAATACCCCGCCGTGAATTCAATGCGCAACGTGGTCGTGATCGTGTTGGGCGCATTGGTCTGCCGACGTGTCAATCCGCTGGGGAATTGCAACGCCGCCGAACCTTCTGTGGTGACAAGCGTAAATTCATAGAGCCCATCAACCGGCGCCTGGAACTGCACATGCGAAGCCATGCCATTGCTATCGGCAACGCCGCTAAACATTGATGGAATGGTAGGCACATCCATCACGTCTATCTGATAGGTGATGGGTTGCGTATTCGCCCCATCCGCTTGTACATTCACCAGTTGCAAGCCATCCGTAATGGGGAATGTTTGCCAAACCGTTTCCCCGCCATAAATCGCCTGGCTTTGATAAAGGAGGGTGGTTCCATCGGCGGCATAAACACGCACGTACACTTTATCGCCCATAGCACCGTCAACCGTCATGCGTGCGTTGATCGCTCCACCACTGGGGACATAGAGGGGGATCCATTCTTCACTGAACACATTTCCACTGCCCCCCAGGCTACCGCCGACAGCCATCCAGGGCAAGGTGTCATGCTGTGCGCCGCTGGCGGCAACTGCCACAGACCATTCATTGACCGGTTCGTTCGGGTCTTGCCAGAGTTCGAGCGTGTGCGTCCCCGCCGGCACATAGGCGCGGAACGACGTGAGCGAGTCGGTAATGGTCTTCTGAATGTACATTGTATCCAAGAAGAACTGATACCGTCCCGCCGTGGACGTCAAATCAAAATCGTACAAACCACTTTCGGGGAACGTCAGGCGGATGATGGAATGTCCGTTGTAAGGGCGGGCAGTTGCCCCATACGTGCGTCCGCTCCATGTGTATGCCGTCGAGGGAAGCACATCGACTGTAGCGGTGTAGGTCAACCCGGCGGTGTTTGTCTCCAACGCCTGGACGACCAAGGTGTTCAGCCCACTGTCAAGATGCGTTGTCGCCCAGTTTGTTTCCCCGCCATACACGTCTGTTGATGTGTACACAGGCGTAGCGCCATTGAACAACACAAATTGTAGCGCGTCGCCTGAATGACCTTCCACCTCAAAGCGGATGTTCACATCCGCCCCCTCAGGCACAAAGAGCGGAATGCGTTCCGTGGCAAAATTGCCACTCCCGCCAATCTCATGCCCGCTCTCCATCCACGGAAGCGTGTCAGCACCGCCTGCAAACGAGACGGATACTCGCCAGGTACTCATGGGTTGGGCGGGCTGTTGTTCGATACGGAACGTATGCACGCCCGCTTCCAGATAGTAGACCGTATCACTTGGCGACGGTTCGGCGCCGCTGACCACATGCTTCTGGACATAGGTTTCATCAACAATAAAACGATACGCCCCTTGCGGCGCTTCCAGCGTGAAAGCATAGAGCCCACTTTGCGGCGCATTGACGCGGATTGTGGATTGCACGCCGTCATTCTGCGCGGTGCCTTCCCAAACCGTGACGCCATCCGCGAACGAGGGCAGCACATCCTCCACCCATACGGTGAGCGAGTAATTGAGCGCCCCGGCAGTGGCGTTTTGCAAGAGCACTGTTCCTCCATTGGTGAGTATCAACGACCGCCAAGCCGTTTCACCACTCTGCACCGACCAAGTATCACCACCTGCGACAAGGTCCAGTGCATCGTTGGGGTTTCCACCCCACACCTTCAAACGCAAGTTTGCCGGGGTGCTGATATACGTAGGGAATGTCAACGTCTGACCGGGCTGAATGACACCCGAACTTGCCAGCACCAGGTCACCAGGATTGGCGGCAATGCTGGCGTCGGAAGGCGCCCACAGAGTGACCAGCCATGTGAGCAAAAAACCACCTACCAAGAGGAAAACGAATCGTTGAATGTGGGGGGAACGCATACCTTACTCCTTTCAGGTTGTTTGGGGTGCGCTTGAATATGCATCACAAAGAAGCACAAGAAGACGAACCAGTCTCAGTATAAATCTTTCTTCCTGCTTTTTCAATAAACATTTGTATCATTCAACCCAGACAAAAGTCCTGCTCTCCGGGGGTTGCGCACAAAAAAACACCCCCAACATGTGCTGGGGGTGTTTGGCGTGCCTCGCCGACAGGTTTAGAGGCGGCTGAACAGCAACGCCTTCTTGACTTCGGCAATTGCCTCGGTGATCTTGATTTCACGCGGACAGGCGTTCGTGCAGTTATACACCGTGCGGCAGCGCCAAATGCCATCGGGTTCGTTGAGGATTTCCAGGCGCTGCGCCGCAGCGCGGTCGCGGCTGTCGAAGATAAAGCGGTGCGCTTGCACAATCGCCGCCGGCCCCACATATTCGCCACGCGCCCAGAACGAGGGGCACGACGTGGTACAGCACGCGCACAAAATGCACTTGGTCGTATCGTCAAAGACGGCACGCTCTTCAGGCGATTGGAGACGCTCACGCGGCGGCGGCGGCTCATCGTTGACAAAGTACGGCATGACTGAACGATATTGCGCCATGAAAGGTTCCATGTCCACCACCAAATCCTTGATGACGGGCAAGCCCAAAATGGGTTCGACCGTCACCACGGGCGCCACGTCGCGCAGCAGCACCTTGCACGCCAGGCGGTTGACGCCGTTGATACGCATGGCGTCCGAGCCGCAAATACCATGCCCGCAGGAGCGGCGCAATGTGAGCGTCCCGTCAATGTGCCATTTCACGTAGTGCAAGGCGTCGAGCACACGGTCGGTGGGGTCCATTTCAACGTCGTATTCCCCCCACCACGGTTCTTTGTCCTTTTCGGGGTTGAAGCGCTTGATGCGCAGTTTCACCTTGATGGTCTCAGCCATAGTTCACTCCTCGCAGGCTAGTACACGCGCGGTTTGGGTTCAAACTTCGTAATCGTGACGGGCTTGTAATCGAAGCGATACGAACCATCTTCTTCGCGGTAGATAAGCGTATGCTTCAACCAGTTTTCGTCATCGCGCTCGGGATAATCTTCGCGCGAGTGCGCCCCACGGCTTTCGGTGCGGTTGAGCGCCGAGAGCGCCGTCACTTCCGCCAGGTCGAGCAGGTTGTAGAGTTCGATGGCTTCCAGCAAGTCCTGGTTGAAGCGCTTGCCCTTGTCCTGGATGGAGATGTTGCGTGCGCGTTCTTTCAGTTCTTTCAATTTTTCGACGGCTTCGGTCAGCAGTTCTTCCGTGCGGAAAACCCCCACGTTGTTCATCATCAACTTCTGCATTTCGGCGCGGATGGTCGCCACATTTTCATCCCCGTCGTGCGTACGCACACGCTCCACCAATTCGCGCGTCGGCTCATCAGCGTTGTCGGGAATGGGCTGGAATTCGATTTCGTTGGCAAAGGCGGCGGCGTGGATACCAGCGCGGCGACCGAACACCACCAGGTCGAGGAGCGAGTTGGTGCCCAAACGGTTCGCGCCATGCACCGAGACACACGCCACCTCACCAGCGGCGTAGAGCCCATAGAGCGGCGTGTTGTTGGCATCCACAATCACACGCCCATCCACATCCGTGGGGATGCCACCCATGGCATAGTGCGCCGTCGGTTGCACCGGCATGGGTTGTTCGGCTGGGTCAATGCCCAAGTAGGTGCGGCAGAAGTCGGCGATGTCGGGCAGTTTCTTCTCAATGCGTTCGCGCCCCAGGTGCGTCGCGTCCAGATAGACGTAGTCCTTGCCGTCAATGCCGCGCCCTTCGCGGATTTCCATGTAAATCGCACGTGAAACCACGTCACGCGGGGCAAGGTCTTTGAGCGTGGGCGAATAGCGTTCCATGAAGCGCTCGCCCAGGTTGTTGCGCAGGATACCGCCTTCACCGCGCACCCCTTCGGTGATGAGAATCCCCATCTTCCAGATGCCGGTGGGGTGGAACTGGAAAAATTCCATGTCTTCAAGCGGCACGCCGTGGCGCAGCACAATCGCCGCCCCGTCGCCCGTGAGCGTGAAAGCGTTGCTCGTCACCGACCAGCACTTGCCCCATCCACCAGTCGCCAGGATAACGGCTTTGGCGTGGAAGGTGTGAATTTCGCCGGTGTCAATCTCATAGGCGATCGCACCTTTGCACACGCCATCTTCGATGATGAGGTCAAGCACCTGGAATTCATCAAAGAAGTTGACATTGTGCTTGATGCACTGCTGGTAGAGCGTTTGCAGAATCATGTGGCCGGTGCGGTCGGCGGCGTGGCATGCACGGCGCACAGGGGCTTCACCATAGTTGCGCGTGTGGCCGCCAAAGGGGCGCTGGGCAATCTTCCCTTCGGGTGTGCGGTCGAAGGGCAAGCCCATGTGCTCCAACTCGATGACCACATCAATCGCCTCGCGGCACATAATTTCAATGGCATCCTGGTCGCCCAGGTAGTCAGACCCCTTGACGGTGTCGTAGGCGTGCCATTCCCAATGGTCTTCTTCATGGTTGCCCAATGCGGCGCTGATACCACCTTGGGCAGCGCCTGTGTGCGAACGAGTCGGATACAGTTTGCTCAGCACGGCGGTGTTGGCGGATTTGGAGGCGTACAAAGCCGCCATCAAACCGGCACCGCCGGCACCAATCACGAGCACATCATACTGGAATGTCGACATAGAATTCTCCTCCTAGGCGTTCTCGGTTAGGCCCGGAACGTAAAAATGACATATGAGCCCATCAGCATAAGCGCGAAGTAGAGCAAGTAGAGCAAGATTTTCAGCGTGACGCGGACACCACCGCGGAAGTAATCATCAATGATGTAGCGCATGCCGTTTGTGCCGTGCGTGAACGCAAACACCAGCAAGAACGTATCGTAAATGCGCCAGAGGGGGTTTTCCCAGCGTTCCGCAATCAGGGCAAAATCAATGTTGGCTACCCCCACCACAAAGTGCATGTAGAAGAGGTGCCCCACTGCAATCAGAAGCAGCAGGATACCGCTCACACGCATGAAGAACCAGGCGAACAACTCAAAGTTGCTCGACCGCTCCATGCGCTGTTCGGCCGAACGGACGGAGGTCAGTGCTTCAAACATGGACAGCCTCCTTAGTGGCTCAGAATTTCAATCAGGATGGCAATGGTGGACGGGATGAACACCGCCAGGAAAATGACCGTCTGAATCCAGACGCCCTGGCGCTGATAGCGCCACAACGACGGCCAAAAGTCCATAATGGTGATGCGAATGCCGTTGAACGCGTGGAAGAGCAATCCGAAGAAGAGGAAAATGTGCCCGATACGCGCCCACGGTTGGTGATAGAGGAACACGAGTTCGTTGAAAACGTCTTCGCCGAAACTCATCAAGAAAATATCGAAAATGTGCAACGCGAGGAAAAGGAACACCCCGATACCGGTGAGGCGATGCAAGAGCCAAGCCCACTGGCCTTCACGCCCTCGGTACCGCAGGCCTTCCTTCACTAACAGACGAAGGCCACTTTGTACCATGCGCTTCCTCCTTTGGAGTCTGTTGTGAGCGGATAGAGCAATGCAGCCGCCATTATACGACCATTCTACAAGTGCCACAAGCCACTTTGCCAGAATGCCTTGTTGCTGAGTAATTCACTCAAGAATGTGAAAAAGTGAACAAAGCGGGGGTGCTTTTTGGCATGCCGGTTGTGCTACACCTTGCCCCGCGGGGGCACGAAGGTGTTTTGCGCTCTACTTGCACAAGCGTATGGGCAATGCTACTTTGCATACGTGCTGCTCGTCTATCCAAAGGAGTTCTCTTGATGTTGAGGCGCATCCCGCTGACGAAACCCGTCACCTGGATTGGGCTGATTTTGCTGGTGTTGGGAGCACTACTGCTCCGGCATGGGTGGCGCTGGTACCATGAAACACACAATCGGCTGGCGACCTATGCCCGCACAGAAGGGCAAGTTGTGGCGCTGGTGGCGGAGGTCAAGGATGACGAGGATGGCAACATTGTGTGGCACCCCGTGGTGGAATTTACGACGGCCTCGGGGGAGCGTGTGCAATTTCAGGAGACAAGCGGGTTCGGTTTTCGCGCATTCGCGCCGCACGTGGGGCAAACGGTGGATGTGGTGTACAATCCCGACACCCCCGAAGAGGCCATGCTGGCTTCGTGGCTGACGCTCTGGTTCCCGGTTGTCGGGCTGGGATGCCTGGGCGGCGTGACGTTGTTCTTTGGGCTGGTGCTCTTGCTGGAAGCATGGAGTGCTGAATAGGCAAGCGCGCGCCCTTCTGCTATAACAAACACGCGCACACTTGAAGAAACGACCGAGGCGATGAGGATGTATCAACGACGCAAACGCTTTGCCTGGATGCGCGGTTGCGCTTACTGGACGATTGGGATGACCGTGCCGTTTTATTGCACGGCGATTTTGGTCTTGCAATGGGACGAGTGGTTTTCGCCCTTGCTCTCGCGGCTCATGCCCCGCCTGCTTGAAATTGTGCTGACCCCCGCCGGGCTTATCACCATTGCCATTTTCATGCTCATCCTGCTGACTGAGCCGTTTCACGGCGGCGTTTCCACAAGTGCGCAAGTGGGCATGCAACTCCTCGACCCCGTTGGGTGTCTGGTGGTGCTGTTGCTGCTCACCATTTTGGCGATTGTGCTGATTGCACTTCTTTGAAGTCAGCCTTTCAACGGGACGCCAGCCGCCGCCAATTTACGCTGGATGAACGCCATCAGGCGCGGGCGCACTTCGGCGCCATGCCCATATTCGGCTTTGGCAAGCACCAGCAGTTCGGCGGTTTCGCCCAGCGTCGTTTCCTCGGCAATGACGCGCCACGGTTCCAGAAGCGCCGGAAGCGCCTGGAACGCTTCTTCCGCCGCCGTTTCAAGCACGGTGATGGCTTCTTCCAGATGCTCGCTGGGGATACGCACGCGCACTGAGGCATTGGAAAACTGCCCGCGGCTGAAATTGCGCACGATACGAATTTCGCCATTGGGCACAACGTATTGCTCGCCGAGCCGCCCCCGAATCCAGGTGGTGCGCACATTCACCTGCTCGATGACGCCTTCAATGCCGACAACTTCGACTTTTTCGCCCACGGCAAACGTGTCTTCAAACAAAAAACTGATGCCAGCCATAAAATCGCTGATAATGGGGCGGGCGCTCAACCCAAACGCGGCGCTGAACAAGCCAATCCCCCACACAAGCGTATCGGCGCTGACAAACTGCGCCAGCGATGCAATGGTCGCCGCGACAAACGCCACAAGTGAGATCAGGCTCGCAATCAGTTCTTCCAGCGTATCCAGCCGCTGCGGGCGCGCGTAGGGATGCAAGCGCCGCATACGCGCCACACGCCCAGCCATGCGCCGCGAGAAACGCGCGACAAACCAGGCGAGCGCATAAAACAGCACAATCGCTAGAAATTCATTGCGAGTTATCGTGTTCAGTGTCTCCACCGGCATACACACCCCTCTTTTCAGGCAGAGCGCTCACCCGCCACGCCACAGCGCCAACACAAAGCAGAAAAGCCCAAAGCCCCAACACCAGTAGGCAAACAGGTGCAAAGTCGCGCGCTGCAGATAGCGCATCAGAAACCCGATGCTCACATAGCCGGTGAACGCTGCGGCAAGAAACCCAAGCCCCACAGGGAGCAGGGTGGCACTGTCCACACCGGCGCTGAGCAAGTCAAGCGTTTTTTTCGCCCCAGCGCCAAACACGATGGGCGCCATCAGCAAGAAACTGAAACGCGCCGCCGTTGCGCGGTCCAGCCCACGCAGCAAGCCCGCCGCGATGGTACTGCCGCTACGAGAGATGCCGGGCGTAATTGCCAGGGCTTGCGCGAACCCAATCACCAGCGCATCGGGCACCCCCATGTCGGACAAAGTTTTGCCCGATTGTCGCCAGCGCTCGCTCAACCAGAGCAAGCATCCCGTTCCCATCAGGAAGAGCGCCACCCATTGCGGTTTCCCAAACAGCGCTTCAAATTGGCTTTCCAGCAACAGACCAATCACTGCTGCGGGGAGTGTGCCAACGATGAGCAACCAGCCCAGGCGCGTTTGGTCGCCCCACACCTGGCCGCGTACCAAACCGCTCAAAAAATTGCGCGCAATCTCCCAAAAATCGCGCCAGAAAAAGGAAAGCACCGCCAACAATGTGCCCCAGTGTACAATCGCATCGTAGGTCAAGCCGGGGTCTTCCCAGCCCAACAACCAGGGCACAAGCACCAAATGCCCGCTACTTGAAATGGGGATAAATTCCGTTGCCCCCTGCACGATGCCTAAAATGATGGCTTGCACAAGATCCATACACCTTCTCCGTGTTGTCAGGTTGACATGGGCGGCGGGGAGTATAGCATGCCGCCATCAAGAGGCGAATAGGAGCACGTTCAAGCCGGCACTGATTGCCTTTTGGAGCGGGCGCCTGCAAAAACTAGAAGCCTATACGGCGTGGGTTGAAACACACTACATCTTCGATAGGTATTTTGGGCGCTCGCACCCTGTGTATCGGCGAGCGCCCAACGAGTAAACCGCGGCTCAAGTATGCGAAGGGCGAATGCGTGAAGGGGGACGCGGAACGTGCACAATCTCGCGCACGAGACAGTACTCGCCCCCCGCCAAGCGCCCAACTGGTTTGAGGGCGCGAATGTCAATTTTGTCGCCGTCGAGCAGGAGATCGTCGGCGACATGCACATGCACGACTTCACCAATCACCACACTCCCCGCCCCCGGTTCGTGCCCGACATCGTAGATATGCACCACACGGCACTCAAAGTGAATCGGGCTTTCCGCCACGCGCGGCGGGCGCACCACCACCGACGGCATCGGTGTCAGCCCGGCATAGGCGAATTCGTCCACATCAGGGGGCAACTCCGTCGAAGTGAGGTTCATGGCGTCGAGCAAGTCCTCGGTCACAATGTTCACCACAAATTCGCCCGTTGCGCGCACGTTGCGCAAGGTGTCTTTGGGCGCGCCGTCAGTACTCCGCACGCCGGGGCAAAACAGCACATGCGGCGGGTTGGAGCAAATGGCGTTGAAGAACGAAAAGGGCGCCAGGTTGGGGCGTCCTTCCACATCAACGGTGGAAATCCAGCCGATGGGTCGCGGAACAATAGCGCCCGTCAGGAGTTTGTACATCGAACGCCAGGGAATGTCGTGTGCGTTGCGCTCCATCAGGTCCCGTCTCCTTCCAGCCAGGATGCCCAGTAGTTTTCCTTTTCCAATTCGAGCGCGTCCGCTGTGACCTGCAAGGGGCGGAACGTGTCCACCATGACCGCCAACTCTTCGGTGCTGGTTTTGCCGATACTGGCTTCGGTTGCGCCGGGTTGTGGACCATGCGGCAAGCCAAAGGGGTGCAGTGTAATATCGCACCGCTCAATCCCCTTGCGCGACATGAAGTTGCCCTCGCAGTAGTAAATCACTTCATCGGAATTGACGTTGGAGTGGTTGTAGGGCGCTGGAATCGCCTCAGGGTGGTAGTCGTACAGGCGCGGCACAAACGAGCAGACCACAAAGTTGAAGGCTTCAAAGGTCTGGTGAACAGGCGGCGGCTGGTGAATTTTGCCAGTGATGGGCATGAAATCGTGAATGTTGAAAATCCAGGGGTAGAGATACCCATCCCAGCCCACCACATCAAAGGGATGATGGTCCAGAATGTGGCGCGTGAGACGATTGCGCACCTTGACACGCACCTCAAACTCGCCGCGCTCGGTGAACGTTTCAAGCACTTGCGGCACGCGGAAGTCGCGCTCGCAATAGGGGGCGTGTTCCAGCAATTGCCCATACTTGTTGCGATAGCGTTTCGGCGGTTCGATTTGCGAGGGGGCTTCGATGGTGAAGAAACGCGCTTCGGGCGTGGTCAGTTCCATCATCCAGGTCACGCCGAACGGAATGATAATGTAATCGCCGGGCATAAATTCAAGCCGCCCAAACTGCGACCGCAAAACCCCTTCGCCCTCATGCACAAACCAGACTTCGTATGATTGCGCATTGCGGTAAAAGTAGGTCATGCTCTCCGTTGGGCGGCTCACCCCCAGTTGCACGTCATCGTTGCCCATGAGCACGCGCCGCGACGAAAGCGCATCCCCGCCGGCGGGAATGTCCGCTGTGGCAAACGCACGGTGGCGAAGCGGTCCAAAATCCACGTAGTTGGGCAACGCGGGCCCCAAATCTTCGATATGTTTGACGCGGGGCGGCAAAAAGTAGTGGTACAAGATGGATTGGATTCCCGAAAAGCCTTCCAGCCCCATGACTTCTTCACGATACAAGCCGCCATCAGGCTTGCGGAATTGCACATGCCGCTTCTGCGGGATTTCCCCCAAGCGGTGATAGAAAGGCATCGTTGCCTCCTTTCATTCAGTCGGTTGTTTCATCAGGAGCGGCGACACGGTTGCGCAAGACGCCCAGCCGCTCCACTTCCAGTTCCACGACATCGCCCGGTTCCAGCCAGGGGCCTTGCGCGCGGGTGATTTCCAGCAAGCACCCTGTGCCCACCGTGCCAGAGCCGATGACATCGCCGGGATAGAGCCAGACATCTTCAGACGCGCGCGCAATCATCTCGCCAAACGAATAGTAAATGTCCTTCCAGTTGCCGCGCGAGCGTTCTTCCCCGTTGACCCGCGCCACCATCGTCAAGTCATACACGCCGGGGCGGTCTGTGGCGACATCAGCCAGTTCATCGGGCGTCACAATCCAGGGTCCCAGCGAGGTGGCGAAATCCTTGCCTTTGGCGGGTCCCAGCAAAACGCGCATTTCCTGCATTTGCAAGTCCCGCGCCGACCAATCATTCATGATGGTGAAGCCGAACACGTAGTCCATCGCGTCTTCGGGCGCAATATCGCGTCCCGGCTTGCCGATAATCGCCGCCACTTCGAGTTCGTAGTCCAGCGCACGGCTCCGCTTGGGACGCACAACCGGCGCATCTGGTCCGATGATGGCTTGGTGGTTGGAAAAGTAGAACACGGGAATTTCGTACCACTCCGGGGGAACGTCGCGCCCGCGGTTGGCGTAGGCGGTTTTGACATGCTGCTCGAAGGCGTAGAAATCGCGCAGGCTGGTGGGATTCGGCAAGGGCGGTAACAATTCAACATCGCTCACAGACTGCACCAAGACGCCTTCCTGCGTGGACATATGGCGGCTATCGCTCTGTTCGAGCACATCATCAAGGGCGTCGAACAGTTCATGCCACCGCTCATACCCACGGCGAATGAAATCAAGCATGGTGACGGGCGCCGGGGGGCGCAAATCATACCCAAACGCCCGCGCCCAATCCCAGGCAACGGCAATATCCACAACACGGTCGCCCATCAACAAGCCGGCACGCGAGCGCTTGCCATGCGGAAGGCGGCGATAACTCACAAATTTCATGGCTCACTCCCTCATGTAGTGGTGGTTGACACGAAAAGAGGGCGCGCGGATTGCGCCCTGCACACGTTGGGGATACGCAATCCGCGCATTCTGTCAAACGCAAGCCCTCACATGCCCATGAGCGCCCCGGTTCAGAGGTTGCCGCGCCGCGCCTGTTCCAACTCGATGGCTTCAAACAACGCCTTGAAGTTCCCCTTGCCAAACCCACGGCTGCCACGCCGCTGAATGACTTCGATGAAGAGCGTGGGGCGTTCTTGCAAAGGCTTGGTGAAGATTTGCAACAGGTAGCCCTCATCGTCACGGTCAACCAGAATGCCCAATTCGCGGATGGCGTCCAGCGGCTCGCGGATTTCACCCACGCGCTCAGGCAAAATATCGTAGTACGTATCGGGCACGCGCAAGAATTCAATCCCGTTGCGGCGCAGTTTGCTCACCGTTTCGATAATGTCGTCCGTCAGCATGGCAATGTGCTGAACGCCGGGGGTGTAGTAGTAATCAAGGTATTCTTCAATCTGGCTCTTGCGGCGACCTTCGGCGGGCTCGTTGATGGGCATTTTGATACGCCCGCTCCCATCGCTCATCACTTTGGACATCAGCGCCGAATACTCGGTGCTGATATCTTCATCGTCGAAGTGCAAAATCTGGCGGAAGCCCATCACGCGATGGTAGAAGTCCACCCAGTAGTTCATCTTGCCCAGTTGCACGTTGCCCACAATGTGATCAACCGCCGCCAAACCGGCGTGGTCGGCTTCGTATTCGATGGGCTGATACGTCGGGGCAAAGGGACCTGTGTAATCGGAGCGGTCAACAAAGACGTGCAAGGTGTCGCCGTAGGTGTGAATGGCGGCGGTGCGGTAGGCGCCAAAGTCGTCGTGCTCTTCACGGGGACCCCACGCCGGGCGTGCGCCGCGCTCCGTCGTGACGCGGAAGGCGTGCTCCACGTCGTCCACGCCGAACGCCACCACCTTCACGCCGTCGCCATGCAACAGGTGATGGGCGGCAATTTCACTTGTGGCATGGTATGCAGATGAAACTACAATGCGGATTTTGCGCGATTCGAGGACGTAGGAACAAAATTCGCGGTTGCCGGTTTCCAGCCCGGAATAGGCCACCGGCTTGAACCCAAAGCCTTTCCACCAATAGTACATGGCATGTTTGGCGTTCCCCACCCAAATATGGATGTGGTCAACGCCTTTGAGTTGGAGAAAATCGCCCTCTTCGGTCATCGGGCGCGTTTCGGGGGTTTGTGTTTGCACCATACGCACGCTCCTTTGCATGTTATTTGAGTTGTTCAGTTTGCAGGAAAAGACCAAAACGCACGGGGACGATGCGATATGCATCGTACTGAAAGCGCCTTCCAAAAGCAAGTTTCCTGAACCAGACACCTGCGCTCGAATTTGTCAGCGTGATATGAGGGCGTACAATCTTCCTCCGAACCAAACCAAGGAGGACGAATCACATGCGCGTATTGATTACCGGCGCCGCCGGTTTTCTGGGGTCACATCTTTGCGACCGGTTTCTTGCCGAAGGGCACGAAGTGATTGGCATGGACAATTTTCTTACCGGGCACACCGCCAATATCGCCCACCTCGCAGGCCATGACCGCTTCACCTTCATCAAACATGACGTGACCAACTACATCTTTATTGATGGTCCCCTGGACGCCATTTTGCACTTTGCGTCGCCCGCCAGTCCGGTGGATTACCTGCGCTATCCCATTCAAACGCTGAAAGTCGGCGCCCTGGGCACGCACAAAACGTTGGGGCTGGCGAAAGCCAAAGGCGCGCGTTATCTGCTCGCGTCAACCAGTGAAGTGTACGGCGACCCGCTCGTCCACCCCCAGAGTGAAGACTACTGGGGCAACGTCAATCCGATCGGGCCACGTGGGGTGTACGATGAAGCCAAACGCTTCGCCGAAGCCATGACCATGGCGTATCACCGCTCGCATGGGTTAGATACGCGCATTGTGCGCATTTTCAACACCTACGGTCCACGCATGCGCATCAACGATGGGCGCGTCGTTCCCAACTTTATCTCGCAAGCCTTGCGCGGCGAACCGCTCACCGTCTATGGCGACGGCTCGCAAACGCGCTCTTTCTGCTATGTGGATGACCTCATTGATGGCATTTACCGCCTGCTGATGAGCGATGAAGTCGAACCGGTGAACATCGGCAACCCGCACGAAATGACCATTTTGCAGTTTGCTGAACTCATCAACGAAATGACGGGCAACACCGCCGGCATTCGGTTCGAGCCTTTGCCGGTGGACGACCCCAAAGTGCGCCAGCCGGACATCACCAAAGCGCGCCGTATCCTGGGATGGGAACCGAAAATTTCTTTGGAAGAAGGCTTGCGCCGCACAATTCCCTATTTCCGCGAACGCTTGGGGCTCTGAACGGCGCACCATAGCCGCCAGACCTGTCGAGGCGTCAACTTCGGCAGGTCTGGCGTATTTGGCAATCGCGCGATTTCTGACTACGCTTTTGGGTACGCGAGCCAATCCAACCCATACAGGGGACAGAATCAGGAAAGACGTTTCACGTTACACATGATTTCGGCTTTTGACTACGCGGCACGCACCGAAGCGCTTCGCCGCCTCCTGGAAGAAGAATACGGCATTCCAGCCCCTTCTGAACCGAGCGACCCGCTCGAACATCTCATTCGGGTCATCCTCGCCCAACACGCATCATCACCACAGAAAGAGCAGGCGTTTGCGGCGCTCCGCGCCCGCTTCCCGGACTGGGCAATGCTTGCCGACGCCCCCGAAACCGAGATTGTCGGGGCGATCTGGCACGCCGGGCTGGCGCATCAAAAAGCGCGCCGCCTGCAACGGCTCATCGCCACCTTGCTCGAAGAGCATGGCTCGCTCGACTTGTCACATCTGCGCACCATGCCGCTGGAAGAGGCGCGCGCCTGGCTAGCACGTTTGCCCGGTGTGGGACCACTCACAGCATCGCTCGTGTTGTTGTTCGCTCTGCAACGCCCGGCGCTTCCTATCAACACCGCTATCCACCGCGTGGCGCAACGGGTGGGCATATTGCCGCCAGGTGTCAACGCCGCCCGTGCGCACGACATCCTGCAAGCCTTCATCCCTGCGGAGACTGACACCGTGCGCGCCTTTCACATCAACATGTTGCGGCTCGCCCGTGACTATTGCCGCGCCAGCCGTCCGCAATGCAGCGATTGCCCGGCGCGTATGCTGTGTGTGTATGCTCACGGTGGGGCGCCACAGCCCCTTTCCGAAAACAAGTCGTCCAAGTAGGAGGTTGTCGTATGGCACAGGTTCCCACACTTCCATTCCACCCCAGTGAGACCGTCCTCTTTCCGGGCATGGTTCACGTGACTGAAGTGCCGCCTTCGGCGCGCGCCATCGTGGAGCAATGCTACCGGGAAGAATCGCCGATGGCGGTTGTGTATGCCCGGCACGGGCGCATCCCCCAACGCTGGCCGCGGGTCGGCACAGCCGGCTATGTGACCCAGGTGGAAGAGGTTGACACCGACGTCCTCAAATGCGCCATCATTGGGGGAGAACGCATCTGGGTGGAAGGTGTGCGCGCCCACGGTGAGTACCCGCATGCCTACATCGCGCCATTCCCGCTTGAAGAAACCGAGCACGATATGCTGCACACCCTGACCGCTGACGTGCGTCGCCGCCTGCTCACCTATCTCGGCTTGCTCGAAGCCATCCAGGGCGAGCCGCTCACACGCCAAAACATTCCCGAAGCGCCGCTGGCTGTGGCGTTTTTCACGGCGATTGCCGTCCAACTTCCCGGCAACATCAAGGAATTTTTGCTCGCCATTCCCAGCCTGCGGCAACTTCTTCTCACCGAAATTGAAATGTTGCGGCATGAAATCGCCTTGCTGGAAGAAATGGCTGAACGCTATCGCAAAAACGCCATGCCTGAACTGATTGACACTCCCTTAGGCGCGGTTTCGTTGAATTGACCAGACCGCGCGCTCTTTGAGCAGGCGGGGAGCAATGGCGCTTCTCGCCTTTTTTTCATGCGTTTTTTCATTGCCGAAACCCGACTATCATACATGACGACGCTGTCAACCAACCCCAAAGGAGTTTCCCATGCAAAAAGCCATCCAAGACGCTTTGAACGAGCAAATCAACCGCGAGTTCTACGCCTCGTATCTCTACCTGGCAATGGCGGCGCATTTTGAAGCCCAGAGCCTTGACGGGTTCGCCGGCTGGATGTATGCGCAAAGCGAAGAAGAATACGGACACGCCATGCGCATCCTCAAATACATGCTGGAACGCGGCGCCCAAGTGGAATTGAAAGCCATCGCCGCACCGCCCGAAGAATTTGGCAGCCCGCTCGACATCTTCAAGCAAGCCCTGGCGCACGAACAGCACGTGACGCAAGCCATTCACGCGCTTTACAAACTCGCCGCCGAGCATGAAGACTACCCCACAATGAAACATCTCGACTGGTTTATTGAAGAACAAGTCGAAGAAGAAGACACCGTCGGGCGAATTGTGGACCGCTTGCAAATGGCGGGCGACGACCGCGCCGCCTTGCTCATGCTCGACAGTGAACTCGCCCAACGTTCGGGTGAAGAAGAAAGCGACGAAGCCTAAACCCCGCATTGCGGGTGCATCAAAAAAGCGGAGCCTTTGCGGCTCCGCTTTTTCGCTTTTCAGGTCTTTCAACGCGGCGCGTGCATCTCCACAGGCGGCATCGCCAAGGGCTCTGTCTGGTGCTGCACACGCAGCGCCGGCAACTCGCATTCTTGCGGGCACAAGATAGCACGTTCGCCTTCAAAACAAGTCAGCGTGTGTCCCGCATCCAGCAACACGTCCACGCGCGTCCCCACCGGCATATCCACCGTGTGGTCCTGCTCGCTATGCACGATACGCCCCGACGGAAGTTGCACCGCGTACACATAACAATCGCCATGGAATTGACGTCCCACAATCAAACCGCGCCCTTCGGGTGCAAAGCGCAAACGCACATCGTGCGGGCGAATCATCACTTCCAACGCACGCCCCAACTCGCCCGGCACAGGTTGGCGCACAAACCCAATCTCGGTTTCCAAGCCATCTTGGGTAGAGCGTGCCGGCAAAAAGTCCGCCAGCCCAAGGAAATCAGCCACAAAGCGCGTCGCCGGATGATGGAAGACGTACTCCGGCGTGCCCACTTGCTCCAGGCGTCCGGCGTTCAGCACCGCCACGCGGTCCCCAACAGAGAGCGCCTCTTCCTGGTCATGCGTGACGAAGATGGCGGTGCTTCCCCATTCGCGCAAAATGCGCTTGACCTCGTGGCGCATGTACTGGCGCAAATCGGCATCGAGATTGCTGAACGGTTCATCCAAAAGCACCACAACCGGCTGAGGCGCCAGGGCGCGCGCCAACGCTACACGTTGCTGCTGTCCACCGCTCAACTCGTGAGGATACCGCGAGGCATATTCGCCCAACCCCACCAAGTCCAGCACTTCGCGCACGCGCTGCTCACGTTCAGCACGGGGCAACCGATGCAACCCAAACGCCACGTTGTCCGCGACGCTCATGTGCGGGAAAAGCGCATATTCCTGAAACACAATCCCAATGCCGCGTTGTTCTGGCGGCACCCAACGCCCCGGCCCAGCCACAATACGGTCGCCCACACGGATGATACCAGTGTCCGGTTGCTCAAAGCCCGCAATCAGGCGCAGGGTGGTTGTTTTGCCACAGCCGCTCGGACCAAGCAACGCCAACACCTCACCTTCATAAACATTCAAGGTGAGATTGTTCACAGCGGCTGGTCCTTCTGTATCAAAAGATTTGGAGACCTCGACAAGTTCAACGATGTGATTTCTCATGGGCGCTTGCCTCTTGCTTCAGCTGACAGATTCTGTGAAAAAGCCCACAAAATGGTGTCAAAATCCTATCATAGTTGAGTAGTAATGTCAACAATTGGCGCATCTATTCCTCTCACGCCTTCACGCCGCTTGTGCCCTTCACCAAGCCCATTCCTGCCCAGCACGCCCCGCAAGAGAAGAACCATTTGGAGAAAGAAGCGCTTTTCACCACAATTCCCCCTGATGTGTGAACCAACAAACGAAAACAGAGGTTGACTCTATGCGCCATGTTTGGGCTTTGACGTTCCTTGTTGTTTTGGCATTGGGTACATTGGCATGCCAGGCAACCGCAACCCCAACAACCGAAACACCACTGGAATTGGCGGAAACCACGGGAGAAGCAACGTCAATTCCCCCTACGATTACCCCTGTCCCGACAATAACGCCATCACCGATGAGCCCGCCAACACCGTTGGCGGAAAGCGATACAGAAGTCTATCTGCCGCTGGTCAACACGGAGTCTACGCGCGATGCAACCGGTTCGGAGGCGTATCCAGCCCCGGAACCGACGCCCACGCGCCGCCCCAAACCAACACCGACGCCTGAGCTGCTGACGCTGCGCACCGACTTGCCGGCGCTTTCCTTGCCTGAATGGCCTCGCCCGGTGAACGACAACGGGATGTGTATCCATCTTTCGCGCAACCCGTATCCATCACCAGAAGAAATGGATCGGGATATTGCACGCTTGCAAGCCATGAAAATGCGCTGGGCGCTGGTGTTGTATGCCGACGAGAACATTCTCCACATGGCGGCGCCCAAGTTTGCGGCGGCGGGCATTATCCCCGTCTGGCGCAAGATGCTGCGCCCGTATGAAGCCTATGAAGGCGGCTGGGCACGTGATGTGCAGATTGTTCAGCAATACGGGTTGCCGCCTTACTTCCAGATCTACAACGAGCCAAGCCTCGACCAGGAATGGTATGAACACGGCGGCAAACCGGAGTGGGATGACTTCATCGGCAACCTGATGGATGCAACCGAAGAAGTGTACAACGCCGGCGGCTTCGTCGGGTGGCAATTTATCAACCAGGAATGGCTTGACCGCGCGCTGGACGAACTGGAACGCCGCGGCGGGCAACAAGTGCTGGGGCGCTTCTTCTTTGTCGCCCATTCATACGGCAACAACCATCCCCCCGAGTACGACCTGGATATCCACAGTGTTCTGGGGTGGCGTTTCTTTGCCCAACAGTTTCAAGATCGCTATGGGTTTGTGCCGCCGATTATCGTCGGCGAAGGGGGCTGGCGTATTGGCAACGACCAGGACGCGCACTATCCCCCGATTGATGCCAACATGCACCGCGATTACCATGTAGAGGTGTTTCGCTGGTTCCAAACCGGTGTTCTCAGCAATGGAGAACCACTCCCCGACTACCTGTTTGCGTTCTGCCCGTGGTTGCTGAGCGCCCCCATGGATGATAGCGCCTGGTTTGACAGTTACGCGGGCGATCGTTTGATGACATTCGAGGCGGTCAAGAACATGCCGGCGTTTGTGCGCAAGTTCTCGTGGGAGAAGTAAACCACGGCTCAAGCGTGCAAGAGACTCGGTAAAAGTGGGTTGGCGATGATGCCAACCCACTTTTTCATTGAAAAGAGTGCGCAAAGAGCGCGCATGCTGTTTTCCACTTCGCCCACCCCAAAAAATCCAATAATCCATGTGGGTTATTTGTGAAATATATCACTTCCAAAATCTCTCTATTTTGCCGAAGCGGTAGTTTTTGAAAGCCAAAGTTGGCTATACTTGGTATCAAGTGCAGGTTGCCCGGCCAGGCCGGGCTTTTGTATGCCCTGGCAAGAAGGAGGTTAGAAGAGATGACACGCAAATTGAAGCCCAACCGAGATGTTGGCATTATCGGCTATGGCGCGTATGTGCCACGCTATCGGCTCGCCGCCGAAGCCATCGCCGATGTCTGGCGGGGAGGGCAAAACGCAGTGCTCCCCGTTGAAAGCAAAAGCGTGCCTGGTCCTGATGAGGACACGGCGACAATGGCAATCGAAGCCGCCCAAAATGCTTTACGCCGTGCGGGCATTGCGCCGGAGTTGATTCGCGCGGTCTGGGTTGGCTCCGAATCGCACCCCTATGCGGTGAAGCCCACCAGTACCATTGTGGCGCAGGCACTGGGCATTGCGCCGTACACCAACGCCGCCGACTTTGAGTTTGCTTGTAAAGCCGGCACCGAAGCCATGCAAGCCGCTATCGGTTTTGTCGGGAGCGGTATGGCCGACTATGCCATGGCTATCGGGATGGACACCGCGCAAGGTCGCCCTGGTGATGCACTCGAATACACGGCGGCCGCCGGCGGCGCGGCGTACATTTTCGGCCCCGCCGAAGAAGCCATCGCGGTGCTGGAAGGCTCTATCAGTTATGTCACCGACACACCGGACTTCTTCCGCCGCGCCTACCAGAAGTACCCTGAGCATGGCAACCGCTTCACAGGCGAACCGGCCTACTTCCACCACGTGTTGAACGCCGCGCAGGCGCTGATGGATGAACTGGGGCTCAAACCGGAAGACTTTGCAGCCGCTGTCTTCCACCAGCCCAACAGCAAATTCCCCCAACGCGCCGCCAAAAAACTGGGCTTCACTCGTGAACAAATTCGCGCCGGCTTGTTGGCGCCCGTCATCGGCAACACCTACGCGGGCGCTTCGCCGCTGGGCTTCACCGCCGCCCTGGACGAAGCCAAGCCCGGCGACCGCCTGCTCATTGTCAGTTTTGGTTCCGGTGCGGGAAGCGACGCCATGAGTTTCATCGTCACCGAGCGCATTGAAGAGGTGCGCGACCGTGCGCCACGTACACGCACCTATATCGAACGCCGCCAGCCTGTTGACTACGCAACCTACATGCGCTGGCGCAAAAAAGTGAAGGTGTACTAGGGAGGGAGGAGCATCATGCGTGATGTAGCGATTGTCGGTATTGGACAAACCCCCGTGCGCGAGCATTGGGACAAAGGCGTGCGCGACCTGGCCGTTGAAGCCGTGCTTGACGCCATGGCGGACGCGCACATTGAACGCGCCGACGCGCTTTACGTAGGCAACATGCTGAGCGGCAAGTTGAGCGGGCAAGAACATTTGGGGGCGCTCATCGCCGATTACGCCGGTTTGGAAGGGATCGAAGCCGTCAAGGTGGAAGCCGCGTGCGGTTCAGCCGCCGCCACATTGCGCCAAGCGGTGCTGGCGGTGCAATCAGGGGCGGTGAACATCGCCATCGCCGTCGGCGTCGAAAAACTGACCGAAATGACCAGCGGCTGCACCACCAACGCACTCGCTATGGCTTCCGACGGCGACTACGAGGCTGAAATGGGGCTTTCGTTCGTGGCCATCAATGCGCTGCTCATGCAACGCTACATGTATGAATACGGCGTGGACAAAGACGATTTTGCCGCCTTCACCATCAACGCCCACGCCAATGCGGCACACAACCCCAACGCCATGTTCCGCAACCGTATCACCCGTGAGCAGTACGCCAACGCGAAGATGATTGCCAGCCCCATCAATCTGCTCGATTCCAGCCCGATTGCTGACGGGGCGGCCGCCGTGGTCATCATGCCGGCTGACATGGCGTTTGATTTTAGCGACAAGCCTCTCCGCGTGGCGGCGTGTGAAGTGGCAACGGATACGATTGCTCTCGACAACCGCGCCAATCCGCTCTGGCTGCGTGGGGTGGAATGCAGCGCGCGCAAAGCCTACCGCAAAGCCGGCATCACACCCGAACAAGTGCGGGTTTTTGAAGTGCATGACGCGTTTAGCATCATGGCGGCGCTCTCGCTGGAAGCCAGCGGCTTTGCCGAACCCGGCACCGCTGTGCGGCTGGCGAACGAGGGTGAAATCACCCGCGAGGGGCGTATTCCCATCGCCACATTTGGCGGTTTGAAAGGGCGTGGGCATCCGGTCGGCGCCACCGGTATCTATCAAGTGGTGGAAGCCGCCCTGCAACTGCGCGGCGAAGCCCCCGAAGCGCTGCAAGTAGACGACGTCGAATATGCCATGGCGCAAAACATCGGCGGCAGTGGCGCCACAGTGGTGACAACGATTTTGGAACGCCTGGAACGCAAGTAAAAGGAGGACGGAGATGGATATTCCGCGCCATTGGCGATTACGCAACCAACGGTACAAACTCGAAGGAAGCCGCTGCGCCCGCTGTGGGACGCTGGCATTCCCCCCGCGCCCCGTTTGCCGCGCATGCCGCAGCCGCGACATGGAACCCTACACGTTCTCGGGGCGCGGTACGGTGTACAGTTATTCGGTGGTCTATCAATCACCCGAAGGGTTTGAGGATTACGTGCCCTATGTGGTGGCGCTGATTGATTTGGAAGAAGGTGTGCGCATCACCGCACAGTTGACCGACGTCAATCCGGATGAAGTGTACATTGGCATGCCGGTTGAAATGGTCGTGCGCAAAATTCGGGAAGACGGTGAACGCGGCCTGATTGTGTACGGCTACAAGTTCCGCCCCCCGCTGAGCGCCTGAGCCACGCGCCGGGAAGTGAAAACGGGACGCCACACGAGGCGTCCCGTTTTTGGTTTGGCGTGCTCAATACGCTTCCGAAGGTTTCTTCTGCATGGCGCTCTCAGCCGCTTCAAGTACCGCCAGCCGCGTGTAGGGCGAAAGGCGTTCGAGCACCCCCTCAGCCAGATGTGGCTCGTGCAATACCCATGCGTTGACGATCAAATCCGCCAGTGCGTCCACAATCAACGGATATTCACCGTTGAGACTTTCGCGGCTCACCTCAGCCAGCAAACGCCCAATTTCATTGATGGTCGTCCGCAAACGGTGATAAGGGTCGAAAATGCGGAGTTGCTGATACGTCGGCAACACTTCTTCTAACAAAACACGGTACAACCGCGCCACCTGCTCACGCGAAACGCCCGGTGTCAGGGCGAGCACCAAAAACGGGCGAATAGCGTCGGCGAGCATTGTGCCCGCCCCCATGCCGTACGTCACTCCATAAATCGCGTTGTCCACCAGTTCACGCAAAGCAGGTTCCGAAAGCGTGTGCCAATTGCGCAGTGTTGGCGTCATAAGCGTCCTTGTCCCAACTCAAAATCAGCACATATGGTATGCCGTCCCTTGCATGCGGCAAATAGAGGACACCAAACAGGACATCAAAAAGGACACCCCCAAGGACGTGAAGGTGTATGCTGTGAAATGGAAAAACAAACCAAGTACGAAAGGAGGTGAGGCGGTATGAAGTGGCAACGTTATCTGCGCTATGGCGCGATGGGTCTTATCACACTGATGTTCCTGATGGCGGGTATCACCAAACTGATTGGGCATGAATCGCAGGTGCAAATTTTTGAAGCCGCCGGGTATCCGCTCTGGTTCATGTACCTGATTGGCGTGGCTGAATTGGCGGCGGCGATTGGGCTGTGGATTGCACGCACGCGTGTGTACGCCGCTGCGCTGACTGGTCTTATCATGCTTGGGGCAGCCGCTACCAACGTGATGATCGGCGCTTATGCAAACATTATCGTTAACATCGTGCTCTTGCTCGCGGCGGCCTACATCATCTGGCTTGAGCGTAATGGAGCGGTTCAACACACGCAACAAACCGGTGGTGCGGCGGCCTGAAACCGCCGCATTCATTTTCCATCCATCAACCATCAAATTTTTTCTACACGGAGGTGACTTATGGGCTGGATCGTTGACAAGACACATTCGCACATTGAATTTGCTGTGCGCCACATGATGATTGCCAAGGTGCGCGGTTCGTTCAAAGACTACGATGTGCGGCTGGACCTGAACGAGCAAAACCCCGAACAATCGTATGCCGAGGCGCACATCCGCGTGGCCAGCATTGATACCGGCGTGGAAGATCGCGACAATCACTTGCGCTCGCCGGACTTCTTCGACGCCGAAAAGTATCCTGAAATCGTCTTCAAATCGAAGCGCATTGAGCGCGTAGATGACACGCATTACCGCGTCATCGGCGACCTCACCATCAAAGATACAACGCGCGAAGTGACGCTCGATGTGGAAGTGGCTGGTCCGTACAAAGACCCGTGGGGCAATGAACGCCTGGGCTTTGTCGCCACAACCAAAATCAACCGCAAGGACTTTGGGTTGAACTGGAACGTGGCGCTGGAAACAGGCGGTTGGCTGGTCGGCGAAACAGTGGAAATCGAGATTGCGTTGGAAGCCATCAAGCAGCCGGAAGAAGCCCCGGCAAGCGCATAAATCGCATATCCGCTTCACATGCGCGGCAAGAACCCCGGTTTTTGCCGCGCTTTTTTGTTTTGCTCCCAGTATGAGCGTTTTGACCGATGTACGAATCGGCGAAAGCGCCTATTCGTGACTTGCTTAAAATCAATCCAAAACACTGTTTTTTTTCGCACCCCTTGACTTTCAACATCCTCGCCGCATATACTTTGAACACGTGCGCACATTTCCCACACAACCCTCAACGAAGGATGATCCGTTATGTCTGCAACCGCTACAACTATTCCTGTTCGTACACGTCTTTCACAAAGCGCAGCCACATACCGCTTTGAACTCATCGCCTTGAGCGGCATTGCCTTGCTCATCATTGCGTTTCTTGCGCAAGGGCGCGTCAGCCCTGCCGAACTGGCCAGCGTCTGGTTCATGCCCTTTCTGGGCATTGTCGCCGCCACAGTCGCCATGTCCACCCCCGCGGGGGGCGGCATCGTCTTCTTCCCAACGCTTGTCCTGCTTGGCGTGGCGCCCGTCAACGCCGTTGCCTTTTCAGTCGCAACCCAAACATTTGGGATGGGTATTTTTGGCACCTTCAACTGGTCGCGCAAGGCCCCCGAAGCCATTCTGAAGCCTGCTGTGGTATTGGTCACGCTTGGCGGGTGGGTAGGGGTTCTGCTGGCGCTCTTCGTCTTCCCGCTCACGTCGGCGCGTGCTGTGCGGTTGCTTTTCAGCACATTCGGGCTTTGCTTGGCGCTCTACATTGTTTGGAGCGCCCGCAAAGACCTGCACGTCAACCAAATACCGTTTCGCCTGCGCGGCTGGATGATACCCACGCTCTTCCTCGTGGGCATCATTGGCGGAATGCTCACCGGCTACATCGGTGTGGGGATTGACGTGTTGATTTTCGTAGCGCTGACCTGGCTCTACCGCACACATGTTCAACATGCCACCGTCACCAGCATTGTCACGATGGGCGTCACTTCGGCGCTTCCCTTCATCTTTGCGCTTTTCTTCCTCGATACACTCCCGCTCAACCTCTGGTTGATGGTTCTTCCCGGCGTCCTGTTGGGCGCGCGTCTTGGACCATGGCTCAACACACGCCTGGGGAGTGAGCGCGTCATGCTCTTTTTCAGCCTACTTCTGATTTTGGAATTCTGTATGACCTTTACCAAGTTGGTGCTTTTGTATTGACCTGAACAACCACACCCAAAAAAAGCGCGGCGCACCTGAACATGCGCCGCGTGTGTATTTCGCTTTTTGAATTTATGACAAATTCGACTCCGCTTTTGCCACCGAGCGCCGCTCTTCACGCAACAGGCCGCCCATTGCCAGCGCAGCCGCCTCGCGCGGTCCCAACCGTTCGCCGATGAACAAGCGTGGTAGCACCAAATCCACCACATTGCGCGAAAGGCTCTTGGCGCATCCCGGCGCACACACAATCGGCTTGCTGTGCCAGTACGCCAGCGCCAGCAAGTTGCCAGGCTCGACCGGCGCGCCGTGTACCGCCACCTCTGCCCCCACAGCACGCAACGCACGCAATGCCACATCGTCCCAATCCATGATGCTGGTTTGCCCGGCAAGCACAAGCGCATCGTGCGTCGCCAGCAACGCCCCCGCCGCTTCAGCGATAGCCTCTTCGGTGTGCGGCACACAAACGACCGTCGCCAGGTCGCTTCCCAACTGTTGCACGCGCGTTCTGGTCGGCGGTTCAAATTGGCGCTGCAAGCGGGCATGCGCTGCGGGGTCGCCGCTGATGAGCAATGCCACGCGCCAGTGAGGCAAGGGGTGTACATCGAGAATACGCGGCGTGGCACGCGCCAGCCGTTCGGCCGCTTCCAGCAAATCGTTCGGAATCGCGTAGGGGATAATTTTCAAAGTCGCAATCTGCTGTCTGCCACGTTCGGGCGCGACTACGGCGTAATTGGGGAGCGTCGCCAGGGTGATGCCATAGATGGCGTTGAGCGCCAACAATCGCGCGGGCTCGATACGCAGCACCCCGAGCACCCGCGTTTGCAGATTGATGCGCCCGCCCACGCCGCGCGTCATGGTAATGGTGGGCGTTGCCAGCGCAGCCGCCAGACGCTCAGCGGCTGCATCTTCGTGAACATCATCAGGAGCGAGCACGGCGACTTCCACCGTTTCGATACCCAACGCATGCAAGCGGTCGGCATGCTCAGGCGTCAGCCGCGTGCCTTTCTTGATGGCTTTGCGCCCCTCGGCGTCCACCACGCTATGCATCAAAATATGCCCAACAGCCTCGTTGGGAGAGAGCCGCTCGATATGCATGATTTTGCTCCACAATCAAATGGGGTGTAGAAATAGCCTAGTCCGATGGTGTGGGGATGTCAAAGAAAAGGAGATGCGCCATGTACCCCGTCTCTGTCTGGTATGACGACCTTTTTTTGGCGCACGCCGCGCCGCACCACCCGGAACGCCCGGAACGCCTGCAAACCATTCGCCGCCACCTGGAACAGGTGGGCTTGGCGCCCCATCTTCACTGGCGGAAGCCCCCCGACGCGACCCACGAGCATATCGCCGCCGTTCATAGCCAGCGCCACATCATGCAGGTGGAACAAGCCGCCCTGCGCGCTGCAGCCATGCAACGCCTGGTCTATCTCGACCCCGACACGTATGTCAACGCTGCTTCATTCGACGCCGCATGCCGTGCGGCAGGCGCTGCGTGTGCCGCTGTGGAAGCGGTGGCAACGGGCGAAACAAAACGCGCGATGGCGCTTGTACGCCCCCCTGGTCATCACGCCACCCGCGACCAAGCGATGGGCTTTTGCCTTTTCAACAACATTGCTATCGCCGCTCGCCATGCGCAGCGTCATGGGCTGGCGCGCATTTTCATTCTCGATTGGGACGTGCATCATGGCAACGGCACGCAAGAGATTTTCTACACCGACCCCACTGTCTTTTTCTTCTCGGTGCACCAATACCCCTTCTACCCCGGCACCGGGCATTGGCGCGAGCAAGGCGCTGACGCGGGGAAAGGCTTTACGCTGAATGTGCCCTTGCCGGCGGGTATGGGGGATGCAGGCTACATGCTGGTATGGGAGCGCCTGCTTGCCCCAGCGCTCCACACATTCCAGCCCGATTTGATTCTGGTTTCAGCCGGCTACGATGCGCATATCACCGACCCGCTTGGCGGCATGCGCATTACAACAGCGGGGTTTGCCTGGCTCGCACAGGAAACGATGCGCTACGCGGAGGCATTGGGCGCGCCGGTTGTGGCACTGTTAGAAGGGGGATACAACCCGCCGGCGCTCGCCGAAAGCGTGGAAATGACGATACGCGCCATGCGCGGCGAGGCGTTGGACGCCATTCTCGCCACGCTGGACGCCACACCCACCCCAGATGAAGCGGCAATTATTGAAGAATTGGTGCGCCTCATACAGCCGCCGCCGACGGCGTAGGCGCAGGTCTATCTCCCAGAAGATCAAGCAGTCCACGGGCAATCGTCAGCGCCGCGTCAGGTTGCGCCATGCGGCGTGCATGTGCCGCCATGGCTTCATAGCGCGGCGTTGGACGCCCGGCCGTATCAAACAACTGATGCAACGCTGCGATGATATCAGATGGCTTGGGCGTGTAGAACGCCGCGCCGCCATCCACCACCCAGGAGACATTCCCCGCTTCTTGACCGGGTATGTACTCGCCAATGAGCAATGGTCGCCCCGCCGTCAGCGCCTCGGCAATCGTGCCAGGCCCCGCTTTGGTAATCAACACGTCCGCCGCCGCCATGCGGGTTGGAATATCCCGCACAAAGCCACACACGACCGTGGGAAGCGGCCATTCTTGCGCGGACAAACGACGGTAAAGCCGTTTGTTGCGCCCACACACCACCATCAGGCTGAGCGGCAAACCACTTTGCGCCACCGCTTCCGCCTGCGCTCGCAGAGGTCCTGTGCCTTCACCCCCACCCATGATGAGCACAAGCGGACGGTCGGGGGGAAGCCCAAACGCCCGTTTCAAGTCTGCTGGATGGCCTTGCGGTTCACCAAAACGGGGGTGAATAGGCTGCCCGGCTACCGTAATCCGCGACGCCGGTACGCCATATCGGCGTGCACGCGCAGCAACATCCTGGCTGGGCACGTAGTAGGCGGTGGCGTCCGGGCAAAACCAAAAGGGGTGCGCCACCGACAAATCAGTCACCACGACGACAAACGGCGTCTGCGGCGCCACACGGCGCAACACGCGCGCCACAGCCGTTGTCGCCAAGCCGTGTACGCTGACGACAATATCGGGGCGTTCTTCGCGGAAAATCCGCGCCAGCCCCGCCCCATACACTTTCTCGATATACGTTGTCCCTATCCACCGCACCGGGCGCGGATAGGTTGCATAAAATGACAGCCCCCACAGCCAGGGCGCATAATTCACCACAGGCCCATACATGTCGCCGGCGCGATTGAACGGTGCGCGCGCGGTCTCTTTCATAAAATCAACAATGCGGCACGCCACCGCACCCGGCTCAGCCACCTGTTCCAAAGCGGCTACCAGCGCCTCAGCGGCTGCACGATGCCCGCCGCCGGTATCGGCTATCAAAAATAACACTCGCTTCATTATAACTCCCGCTTCGCCTCTTGCTTCACTTCTGTTTCCCAACCTACATCAGCGCTCGTTGCGCCTGTGGCGTGTGGTGGAAGCGCACCATCACGCCCGAAACCGGCTATGCCCGTCGGCACAAAGTGGTAGCGGTGCGCCAGCGCCACCGTGATGGTGGCTACCACGAGCACGAGAATGCCCACCAGAACCGCAACCGTGGGAATACCAAAGTGGTCTGCTAGCCAACCAGCCAGCAACATCGGCGGCATGCCCACAATGTTCGCCGCCATAAACTGCGCTGCAAACACCCGCCCGCGCATGTGAGGCGTTGTGCGTTCTTGCAACATGGTTTGGGACGGAATGCCCACCATGGCAAAGCCGCCACCCAACACAAAGGAAATCGCACTCGTCATCAAAATCACCAGACGCTGCGCTGCCTGCGCTTGCCAGCCGGCTAGCCCCAACGCCCCCAGCGCCACGCCAATCAGCACCAACCCCGTGTTGGAAAGTGTTTCGCGCCGCCAACGCCCCCCGTAGCGCCCAATCAGCACTGTACCAAGGAACAACCCAGCGCCTGCGGGAGCAAAAATGTAGACCGCGTCTTCCTGGTTCACATGGAGAACACGCGCAGCAAATCCCGGCGCGAGCAGCGCCATAATCATGATGGTGAGCGCTGTCAGCGTAAGGTTGATGAGCGGCACCCACAAAACGGGGAGACGCCGAATGTACGCCCAGCCCTCGCGGAAATCGCGCACGGTTTTGCGCCAAGAGGCGGTTCCGCCCACCAGGCGCGGCGGCTGGTCGGGTGGGATGGTGGTCAAAAGCCAGGTTGCAATGGCGTACATCAGCGCAATGACTAAAAAGGCCAGTTTGAGCCCGCCATCAACGCCGAATAATGCTTGCCCCACTTTGATGACAAGGGGGAAGACGACCAACAAGCCAAAAATTTGGGTGGCGATGAGTGTGATATTGAAGAGCGAATTGGCGAGCAACAACGCGCGTTTGGGCACATGTTGCGGAATAACCGCCGCCAATGCCGGACCAAAAAACTGTCCCAATGCTGAGGAGCAGAAGGTGATGAGGTATATCCAGAGCAAAAGTGAACGCCCATGCAAAAAGGTCAACGCAAAGACATAACTCAACGCCGTCAGGATACGCAGCGCGTTGCTCCATATCATGATGCGCTTGCGCGAAAAACGATCAACCACAATGCCGGAAAGCGCACTGAAAATGACGGCGGGGATGGTAAACGCCAGAATCATGATGCCGACGTGGCTACTTGAATGCGTCAGGCGGTCAATCATGACCACCTGCACAAAGTGGATGCCGTTCTTCGCTGTTTGCGAGAGCGTTTGGCTCATCCACAGTGTGCGGAATGTACGCAAACGCAGCAAATCGCGGTACGATTGTGGGGCGTCTTGTTCCTCGTGCGTCACGATACGCCCCCAGTCGCTGTTTCATCCTGCGAGGGAAGCACGCGCTTGACGCGCTTGTTGAACACATCGCGCGGAATGAGCACACGGCGACCACAGGTTTCGCAGACCATGCCGATATCGGCGCCCACGCGCACAATGCGCCACGTGCGCCCGCCACACGGATGCGGTTTTCGCATTTCGACACGGTCGTCCAGGTGCACCTGCACTGTCCGCATACCTCCCTCCTCCTCACGAGAACGGCGCGAATTATACCAAACGTGAAGTGTCTGCCAATTGCGCATGGTTTTCAAGTGAAGAGGAAGCAACCAAAAGCGGGGAAAGTGGTTTGAGGGGGTGGGGGTATGTTCTGGAAGCAAACGCGCCAGGCGGTGCAAAAGGCGAGCAGGCGATCAATCAATGGCGTTGAAGCCGCCAACGCCAAACAGCCAGCATAAGCAAGCCTGCGCCTGCTTCGACCACACCTATCACCTGTTCCACACGCCACATGCCAATCCAAACACCCGCATCGCCACGCACAAATCCCAGCAGGGCGTGCTGAGCGCCGAACGCCACAAGCCATACCCAGGCAGCAAACCCTGAATGCCTCTGCACACGCCAAATACCGACGAGCAAAAGCGCCACAATCGCGTACCACGCACTTGCCACCAGCGCCAAGGGGAACCGCGCACTTTCGATACCCGCTGCGTCAGGCAGTAGCATGCCGCCACGCCACAGGCTTCCATACACCACCGGGTGGAGCAACATACCCAACCAGCCAACCGCCAATGCCACCGACGCACCGCTTGCCAGCGCATCGGCGATTTTCCACCTATCACGCCCTGGCGCTGCGAACCACCATGCCACCAGCGCACCTATGAGTGCACCATGCGCACTTCCCATCATCCAATCGGGGCGTAGAAATGCTCGCCACTCACCGCCGGCGCCCAGCACAGCCCCCAAACGCGCGCCCACCGCCATGCCAACAAGGACTCCCGCGAACAGGCGAGAGAGGTATCGCGCAGAGAGACCTGCTTGGAGCGCCATGCCGCCAGCGACCAATCCCCCAGCCCCCAATGCCCCCAAGAGAAGCCAAACATAGGCTGTATTCACGCTGTCTCTCCCCCTCCACACATTCATTACATTCACTGCATGATGGCACATGGTACAACGCTTGGTGCTAGGGGCAAGCGTGAAGTGGGTTGGGCTGGGTATCTGGTGAGGGTAAACAAGAAGAGGCATAAGAGTGTTTGATGGGTTTCAATCCCTCATAGGTAGGCTAAAAACGCAAGACTGCTCACCGTTGTAGGCGGCCTCGAACACGACAAGGGCGTCCGTCCCGTACCCGCGGAGAGACGGGTACCGGTACCGGACTTCCAGCGCCCAGGGTTGCCCCGGCGCTGGAAACAGGTCGTTGCGCCACAGGCGCGTGTTCTCGCGCTTTGTGATGTCACTGTCAACTAAAACTGTATCGCCTGTGCAATCTACTGATTGTATTCTCTCGACCGCCCAACCAGCGGTACACGCCCCACCATTGAAAGTTTCAAACTGGTAAGGGGTGTATACTGGTCCTTGCGCCATCGCTACATTACTGTGGAAAACAAGGATTAGGGCGAAGACCGTCGTAATGTAATAGTGGATATGTCGCATCCCCATCGTATCTCCTGATCAACCCTCGCGTCCCAATCCAGTTCATTGTGGAACCGGAAGACAAGCCGCATGCGTCCGTCGCTGTCAACAATATCTTTTTTCAGATTATTGATCTCGTAAGTGTACTGATAGGTTACTGAGTCATCAGGACCCAATTGGAATTGCTGAAGAGGTGTATTTTCAAATTTATCCCAGTGGTATTTGACAGCATCTACTTGCCCCTCCACATCCCGAAGGGAGCCAGCCCATGTCCCCTTGTGGATAGAGAGCGTTGCTTGTTCAGGGTACATCGCGGCAAACCAGACGGAATTACAAGTGATTGCCATTGAGTCAGGTTGCCAAGAAAGGTCGGGGAGACTTACCTCTAAAAACGAGCGGTAAAATTCATAAAGAGGATCTGGGAAGTAGAACATCTCAATGCCAGCAAAGCCAGTGTCCGTTGCCCAAGGGATATTATAGTTATGGAATGGTGGATTTATTGCTTCTTCTTTTGTACGCCCCTCTTGATAGTGACTTCCTGCAATGGCATCATCCCCTGATATGATGTACTCCAACGGTTGAGGCGCTGCGATCAGCGGAAGATACAACGTCTTCCCCGCACCCCCGCCCGCCAAGGCGCCTCGTGTAAGGACGAAGGCGCATCCCAATACAAAAATTGCGAACAAGATACGACGTTTCACAGAGAGCCTCCTTTGTTATGGGTTGGTAATAAACGGGACAAACACATGGAAGATTGTATCATTGCACCATTTTACACAAATCCGCCCGCGCATGAGCGTCTCCGTGTCAACATACCCATACTCACGCCCCTGCGCCGGCGGTGCTAGGTGTTGGTGGTAGAGAGAGACGTTTCAATCCCTCATAGGTAGGCTAAAAACGTTCCTCACGCTAGCGTCCCTCCAGCATTTCGACTGGTTAGTTTCAATCCCTCATAGGTAGGCTAAAAACAAGAATTTTCGCCACGAAGAAACAGAGCCGGCTGGGGTTTCAATCCCTCATAGGTAGGCTAAAAACGTCCCTCCTCATTCAGTTTTCACCATCGGAGCCAGAGTTTCAATCCCTCATAGGTAGGCTAAAAACTTTACAACCTCGATGCTCGACCGCGGCGTGTGTGGTGTTTCAATCCCTCATAGGTAGGCTAAAAACCCGGCCGCGCGGCCGGCGTGCGTGTGGTGTTGGGCGCGGTTTCAATCCCTCATAGGTAGGCTAAAAACGAAAATGTCAAGGAGAAGAAAGCGCGGAACGAAAAGTTTCAATCCCTCATAGGTAGGCTAAAAACGCGAGGGAAACCTTCCCTGCTGCGCGCGCGATACGCGCGGGTTTCAATCCCTCATAGGTAGGCTAAAAACGCCCATTTTGTCCACCGTCAGCACTTCGCTCAGCCCGTTTCAATCCCTCATAGGTAGGCTAAAAACCATTCACCATTGTGGCTGGTGCCACGGCGTATTTGGTTTCAATCCCTCATAGGTAGGCTAAAAACGTGAACCATTGTAGTGAATTCGGCTTCATTTTCACGGGTTTCAATCCCTCATAGGTAGGCTAAAAACGCGATACGTCGGCGACCAACCAGCGCCATTCCTCATAGTTTCAATCCCTCATAGGTAGGCTAAAAACCGTCGCGACGCGCATGGCTTGTCTTTGTGCTGTCAGGGTTTCAATCCCTCATAGGTAGGCTAAAAACGCCACCCTTTTCCAACTCGCGCGCCCATTCGGCGGGCGACGTTTCAATCCCTCATAGGTAGGCTAAAAACGTGGAAGCAAGCGCCAAAAGAGGGCTTTTACGCGCCTGTTTCAATCCCTCATAGGTAGGCTAAAAACCCCCACAATCCCTTGAAGCCACGGCATCACGTCAACACGTTTCAATCCCTCATAGGTAGGCTAAAAACTCAAACTATCCGTTGGACGGCGCGAGTGTTCCGATTTGTTTCAATCCCTCATAGGTAGGCTAAAAACGTTGGTCGAATACGTGCCACCTTTTGCCGCGTGGTAGTTTCAATCCCTCATAGGTAGGCTAAAAACGGTCATACAGGTCGTTGAGACGCTGCCGTATGAGCGGTTTCAATCCCTCATAGGTAGGCTAAAAACCATGCTCGAAGACGGTCTCGACGAATTTGATTCCGACGTTTCAATCCCTCATAGGTAGGCTAAAAACAATGCATAAGCGCGTCAATGAACATGTTTTGGTCGAGGTTTCAATCCCTCATAGGTAGGCTAAAAACATGATGCTATTGTCGCCCTTGCTGAGGCGTATCGGGTTTCAATCCCTCATAGGTAGGCTAAAAACTTCAACGCTGACGGCCACAATGCGCGTTGCAACGCATGTTTCAATCCCTCATAGGTAGGCTAAAAACTTTCCTCAACGTTCTTGCGGTATCGCCACCATCAGGTTATGTTTCAATCCCTCATAGGTAGGCTAAAAACCACGCGCCACTACTGTAATCGTGTATGTTTTGCTCGTTTCAATCCCTCATAGGTAGGCTAAAAACAAACTCATTTGCTGACACCATGTTGGGGTTCTCGAGTTTCAATCCCTCATAGGTAGGCTAAAAACTTTTCCTCTCGATTGACCACCCATTTTACCTTTTCGTTTCAATCCCTCATAGGTAGGCTAAAAACGGTTGATTTTGTGGCTTCGCAATCCTTTTTGGCTCTTGAGTTTCAATCCCTCATAGGTAGGCTAAAAACACAATTACCAGGAGCAAAGCCGGAAACCAAAGCCAGTTTCAATCCCTCATAGGTAGGCTAAAAACATGAGTAGGATACTTACTAAGCCAAGAGACAGGAGGTTTCAATCCCTCATAGGTAGGCTAAAAACCGTTTGTATCGCACCTCAACGGCGCTGCTTGTGGTGTTTCAATCCCTCATAGGTAGGCTAAAAACGCACACGCCGCACCTCGCGCGCCCAAAGTGAAGCAAGTTTCAATCCCTCATAGGTAGGCTAAAAACCCGTTCGCAGCCCGCCGATTGCTAGCGAAACCAGCCCGTTTCAATCCCTCATAGGTAGGCTAAAAACTGCGCCCAGCCTCAGCAATGCCGATTGTTTGTCCTTGTTTCAATCCCTCATAGGTAGGCTAAAAACCAGCGCCACCTGGACGCGGCGCACGCGCATCCCGTCTTGTTTCAATCCCTCATAGGTAGGCTAAAAACCCGATCCGGTGGAAGATGATGTCCCAGTATGTCTTGTTTCAATCCCTCATAGGTAGGCTAAAAACATACACCTCTCCCCAACCGCTCCATTGTTCCTGTTGCGTTTCAATCCCTCATAGGTAGGCTAAAAACTTTCCAATCTTCAAACAGATGTGGTCGTGGAGGTGTCGTTTCAATCCCTCATAGGTAGGCTAAAAACGCCGTCCACTCCACGCCATCCCATTGCCCTGTTTGCCCGTTTCAATCCCTCATAGGTAGGCTAAAAACCAAAATTTGCGTAGATTTGACATGCCGCTCGAGAGGCAAAATACTTGAGAAAAATGTTTTTGTCAAATAAATTTGCATTCCAAAGCCTTTTTTCTACACTCTTCATGTCGTCTATCTCATAGGCTTCAAGCACTATTTCACTTCGACGACATCCCTGTATCCAACCAACTCCGTGAAAATGTCTCCAATCTATCCTTTAGCGACTTCGACCATAAGGGGGAAAGCCAAAAATGTATGTGATCATGGTTTATGATGTCAACGTCCAACGTGTCTCAAAAGTGCTTCACATTGGCCGACGATATTTAACGTGGGTGCAAAACTCCGTTATGGAAGGCTCGCTCACCAATGCGCAATTCAAACGCCTGAAATCTGAAATCCGACAGGTGATTGAGGAAGATGAAGATAGCGTGCTCTTTTATACAATACGCTCTCCCAAAGATGTTCGCCGAGAGGAGATCGGCATTGCCAAAGGCACTCCTTCCAATTTTGTGTAATCCTCTCATTTTCACCAACGCAAATGAAACGGGGTGTATGGCTTTTCACCCATCAAATGTTTCTCGATTTTATACAACTCCAATCGAATGGCGCGACGATAAGAAACATTCCGTCTAAGCCCTCTATGTCGAAATGTGCTTGCCAATCGCTTTTCCCACGCTTCTAAAAAAACACGTCGTCCCCGATCATTGAGATACAAACCCTCTAACTCTTCACTAAAATCCCGACTTTGAATTTGCTTCTTTGCCACAAGGCTAAAAATAACACGATCAACAAGAGCAGGTTTAAAAATTTCAGCCACATCTAAGTTTAAAGAAAAACGGCGAAAGTTTGTTGCATGCAAAAAGCCAATACGTGGGTCCAGATGCGTATGATAAATCTCGGAAAGTACGGCTGTGTAGAGAAGAGAATTGCCAAAAGAAATCAATGCATTGATGCGATTGCGCGGAGGACGGCGAGAACGTTGCTCAAAGGCAAAATCAGGATCGTCCAAAATAATGTCAAACGCGCTATAGTAGGCTTCGCGTGCCTGCCCCTCTGCTTGCATCAAGGCAGCAATATCATGGAGGTCATCAAGGCGTGAACGGTGGCTTTCAATAGATGATTCTACATTTTCCAGCGGCTTTCCTCGGTTTCGATAGTAACGAACAACCTTGTAAAGATTGAACAAAGCCCCATCTACAAATCGCCGCGCTAAATCGAGGCGCTTGCACTCATCCAAATAATACTCAGCCTGGCGCAGAATCATATAGCCAGAGTTGTAATGTTCCCGCGGATAGTAAGTACCGATATAATACCCATGGTAATTGTAAAAATGGACCGGAATACGTTGCTGTGTAAGAAAACTGAGTAAACGCTTGTTGAGGTCTATTTCGCCGAAGACATGGATTTCATCCACCTGTTCCACGGGGAAGAATCGTTTACCTTCATCAGTTTCCAGCACCAATGTGTTCTGCTGGCGTCGCAAGCGCCCACTGGAAAGCACATACAAGCGCTGCCCCATGTCAATCCTCCTCGTCACTCCAACAAAACTCACGATACGCACAAGCACGGCAGTAGCGAATGCGTTTCGCCGCAGGTGGCAGAGGCTGTTCCAAGATGGTCTCCACACGCGCCAAGACCTCCGCCAGACGTGCCTCAGCATCAACATCCAGCACCACGCGCTCGCGGCGACGTTCTTCGGGAAAGCGCAATTCCCCTTCGGCCTCCACGCCCATCTCGCGCAGCCGCCAAAGGTAAAAGAGCATCTGCATACGTGTAGCCTCCACAAAGCGAGATGAGGCTTTGATTTCACCCACTACAAGCCGAGTACCCCGACGCTCAACAACATCCAAACGCATTCCCGAGAGACTGATTTCGCGCTTGCGACTGCGCGGATAACTCATTTCACCCAAAAAACGCCCCCACTCTAGCCGCGCATCATCACGATCCGGCTCAATTTCATGGGCCATAAGCCAGACTTCGCGCTCACAAATCATGGCATACCAAATGAGGGTGCCGGTGATGCGGTCGGACATCAAATACCCTCCTCAACAGCCGTCTATCCAAGAAAACGTGGAACAGTTAGCGGCGCTTTTTCTTTTTGGAGCGAGCAGATTCTTCAAGTTCTTTTATTTTTGCGGATCGTTCTTCTTCAGGTACACCGTATAAGTGGGCTTGGAGACAGTCGGCGGCGGGCATCTCCGCTTCTGGCCGAGCAAAGAGACGGCGGCACGCCTCACGAGCTTGGTGCAATCCCTCCGGTGTGAAAGCGACACTTTTCGCCCGGGAGCGCGGGTCACTGATGTACCCCTGCTCATACAGACGGTCCATGGCTCCCAAGGCAGGCTCTTCCATGCCCGGCAATACGCCAGCGGCGGCCTGCCATCGTACCACAAATTCAGGTAAAGCAACGCGAGCACGACTTCGGCCACTTTTTCTTCATCGTACCAAGGTTGTTGGTCGGATATAGGACACCTCCAAGCATATCTACAGAAACACACCGCCGGCTTCCTGTTCCCGCTTGAAGCCAGTTACGGAATCGTAGTAGACATCCCTCACATCCTGTTGAACCACGTAAATGCGTAAGTCGTCGTCCCAGTGGGGCGCGGTTTCGGGCTTGAGGGCCACGCTGACAACATACTGGTAAAAGCAAGGCTTGATACGGGCGAAGCGCTCCCGCGCCTTCCACACATCATGGTCGCGGCGCAGGGCACGAAGGATGGCTTTGGCTTCGTTCCACACGGCTACCGCCCGCTCGTCCACCTGCACGAAGACATCCCACTTGTAGGGTTGTTGCTCAATCAGACAGAACTGGCTGAGATACGCCCCCGGTGCCTCTTTAGCCTTAAGCACGCAGGCTTTGTCTTTCTCGCCGTCAAAGCGCAACGTGCACACGGCCTCCCACAGGGCGTCGGCTACATCCCATGGAATACCTGTTTCCCACACATCCAGGAAGTAATCCCGCAGTAGGTCAAGAAACTCCGGCTCCCGCAGATGGGTATGCCCCTCCAGATGAGTTTGCGTACGGGCCAACAGTACAGGGTCGTAAATCCGGTGCGCGTAGGAGCAATCTTTGTCGTCTATCCAGTGCACTATGTGAAATTGCCCCCGTCGGCCTGCACGCAGGTTACGGTTACATCGCCCCGCGGCCTGCACCAGCGAATCCAAGGGAGCCAAGTCTCGATAGATGACATCAAAGTCCACATCCACTCCGGCTTCCAAAAGTTGCGTGGAGACCGCAAAGCGGTAGCGCCCGGCTTTGAGAGCGCGGATACGCTCCAGGCGTTCCTTAGGCGTCACGCCGGTGGAAAGAAAAGCGACATCCTCGTCTAAAGCATCTTCCAACAAGCTGTGTAATTCCTGAGCCGCGGCGATGGAGTTGACCATGAAGAGGTAGGACTTCCCTCGCTCGGGCACGAAATCGGCCACGAAATCTTCTAGAGTCCGGCGTTCCAGATGAATATGCACATCCAGTCGGTCCAGAACCGAAAAATAAGCGTGAGGATTGGGCACCAATTCGTGAGCATCTTCCAACAAATAGGGTTGGGTCGCGGTCATGAGGATGACATACGCCCCGAGACGTTCTGCGGCCTCGGTCAACAGATTACGCACCAAAGGCCAATACACCGCGGGCAAAGCCTGCACCTCGTCCAGGAGCAGGATAGCATGGTGCAATTTGTTCACCCGCCGCGCCGCAGCGTTGCGCCAGGCCAACAAAGTGTTGAAAAGCTGCACAAAGGTTGTCACCACGATTTCAGAGTGCCAGCCCTCAGTAAGAAGCCGGGAGGCCGCATAGTCCAATTCGCGCACGGCTTCTTCGATTTTATCTGCATCCTTGTTTTGCACCCGATACTGCACATCGGCCAAGTGGTGATGCTTGATAAGCAGGCGATTTTCCACCAGGCCTTTGCCGCGATCTTCCGGGTCGCAGGGGTCGGGAGAAGACGCGGAAGGTGCTTCCCCTTCTGTGAGCCCCAAAGCCACAGCCAGCACCTGCTCCAGAATGTCTGCGTTTTGGTCAATAATAGAAAGGAAAGGCAACGCGTAGATGATACGAGGCGCCTGTCCAGTTTTTTCGCGCACCAAGTCGCGCAATTTCAAAGCCGTAGCCATACCAGTCAGTGTCTTGCCCATCCCCGTGGGCAAAGTTATGGTGTACAGATGATGGTCTGGGGAACGGAGTCCGGCCAGCACTTCACGGTACGCCTGCTCCCGCATTGCGTTGAGCCCCTCCACCGAAGGCGGACCGAAAACCCGCGCCTTGTAGCAATCTACTGCATCCGAAGGTACATCCCCCCGTGAGGGCAGGTACCCTTTAGCCCCGGCTTCTAACTTATCTGCGTCCAACAATGCAGAGAAGCCGGTCAGGAAAGCCCAATAGCCCTCCGCGTCCTGGGTTTCCCTCTTCCAACCACGCCACCGTCTTCGCCAGGTGCGGAAAAGGGTTGAGGCTTCATCCCCGAGCCAAGATTGGAATGCTTCGGGGGAAAAGGTCAGGACAGCCTGGATCTCCTCAGGCAGGTCTAGCGCGGCCAGATAGGCATTGGTCTTGTCCGCAGGAATAGCCTGGATTTGGGCTTCCAGCACTTCCCGCTCAGCTTCGTCGGGAGGGTGCAGTTCGTCAGCTACGTTCTTCAGACTTGTGTGGTGGCGCAGGACGGCCAGGTAGGCGAAAAGGAGCGGGAGCCAATGGCCCTCGGCTTCCTCGCCCAACCACGCGGTGGCGCGGTGCAGGAAGAACAGGGCCGAAAGCCGCGCGTGTCGGGTAAAGGCGTCCTTGCGCCGCTCCCCCTGCAAAGCCTCCTGGAAAAACATTGTTGCCTTGCCAAAGTCGTGCAGGGCGACGGCCATTTCCAGCAGGCTGCGCCGGCGCGCATCTTGCCACCACGCCGGCGCAGCTTCGTTCAGTAAGGCACGGGCCAGAGCCAGCACCCGGTTGCTGTGGTCTTCTAACGGGATGCCGGGATGCGAGTAGAGGCCGGAGGCCATAGGTACACCACCTCCTCACTGTCCAATTGATACACGGGCTCTTTCACCGTGACTCGAACCGGCCGACCACCCATGTCCAGCACTACATCCTGGTAGAGCAAGGGCGTGCGGTCTGGGGCTAAGTAGATGGCTACCCGTTCCTTGGCGAGTTTGATGCCGGGGTGCAGGGCTTCTTGCAAGCCATGTTCAGCATCCAAGACCTCTGCAGGAAAGACCGTACTCAGGTCGTAGGTTCCCGGTGGAAGTTGTCGAGCGGTATATGTACCCACGTAGGCAAAATCGGCCAGCAACTCCGAAAGGCCCAGAGAAACGGTATAGTGGGTGCGGTGCTCCTGAAGCAAGGCTGCCAATTCATCCAGGAGTACGGCGTCACCACCCACATAGAGGCGGAAACGAGGCGCTTTCAGATACTCGTACTTGACCTGGGTGCGCAACGTCTTGTTCTGATCGCCCTTGCGATCTCGAAAAAGGGTTGGATCGAACTTGTCTCCACTTCCTTTAGTGAAAATCAGGTTCTGCCCCCAGCGCACCCGCTTGACCGCTGCGAGCACCCGCACGCCGACGGCTAGGTCTGCGGTAGCCACCAGATACTCATCCTTGTCCAAGCCCAAGATAGCCCCCACAATCCCCCGCACCGCAGTGGGTGGGGGAAAGGAGTAGGTCAGCGGCGAGGAGGTGGTGAAGAAGCGGCGAAAGTGACCGTAATCGCCCCAGAGGTCAAAGACAACTACTTTCATGTTTCATCACTCCACGGGAAGGGTTCTACCGGAATTTCGGCGAACACGGCCTCCACAGCCGGCGCCACGCGCACCCGGTCACTTACCAGCACCCGTACTTTCTCAATCTTGTCCTTGTACTTGGCCACCTTCTCGGCCAGTCCGCTCAAGTCCAGCACACCTTCGCTGATATCGCGGATGGCTTCATCAGCCTTTTCACTGCGGAAGGCTACTAATTTATTCAATTCGCCTATATGCGTCAGAGCGTCGGGCTTGTAGACGATATCCACCAGCAACCGCGGCTCATGGCCAAACTTGGAGCGGGTAATGACATCAGTCCCGGCCTTATGCCCTACCCACAGCGCTTTGAACATGGCGTCAAGGTCATCCTCGGTGAGGTGTGTCGCCTCGGCGGCTTTTTCATTGGCCACACCGTAGAAAGCGAGAAGGGAATAAGGTACCACATAGACCTCGGTGAAAGTGCCCTGACGCTTGTCCGCGGCTGAGGGCATAATACTGGTCCCCTTGATAAGTTCCACCTTCACCCGGTGCAGAGAGGTCCCGAACTTGAACTGTACCGGCCCGGTCAAGGAGAACGCGTTTTGGTCATCGCCCTTGATGGCAAAGGTGCCACCGAACAGGCGAATATCAACGCATCGCTCCAGCACCTTCTTGGGGTCGTTGTCGTAATACGCCATGATATCTTCTTTGGTCTTGCGGTTGCCATCCTCGGTACGTTCCTCCCGCAAGAAAACCTCGTGGCCTAACTCCATCAGGGTATCTCGCACGGTACGCTTGAGCCGCACATCAGTGACAATGTTGATGCCTGTTTCTTCATCAACGCGGGGCTTATTCTCGTCCATGGGATCGCCGTTGGGATTGGCCCACGAGACATCGTACAAGAACAGGATTTCGTGTCGATTCTGGAGTGTATTCATGCTTCAACCTCCTCCTTTTTGGTGTAAATAAATTGAGCAACTTTAGGGAACAGTCCCATACCCAGGGCAAAGTAGAAGTTCAGTTCGTCTACACTCATCCTCCAAGGGGATGGGGACTGGGCAAAGTAAGCCGAAGCCTTTTGAAAGAGCATATCCTCGCCCCCACGGAACCGGTCGTATTCCTGCAACTTGTTGCGCACTTTGGGCAAGAGCCCCTTCAAGTCCGTCTCAGTCATTTTGAGACTTTTGAGAGACTTCCAGAAAGGCGCGTTGCCCCGCTCTTGGCTTTGTACCCGCAACAAGCGCTCCGTGAGCGCACCCAAGAGGAACAAGCCCTTCTTGAGGTCGCTGTCCAGCGCAGGCAGGCTATTCAGGAAGTCTTCTAATGTGGTAGGATTTTGGTCCGACATAAGCACCTCCTTTTGGGTAGTTAATTGTACGAACAACAGCGCAGCCAAGGCATCCAGGATAGTCCAACGATACAGCCCCTGGTCGCGGCGGTCGGGTGTGACCACATCATGGCGAATTTGAAGCATAAGGAA